>CAXTFY010000331.1:0-6259 GCA_964243265.1 uncultured Acetobacteraceae bacterium | reverse complement strand
GCTTCGGCTGCACGATTCAGCGCGGGCGCAACGTGGTGGAACTGGCTGACCGCGGCCGGCCGTTCGCCGCGGCGCTGGCGCAGCCGGACCTGGCGCGGCGGGCCATGCAGCCAGGCTGGAATGAGCCGGTGCTGGTGCCTCCGCGCCTGTGGACCCTGCCTGCCGGCGCCACGGGTGACGCTACCGGCCCGACCTAGCCGACCCGGCCACGGAGCAGGCCGCCCCCGCCGTTTCCAACGCGCGCCCGCCGTTCGCAACAACCTGGCCTAACCCCAGGCGGCACCGAATGGGCACGCCACCATGGAGGACCCCAGCCATGCCCAGCCGCTTTGCCAAACCGACCCACGCCACGCTGGCCCGCTACCGGGCCGAGCGCGACGCGCATCTCGCCGACGCGCGCGCCAACTACGACCGCCACGGAGAGGCCCGTCACACCCTGGCATTGCTGGCCCAGGCGCGGGAGCGGCAGCGCAAGGTGATGTGGGCGCGCCGCGTCCTGAGCTTCGCCGCCACCGCGCCGGCCGCTCTGCCGGGCGGGCAGGGGCCACGGCCATGAAGACCCGGCGCGACATCGAGCAGCTCAAGGCCGGCTGGTTGCGCGATCCCCTGTGGGACATCGAGGACACGGAGGGGTTCGAGGCGCACCACGACGAGCTCGTGCAGTTCCGCGAAACGGTGCAGGCGCGCTGGAGGGCGGCGGCCGACGAGCGGGAGCGTGCCCTCGACGCCGAGGCGGAGCGGATCGGCGTCCACGGCCTGCTTCGCCTGCTGCGCGAGGCCGAGGCGCGGCAGCAGCGGCAGCACGAGGCCATCGCGCTGCTGGCCGATGGACGGACGCACGACGCCTGGCGGGCGCTGTGCGGATACAGCGAGACATGAGGAGGGGCGGAAGCCGTGAAGGAGGCGGAGGCGGGAAAGGGCTGCCGCAGCCCGTCCGTCCGGGGCAAGGGGTGGGTCCGCGCCATGCTCCCCGCCAAGCGGCGGCTGCGCGTGGCTGTGGTCCCGCGCCCCGGCTGCGCCAGGCCGCGCCTTTGCCCCGGCCGGCCGGCAGCGGCGCCGGGGGGAGGTCTTCGATGATGGAGACGGAGAAGGAGGAGACCCCGATGCAGGTCCTGATGACCATTCCGGCCGACCCAGCCGCGCCGTTCGACAACAGCGTCGCCGCCGACGAGGGCTGGGGCGTGATCGACGCCGGCCCGGCCCCGGACGGCGGCATGCTGCTGCAGCTGCACCGCATCGCCGGCCCCAGCGAGGGTTCGGCCGTGTTCGGCGGCGACGAGGACGCCTGGGCGCACGTCGTCGCCCGCGCCCGCGAAGGGTCGGCGCTGCACCGCACGGCGCTTGCCGCGGTCAACGACATCGAGCGCGCCCTGATCGAGGCCACCTGCGGCGCCTGGTAGCGCCGCCCCAGCAATCCCTGCCCGGCAGGAGCTGCCATGACCGCGAGCATCGACTGGTCCGACGAGACCATCATCCGCCTGAGGACCCTGTGGGACGAGGGCCATTCCACGGCCGAGATCGGCCGCCGCATGGGCATCACCAAGAACGCCGTCGTGGGCAAGGCGCACCGCCTGGACCTGCCGGGCCGTCCCAGCCCGATCAAGGATGCCCACACGCCGCGTCAACCCCGGGCGCCCAAGACGACCCTGCCGCCACTGACCAAGGCCGCGGGTGTTCCATCGGTGCCAGCGCCGGTGCGCGCCCCGGCCGCGCCGCCGCCACCTCCACCACCGACGCAGGTATATCGCGGCCGGTCCGGCGACCCGTGCTGCTGGCCGCTGGGCGAACCGGGCCGTCCCGGCTTCCGGTTCTGCGGAGCCGGCACGGCGCCGGGCAAGCCCTACTGCCCGGAGCACGCCAGTCTGGCCTATGCCCCCCGGACCGATCGCAGCCGCCCGGACGGCGCGGGCATCGACCGCATGATCCGGACCCTGACCGGACCAGCCTGACGCACGGCGGGGAACGCCCCGCCCGCAGTTGTCGGTCCAACCAGCCGACCCCGCACCCACCCGCGCTGCAGAGCCTGGCTGCCCTCCCCGGCACCCGGGCCGCCTGCGCTTGCCGACCCGGAGAGAGCCATGCCCGCGCCGACCGTGACCACCGCCTACAAGGTATCCCGCCATGGCGACGGCTACCGCGTCGATGACGACGCCGACCCACCCCGGCGGGTCGCCCTGATCGAACGCAAGCTGGACCGCAAGGGCGGCCTGCTCGGCTGGCGGTTCAAGCCGGTGACGATCATGCGCGGCCCGCACAGCAAGACCTGGCGCACGCCGGATGCCGCCCTGGTCGGCTTCGGCCTGATGACCCCGGCCCGCGCCCGCAACGCCATCGCCGCCGCCAGCACGCCTCCCGCCCCGCCGCTGCCCGCCTAACCTCGCCTGCCCGCCGCCGGTCCCGCGCGACCGGCATCCCTCACCCATCCGCACCTGGCGCCATCGCGAAGCGATCCGTCTCCGAAGGAGCGGCCAGCTTCGCTGGCCGAGGGCCGTCCCTGCGACGGCCGGGCCTGACGCGCTTCCAGCACAGGACCACCCATGACCAAGCCCGCATCCGCCTCGTCCCAGCTCACCCTGTCCCTGTTCGACAGCACCGCCCTGTCCGGCGGCCTCACGCTCGACGCCGCCAGCAGCGGCCTGCGCTTCCGCGAGCCGGAGTTCGAGGACGAGGCGCCCGCCGCGCCGGAGCCGGAGCGGGTGCCGGCCCGCAACTGGCGCCTGCTGGGCGACCGCACCCTGGCCCGCGGCTGGAAGGCCCGCGCCGCCGACAACCTCGCCGCCATCCGCCTGGCGCGCGAGATCACGCGCGACGGCCGCCATGCGACGCCCGAGGAGCAGGACGTGCTCAGCCGGTTCGTCGGCTACGGCGCGTCCGACCTGGCCAACGGCCTGTTCCGGAACGCCGGTGAGGCGTTCCGCCCCGGCTGGGAGGACCTCGGCAACGCGCTGGAGCAGGAGGTGACGCCCGAGCAGATGGCCGGGCTGCGGCGGGCGACGCAGTATGCCCACTTCACGCCGGAGTTCATCGTCCGCGCGGTCTGGCAAGCTGTCACCCGCATGGGCTTCCAGGGCGGCGGCGTGCTGGAGCCGGGCTGCGGCACCGGGCTGTTCCTGGCGGCGGCGCCCGAGGCGCTGGCGGGCAAGGTCAGCGCCACCGCCATCGAGATGGACCCCTGCACCGCGGCCATCGCCACCCTGCTGCACCCCGACGCCTGGGTCAGGAACGAGGACTTCACCAAGGCCCGCGTCGCCGAAACCTTCGACCTGGCCATCGGCAACCCACCCTTCTCGGACCGCACGGTGAAGGCCCTCGACCCCGCGGGCAGGCTCGGCCTGACGCTGCACGACTACTTCATCGCGCGCAGCATCGAGCGGCTGAAGCCGGGCGGCCTCGCAGCCTTCGTCACCAGCCGGTTCACCATGGACAAGGTGGACACGACCGCGCGTGAGCACATCGCGGGCATGGCCGACCTGGTGGGCGCCGTGCGCCTGCCTGCCGGCAGCATGAAGGAGGCCGCAGGCACCGAGGTCGTGGTGGACGTGCTGTTCTTCCAGCGCCGCCCCGCTGGCACCGCCCCGAACGGCACGGCGTGGGACACGCTGACCGAGGTGCTGCCCGCCGAGGACGGCGAGGACGCGCTGCGCATCAACCGCTACTTCGCTGAGAACCCGGCCCAGGTGCTGGGCGCCCATGCCCGCACCAGCGGGCCGTTCGGACCCACCTACTCCTGCCGCGGCGAGACGGGCGAGGCGCTCGCGGCTGCCCTGAACCGGTGCATCGCAAACCTCCCTATGCCCGTCCACCCCCTGACCCCGTCCGCCCCCATCGCCCCCCGCACGGCGGCGAAGCGCCTGGTGGTGGGCACTGCCGCCGAGGGCGCCACGGTCAAGGAGGGCAGCTACCTCGTGCTGGACGGCGCGCTGGTGCAGGTGCTGGACGGCCTGCCCGTCCCGGTGCAGGTGCGCCGGGCCGGGAGCGAGGGCATCCCGGCCAAGCACGCCCGCATCCTGCACGCGCTGATCCCGGTGCGCGACTGGACCCGCGCCGTCCTGCGCGCCCAGGAGATGAACGAGCCCTGGGGCGCGGCGCAGATCCGCTTGAAGGTCGCCTACACCACCTTCAAGCGCAACTTCGGGCCGATCAACCTCACCAGCGTCAGCATCAGCACGGACCCGAAGACCGGGGCGGAGCGCGAGACGGTGCGCCGGCCCAACCTGCAGCCGTTCCTGGACGACCCCGACTGCTGGCTGGTGTCCTCGATCGAGAGCTACGACGAGGAGACCGGCACCGCGACGATGGGGCCGATCTTCACTGAGCGCGTCATCCATCCCCCGGCCGAGCGCCTGGTCGTGACCGCCGCCGATGCGCTGGCGGTGACGCTGCACGAGGTCGGATGCGTGGACCTGGACCGCATGGCGGAGCTGCTGGGCAAGCCGCGCGAGCAGGTGGTGGCGGAACTGGGCGGGGCGGTGTTCCTCAACCCGGCGCTCAGCATGGGCGCGGTCGAGATGTGGGAGACGGCGGACGCCTACCTGTCCGGACCCGTCCGCACCAAGCTCGCCGCGGCGGAAGCGGCGGCGGCCATCGACGCGCGCTACCCGCGCAACGCCGAAGCGCTGCGCCAGGTGCAGCCCGAGGACCTGCGGCCGTCGGACATCACCGCGCGCCTGGGCGGGCCATGGCTGCCGACCGGCGACATCGAGCGGTTCAGCGCCGAGGTGATCGGCGTTTCGACGCACGTCCGGCACACTGTGGAGGCCGCCATCTGGTCGGTGGACCACAGCCGGTTCGAGGGCGCCGCCGCGGCCACCTCCGAGTGGGGCACCGCGCGCCGGCACGCCGGGCTGCTGCTGCAGGATGCGCTGAACAGCTCGGCCCCGCAGATCTGGGACACGAAGCTGGTGGACGGCAAGGAAGTCCGCGAGCTGAACGAGAAGGAGACCGAGGCGGCCAGGGAGCGGCTGCTGCGGATCAAGGAGGCGTTCGAGCGCTGGGTGTGGACCGACCCGGACCGCACCGACCGGCTGGCCCGCTTGTACAACGACCGGTTCAACAACCTGGTGCCGCGCGCCTTCGACGGCTCGCACCTGCTGCTGCCCGGCGCCAGCGGGGTGATCTCGCTGCGCGCGCACCAGAAGCGGGCGATCTGGCGCATCGTCTGCACCGGCAACACCTACCTCGCGCACTGCGTCGGCGCGGGCAAGACCTTCGTGCTGGCCGCGGCCGTCATGGAGCAGAAGCGGCTCGGCCTGGTCAGCAAGCCGATCATGCCCGTGCCCAGCCACTGCCTGGCCCAGGCGTCGCGCGAGTTCCTGATGCTCTACCCGAACGCCCGTATCCTGGTGGCCGACGAGCAGAACTTCGCCAAAGACAAGCGCGCCCGGTTCATGGCCCGCGCCGCAACGGGGACCTGGGACTGCATCATCATCACCCACAGCGCCTTCAAGTTCCTCGCCGCCCCGGCCTGGTTCGAGCGCGGCCTGGTGGCCGAGCAGGTGCAGGCGTACGAGGATCTACTGACCAAGGTGGGCGGTGACGACCGCTTCACCACGAAGCGCATCGAGCACGCCAAGGAGCTGCTGGTCGCCAAGCTGGAGGCGCTGGCGACGGCCAAGGACGACATGCTGACCATCGCCGAGATGGGCATCGACCAGATCCTGGTCGACGAGGCGCAGGCGATGCGCAAGCTGGCGTTCCCGACCAACATGATGAGCCTGAAGGGCGTCGATCCCGACGGCTCGCAGCGCGCCTGGGACCTGCACGTGAAGTCGCAGTTCATCGCGCTCACCCAGCCCATGCGGCACCTGATCCTCGCATCGGGCACGCCGATTACCAACACGATGGGCGAGATGTTCAGCGTGCAGCGCTTCCTGCAGCCGCATGCGCTGCATGAGCGCGGCATCCACCAGTTCGACGCCTGGGCGTCCCTGTTCGGCGACAGCCGCACCGAGCTGGAGCTGCAGCCCTCCGGCCGATACAAGCCGGTGACGCGCTTCGCCGAGTTCGTCAACGTGCCCGACCTGATCGCCATGGTCCGCCAGGTCATGGACGTCGTGCTGAAGGACGACCTGCGCGGCTACCTCCGCCTGCCGCAGCTGCGGACCGGCAAGCGCCAGATTGTGACCGCCCCTGCCAGCGCGGCCTTCAAGGCATACCAGCGCGTGCTGGACCAGCGCATCAAGCTGATCGAGGAGCGCGACGGCCCACCCGAGCCGGGCGACGACATCCTGCTCGCCGTCATCACCGACGGCCGCCACGC
>CAXTFY010000330.1:0-6313 GCA_964243265.1 uncultured Acetobacteraceae bacterium | reverse complement strand
AAGGACGAAATGGAGTTTGCCGGCGGCGTCCGCCGCCTCGCTCCGGGTGGCTGGGGCGACACGTCTGGGCATGATTTGCTGCGCGCCCACGCCCACGGCTTCACCTGGCTGCGCGACCTGCGTGCCCTGGGCACCGACGCCGCCCGCGCCCGCGCCCGCGCCCTGGTGGCCGACTGGATCGCCGCCCCGCACCTGGAGCGCCTGGCGCACCGACCGGATGTGGCCGGCGCCCGCATCGCCGCCTGGCTGGGCCACTACGACTTCTTCGCCGCCAGCGCCGACGATGGCTTCCGCAGCCGCATGATGGCCCGGCTGGTCGCCGATGCCCGGATGCTCGCCGCCTCGCTCCCGTCCGAGGAGCCGGACGCCCGCGCCCTGACCGCCCTCAAGGGGCTGATCGCCGCGGCGGTCGCGCTGCCGGACCATGCGGCGTTCCTGACCCGCACCCTGCGGTTCCTGCCGCCGGAGATCGCGCGCCAGGTGCTGCCCGACGGCTGCCACGCCGAACGCAGCCCGGCCGCGCACCTGGCGGCCTTGCAGGACCTGACCGAGATCCGCACCCTGATGCAGGCCGCCCAGGTGCAGCCCCCGGCCGCGCTGACCTCAGCCATTGAGCGGATGGCTCCCGCCCTGCGCGCCCTGCGCCACGGTGACGGCGGCCTGGCGCTGTTCAACGGCGCCAAGGAGGAGCACTCGGCACTGATCGACCTGGTGCTGATCCAGGCCGGCCGCGGCGGCCGCGCGCCGGCCGGGCTGACCGAGGGTGGCTTCCACCGCCTGCAGGCCGGGCGCAGCGTGCTGGTAGTGGACTGCGGCGCCCCGCCGCCGCCGGGCCTGGACCGCCTGGCCCATGCCGGCACCCTGTCGCTGGAGCTGTCGGTCGGCAAGGAGCGCCTGGTCGTCAACTGCGGCGCTGCCCCGGCGGCCGGCCCGGCCTGGCGCGATGCGACCCGTGCCAGCGCCGCTCACTCCACCCTGGTGATCGCCGACACCAATTCGTCCGAGTTGCGCGCAACCGGGCTGGGCCGCCACCCCGTCCAAGTGGACGTGCAGCGGCAGGAGGCCAACGGCGCACACTGGCTGGAGGCGAGCCACGACGGCTATAAGCCAGCCTTCGGCGCCGTGCATCGCCGCCGGTTATACATGGCCGAAAGCGGCGAGGACATCCGCGGAGAGGATGCCGTGGAGGCGCCCACGCCCCAGGGATACGCCGTGCGGTTCCACCTGCACCCCTCGGTGACTGCGGCCATGCAAGGCGAGGCGGAAGGTGTTATGCTCCGGCTGCCCGGCGGCAGCGCCTGGCGCTTCAAGGCGGAGGGCGCGCAGGTGTCGCTGGAGGAGAGCGTTTACCTCGGCGGATCGGAGCCGCAACGCAGCCAGCAGGTCGTGCTGACAGGACAGGCGGACGGGGTGCAACAGGCGAAGTGGGCGATCACCAAGGTGGGCTAACGCGGCAGGCTCCCGGCCGGACGCTTCGGGACGCGCTTCGGGAGAACGTGGCCGCGCTGACCGGCGGCGGCCCAGTGCCGCCCGATCCCGCCCATCAGGTGCTCGGCCCGGAACTGGACGAGCTGATCACCGATTGGGACCCATGGCCGCCCTTGAAGCAGGCCAACTTCGATCTGATGCGCGCGATCCCGCCGACCCGCACGGCCGCCGTGGTGGCGGCGGTGAAGAACGAGGGCGCCTACCTCGTCGAGTGGGTTGCGCACCAGCGCGCGGTCGGGTTCGAGCATGTCTTCCTTTACACGAACGACAACAGCGACGACTCCGGCCCGCTGCTTGAGGCCCTGGGCCGCACCGGATGCGTCACCGTGATCCACAACCAGGTCTCCCGCCATGTGCCGCCGCAGGGCAAGGCGTACGAGCACTCCATCCACCTGCTGCGGGACCTGCGGCGCTATGAGTGGGTGGCCTACCTGGATGCCGACGAGTTCGTGGTGCCGGGCGTGCAGTACGACTTCCACCTGCTGCCGCTGCTCGCCGCGCTGCGGCAGCTTGATCCGGCGGGAGACGTGGCCGCGCTGGCGCTCAACTGGCAGTTCTTCGGCAGTGGCGGCCAGGTGCGCCGGACACTGGGCCTGCTGCTGGAGCGGTTTCAGCATTCGCAGCCCAGTCCGTTGGTGAAATGCCTGGTTCGCCTGTCGAAGGTGACGGCGATGCGGCAGGTGCATGTGCCGGAGCCGCTGGACGCGTTGATGGTCAACTCGGCCCTTGAACCCGTCTGCGCCCAGGATGGCTTGGTGCCACCGCCCGCCCAGCCCGGTGCCCAGTTGAACCACTACTACGGCCGGTCGTTCGAGGAGTTCTGCCTCAAGCAGGCGCGCGGCCGCGGCAACGTGCTGGGCGGCCTGGTCGGCAAGGGGATGGAGACGTTCTTCGAATGGGACGTGCCCGCCGTTCCGGCCAACCACACGCCGCCGCCGGCCCTGTTGTTGGCACGCGTGCGGCGCGAGGCGGAGCATCTCCTGGCCCTGCCCGGAGTCGCCGCCGCATCGCAGGCCACCATGCGGCGGACGGCGCAGCAGAGCCGGCACCTGATCGGTGACCCCGACTCGAGATACGCAGCCTGCCATGCCCGCTTCGCCCCGGCGAATACCCTGGCAGGCGCTCCGGTGGACGCGAGCTGCGGCGCGATGATCTTGGTCCGCTGACGCTAACCGCCGTCCGAGGTAACCTTGGCATGGCTCGATGGCGTGGGGGCGCACGCCGTCCCTGTCGGCGCCATGCTCGACCAGCGGCACGCCATGCCCCGGGATGGCGGTGTCGCATGGACGCCATCAAGCTCGGCATGGGGAGACAGGACAGGAGCCTCGTCGCGCCACAGGGCCGGCGCGGGTGCGGGAACAGCGTCGGCCCTTGCTGCGTTGGCCATAAACAGCAGGAGAATTCAGCATGAGTGGAACAGCAACCGACGGCTCCAAGGAGGGTCCAGCCCTGGCGTCGTCCGTTACGGAAGTGCAGGGCACGTTCCCGAACGACGCGGCGCTTCAGGACGCGGTGTCTGGCCTAACGCTGGTCGGCTACGACCGGGCCGACTTCAGCATGCCTGAAGACCGGGCAGCCTCTCCGACGCCGACCGAGGGCGCGAGGAACCCGACCGACCACATCGACATGGCGCAGTTGCGGACCATGGGCACCAGCATGGCGGGATACGCAGGTGCAGTGGCCACGGCGGGCGCGGTCATTGCCACAGGTGGCGCCGCGGCCCTGGCGATCGGCGGCGCGGCGTTGGTCGGCGCGGGAACGGCGGCTGCAGCCAATGCCAGTGGGCAAGCCGCGGATCAGGCAGGGGTGGACGGCCGCAACCAAAAGGGCGCTGACGGCACGCTGGTGCTCGCCGTGCGCGTCACGTCCAAGGAGCAGGCCGAGCAAGTCATGGGCATCATGCAGCAGTCCCAAGCGTCGAACGTGACGCCGGTCGAGCGCAGCGATATGACGGCCGGCGTCAGCTCGGCGTCCTGGACCGGTGAATGAGCACCTGCCGGGCCGCCTGATCACAGGCGGCCCGGCAGACGCGCCGAGCTAGGCCAGCTTCAGGTTGGTCGCAGCCGCCTTGCCGCGCTCCATCGCAACCTCGTAGCTAACCTTTTGGCCGTCGTTCAGTCCATTCAGCCCGGCCGCCTGCACCGCCGTGATATGGACGAAAACGTCCTTGCTGCCGTCTTGCGGCATGATAAACCCAAAGCCCTTTGTGGCATTGAACCACTTCACGGTGCCGACAGCCATAATCCATTCTCCTCGGAACACCCGGCCGAGCCGCGTGCTTGGTGATACGCCCGCCGCGCCGTCGCGACAGGTAGCGTGGGGGGTTTAAGTGAGTTTGAGGTTGGTGGCAGCGGCCTTGCCGCGTTCCATCACGACGTCGAACGAGACGTTCTGCCCCTCATCCAACCCGCGCAGCCCGGCGGCCTGCACGGCGGTGATGTGGACGAACACGTCCTTGCTGCCGTCCTGTGGCATGATGAAGCCGAAGCCCTTGGTGGCGTTGAACCACTTAACGGTGCCGGTAGCCATAACTGCGTCACTCTCCGTCTTGGCGCCCTGCAACGGCGCAGGATCACACGACAATCGGGCCTTTGGACGGCTTGTGGGCACCCGAAGCCAGCGGAAGCGCAGCAAGGCTAGTCAAAAACACGATTGATTGTGCATGGGCGCAGAATCAAACCGTTGTGTCAATCGCGCCGACGTGACACACCACCCGATTCGGCGGCCTGGCGCAGAAACGCAACACCCTTCGTCAAATCTGCATAGACAAGAAGGGGCGGACCTTGCGGTCCGCCCCTTCCGTACTTGGCACGTTACGGGTTGGACTTAGAAGTCCATGTCGCCCATGCCGCCCATGCCGCCGCCGCCAGGCATGCCGCCGCCGGCCGGAGCCTTCTTCTCCGGACGCTCGGCGATCATCGCCTCGGTGGTGATCAGCAGGCTGGCGACCGAGGCCGCATCCTGCAGCGCCGTACGCACGACCTTGGTCGGGTCGATGATCCCCGCGCCAACCATGTCCTTGAACTCCGCCGTCTGCGCGTCGAAGCCGAAGTTGTAGTCGCCGTTCTCCAGCACCTTGCCGGCGATCACCGCACCGTCCTCGCCAGCATTCTCGGCGATCTGCCGCAGCGGCGTCTGCACCGCCTTGCGGACGATCTCGATGCCGAAGCGCTGGTCCTCGTTCTCCGGCTTCAACTGCGCCAGGATCAGGCTGGCACGCGCCAGGGCGACGCCGCCGCCGGGCACGATGCCCTCCTCGACCGCCGCACGGGTCGCGTGCAGGGCGTCATCCACGCGGTCCTTGCGCTCCTTCACCTCGACCTCGGTGCTGCCGCCGACCCGGATCACCGCCACGCCGCCAGCCAGCTTGGCCAGCCGCTCCTGCAGCTTCTCGCGGTCGTAGTCCGAGGTGGTCTCCTCGATCTGCGCCCGGATCTGGCCGCAGCGGCCCTTGATCTCGTCGGACCCGCCGGCGCCCTCGACGACCGTCGTGTTCTCCTTCTCGATCAGCACCCGCTTGGCCCGGCCCAGCATGTTGAGCGTGACACTCTCCAGCTTGATGCCCAGGTCCTCGCTGATGACCTGGCCACCCGTCAGGATGGCGATGTCCTCCAGCATGGCCTTGCGGCGGTCACCGAAGCCCGGCGCCTTCACGGCCGCGACCTTCAGCCCGCCACGCAGCTTGTTCACCACAAGCGTCGCCAGGGCCTCGCCCTCGATGTCCTCGGCGATGATCAGCAACGGGCGGCCGGACTGCACCACGGTCTCCAGCAGCGGCAGCATCACCTGCAGGCCGGACAGCTTCTTCTCGTGGATCAGGATGTACGGCTGGTCCAGCTCGGCGACCATCTTCTCGGCGTTGGTGATGAAGTACGGGCTGATGTAGCCGCGGTCGAACTGCATGCCCTCGACCACGTCCAGCTCGGTCTGGATGCCCTTGGCCTCCTCGACGGTGATGACGCCCTCGTTGCCCACCTTCTGCATGGCCTCGGAGATCATGCGGCCGATGTCAGCCTCGCCGTTGGCGGAGATCGTGCCGACCTGCGCCGTCTCGGCCTCGGTGGTGATCTTGCGGCTGCGCGCCTTCAGCTCGGCCACGATGCTGGTCACGGCCATATCGACGCCGCGCTTCAGATCCATCGGGTTCAGCCCGGCGGCGACGCCCTTGGCGCCCTCACGCACGATGGCCTGCGCCAGGACCGTGGCGGTCGTGGTGCCGTCGCCGGCGATGTCGTTGGTCTTGGTCGCCACCTCGCGCAGCATCTGCGCGCCCATGTTCTCGAACTTGTCCGCCAGCTCGATCTCCTTGGCGACAGTCACGCCGTCCTTGGTGATCCGCGGGGCACCGAAGCTCTTGTCGATCACCACGTTGCGGCCCTTGGGGCCAAGTGTCACCTTCACCGCATCGGCGAGGATGTCCACGCCGCGCAGCATCCGCTGGCGGGCCTCGCCGCCAAACCGTACGTCCTTAGCTGCCATGTCTGTCTAATCCTTAACTATGATCGAGGAGTTGGCCGTGACCGGGGAGCTGGTTACGCGGCCTTGGCTGTGGCGGGCTGGCCCTCGATGATGCCCATGATGTCGCTCTCCTTCATGATCAGGAGCTCCTCGCCATCGAGCTTCACCTCGGTGCCGGACCACTTGCCGAACAGCACGCGGTCGCCGGCCTTCACGTCGAGCGCCACGATCGCGCCCTGCTCGTTGCGGGCGCCAGGGCCGGCGGCGATGACCTCGCCCTCCATCGGCTTCTCCTGCGCGGTGTCGGGGATAATGATGCCGCCGCGGGTCTTCTCTTCGGCCGTGATGCGCTTGACCACGATCCGGT
>CAXTFY010000329.1:0-6364 GCA_964243265.1 uncultured Acetobacteraceae bacterium | reverse complement strand
TCCGCTCCGCAGCCAAGGCCCCCTCACCCCGGCCCTCTCCCGGAGGGAGAGGGAGGAGCGGGCATCGGTCGCACGCCATGGCCAGCGGCCTTCTGCACAGCAACGACTATACGGTAGCGCCTGGGTTCTCCGGCCAGTCGTGCCGGGGATAGCGTCCGCGCATGTCCTTGCGTGCGTCTGCCCAAGCGCCGCGCCAAAACCCGGCAAGGTCGGCCGTGATTGCGACCGGACGCCCGGCCGGGGACAGCAGCGCGAGTTGCAGCGGCACCCGCCCCCCCGCCAGCAACGGCGATGCCGTCAAGCCATAGAACGCTTGCGCCCGGGCCGACGCCAAGGGGACCGGCTGCGTGTAATCGACGGCGGCGCGTCCACCGGGCAGCGGCAGGTGGGTAGGCAGGTCGCGGTCCAGCCTGGCCGCACGCTCCCACCCCAGCACCCCGCGCAGGATGCCGTGCAGGTCCAGCGCCGCCACGTCCGCCAGCCGCGACACCCCATGCAGGTGCGGGGCGAGCCAATCCGCCACCCCTGCGGCCAGGCCGGCATCCGACAGGTCCGCTGTTGCGGCGTCGATGCCGCGCAACAGGGCGACGCGGGCCTGTAGTTGCCGTGCGGCGTCGGTCCAGGGCAGGGCCTCGATGCGGCGTCCCACCGCATCGGCCAGGACGCGGGCGGTTTCGGCGGGATCGGCCGGAACGTTGCGGTCCTCCAGCACCAGGGCGCCCAGACGGCGGCGGCGGCGGGACAGCACGGTGCCGGTGACGGAGTCGAAGCCGCTCTCGGCGGTCTCGGTCACCTGCCGGGCGACGCTGGGCGGCAGGTGCGCCGGGTCGAGCGGCGCGGCAAGGCGGATGCGCGCCGACGCCTTCAGGTCCAGGCTGGCGACCGCCAGCAGGGCGGCGTTGGCCAGCGGGTCCGTGCGCGGCAGCCTGGCACCGCCGCCGCCGGACAGGCGGAACGACCCCGGCTCGCCCCGGCGCTGCGCGATGCGGTCGGGGAACGCCGCGGCCAGCAGCGGCCCCGGATCGCCCGACGCCGCCGCGCCCACCCGCAGCCGGCGCTGATAGGCCGCGGCCTGCCGGCGGATGCGGCTGATCGCCCCACGGTCCACCTCGCCGCCGCCGCCGGCCAAGGCGTCCAGCCGGAGCTGCACATCGGCCGGGGCGTCCCGGCCGCGTAGGGGATCGCGCTCCTCCAGCAGCGCCGACAGCTCGGCCGCCCGCGCCGCCTGTTCCGGGCCTTCGGCGGACAGCATCATCGCGCCCAGGCGTGGGTGGGCGCCCAGGGCCGCCATGCGATTGCCGTGCGGCGTGATGCGGCCGTCTGCGTCGATGGCGCCGAGGCCGCGGAGCAGCTCGGCCGCCGCAGCCAGCGCCCCGGCGGGCGGCGGGTCGGGAAAGGGCAGGGCGCCCGGCGGCGTGCCCCAGGCGGCGCAGTCCAGCAGCAGGCCGGACAGTTCCGCCTCCAGGATGTCGGGGCGGTCATAGGGCGCCAGGCCGCGGTGCAGCGCCGGCGTCCACAGCCGGATCGCAACGCCCGGCGCCTCGCGGCCTGCCCGTCCGCTGCGTTGGTCGGCGGCGGCGCGGCTGACGCGCAGGGTGGCCAGGCGGGTCAGCCCGGTCGCCTGGTCCAACCTCGGCGAGCGCCGCCAGCCGCCATCGACGACGATGCGGACACCGGGAACGGTCAGCGAGGTCTCGGCGATGCTGGTGGCCAGCACGACGCGGCGGCCCTCCGCAGGGCGCAGGGCGCGGTCCTGGTCGGCGGGCGGCAGGTCGCCATGCAGCGGCAGCACGAGGGCGCCGCACCCCGCCAAGCCGGCCTCGGCCCGGCGGATCTCGCCCATGCCGGGCAGGAAGGCCAGGATGTCCCCGGCATGGGCCGCCAGGGCAGCACGGACCGCACGGGCCAGGGCGTCCGGCAGGTCGCGCGGGTCGGCGATGTCGCGGGCGGCGTGCTGCACCTCGACGGGGAACATGCGGCCGGCGCTCTCGATCACTGGGGCGTCCAGCAGGGCGGACAGCCGGGCGCCGTCCAGGGTGGCCGACATCGCCAGCAGGCGCAGCTCCGGGCGCAGCACCCGCTGCAGGTCCAGGCACAGCGCCAGGGCGAGGTCGGCCTCCAGCGCGCGTTCGTGCACCTCGTCCAGCAGCACCGCGGCGACGCCGTCCAGGGTGGGATCGCCGAGCAGGCGGCGAACCAGCAGGCCCTCGGTCACCACCTCGATGCGGGTGCGGTCGGAGACGGCGCTATCCAGGCGGGTGCGGTAGCCGACGCGCTCGCCGACGGGTTCGCCGAGCAAGTGGGCCATGCGGGTCGCGGCGGCGCGGGCGGCGAGGCGGCGCGGCTCCAGCACCATGATGCGGCCGTCGCCGCGCCAGGGGGCGTCCAGCAGGGCCAGCGGCACGAGGGTGGTCTTGCCGGCGCCGGGCGGGGCGACCAGCACGGCGTTGCCGCCACGGGCCAGCGCCGCCAGCAGGGCAGGGAGGGCTTCGGCAACGGGAAGGTCAGGGAGCATAGAGGGAGGAAGTAAACCCGCCGGGGCCGCATGCCCAGAAGGCAGCGGCGCAGGCACGCGGGGGACCCGGATGGCCGCAGCAGCCGGAGGGAACGCTCAAGCCGTCAAGGCAGCAGCTTCCACGCCCCGTCCTGCACCGTCACCATCACCCGCGCGCGCTCGTCGAAGCCGTTGTGGTCCTGCGCCGTCATGTCGGCGATCCCATGCGTCAACACCAGTTCATGCGTGCCCTCCAGCGCGCTCCGCAGGGCGGCGCGGAACTCGGGCGTGCCGGGCTTGGCGGATTGCAGCGCGACCGGGATGGCGTACTGCAGCAGGGTCGCCGCATCAAAGGCATGGGCGCCGAAGGTCGAAACGCTGCCCACGCCGTTCGCGGCCTCGTAACGGCGCACGTACTCGCCGGCCTGCGCCTTGATCGGGTTGCTGTCCGGCAGTTGCGACGCGACCAGGACGGGGCCGGCCGGCAGGATCGTGCCCTCCACGTCCTTCCCGCCCACGCGGAGGAAGTCCATGTTGGCGACGCCATGGGTCTGGTAGTACTTCCCGGCATATCCCCGATCGTGCAGCGCCTTCTGCGGCAGCGCGGCCGGTGTCCCGGCGCCGGCGATCAGCACCGCATCCGGCCGAGCGGCGGCCAGCTTCAGCACCTGCCCGGTCACGCTGGTATCGTTGCGGGCGAACCGCTCCACCGCAACCAGCTTGATCCCCTTCGCCTGCAGCGCGCGGGTCGCCTCGGTCAGCCACCCGTCGCCGTAAGCGTCATTGAAGCCGATGAACCCCACCGTCCGCACCCCGGCCTTCGCCATGTGCTCGGCGATGGCGTCGGCCATCAGGCTATCGTTCTGCGGCGTCTTGAACACCCAGGTGCGCTGCGCGTCCATCGGCGCGATCAGCCGGGCGGAGGCGGCAAGCGAGATCATCGGCACCTGCTTCTCCGCCGCCACGTCGATCATCGCCAGCGACGCCGGCGTGGTCGAGGAGCCGATCACCGCATCGACGTTGCTCTCATCGATCAGCTTGCGGGTGTTGGCGACGGCCCGGGTGCTGTCGCCGCCGTCGTCCAGCACGATGTACTCGACCGTCTCCCCGCCGATGTCGTGCGGCATCAGCGCGATGCTGTTGCGTTGCGGCACGCCCAGGCTGGCGGCGGGTCCGGTGGTGGAGATGGTGACGCCGATGCGGACCTGCGCGGCGGCCGAAGCGGCCAGCGCGAGCGTCCAGGCTGCGACAAGTGCGGCTGCAAAAAACGGGGCTGCGACAGGCACGCCCGCGGCAAGCAGTGCGGCAAAGCGGCGGCGCATGGCCGTTATCCCCCCAGGACGCGCCCGCTGATGCAGGCTTACGTTCCGCAACTGCTATGGCTGGTCCCGGAACGTGTCAAGAATACGGGACCTACAGCGGGAGCAGCACGATGGAGCGGATGACAACGGCGGCAGCCGTGGTGGAGACCTTGGCCGCCCATGGCATCGACACCGTCTATGGCGTGCCCGGCGTCCACAACGATCCCCTGTTCGACGCGCTGCACGGCGCGCAGAACCGCATCCGGATGCTGCATGCGCGCCACGAGCAGACCGGCGCCTACATGGCGCTCGGCGCGGCCCTGGCCACCGGCCGCCCGCAGGCCTACGCCGCGGTGCCCGGCCCCGGCGTCCTGAACACGGCGGCGGCGTTGCTGACCGCCTGGGGCATGGAGGCGCCGGTGCTGGCGCTGGCCGGTCAAATTCCCTCCCACGCCATTGACCGCGGCTACGGCCACTTGCACGAAATTCCCGACCAGCTCGGCATGCTGCGTCACCTGACCAAGCACGCCGCCCGCATCACCGGCCCGCACGAGGCGTCGGCCCGGGTCGCCAATGCGATCTGCCTTGCCCTGTCCGGCCGCCGCCGCCCCGTCGCGCTGGAGTGCGCCATCGACACCTGGGCGCGCAGCGGCCCGGCGCCGATGGTCTCCCCCATCCCCCCGGTGGTCCCACCCGTCGATCCCGAGGCGGTCGAGCAGGCGGCCCGCATCCTGGGCGTGGCCCGGCGCCCGCTGATCGTCGTCGGCGGCGGCGCGCAGGATGCGCCGGCAGAACTGCGGCGCGTGGCGGAGCTGCTGGAGGCCCCCGTGGTGTCCTACCGCCGGGGCCGCGGCGTGCTGCCGACCGGGCACCGCCTGGCCGTCAGCTTGCCCGTCGGCCGCCGCCTGTGGGCCGACGCCGATGCCGTGCTGGCGGTCGGCACCCGGCTGTATCCGCAGCAGAGCCAGTGGGGAGTCGATCCGGACCTGCGCATCGTGCGGCTGGACATCGATCCCGAGGAGCCCGGCCGTTTCCAGCCGCCCGCCTGCGCCATCGTTGCCGATGCCGCCGCCGGGCTGTCCGCCCTGCTGGACCGCCTGCCCGCCCACAGCCCGGTCCGCCCGTCGCGGGAGGACGAGCTGGCCGGGCACCGTGCCTGGCTGGTCGAACGCCTGACACGGCTGGAGCCGCAGATGGGTTTCCTGCGCGCCATGCGGGCGGCGCTGCCGGAGGATGGCATCCTAGTGGACGAGGTGACGCAGATGGGCTTTGCCGCCCGCATAGCCTTCCCCGTGCACCGGCCGCGCAGCTTCTTCTCGGGCTATCAGGACAATCTTGGTTATGGCTATGGCACGGCGCTGGGTGCGAAGGCGGCCTGCCCCGGCCGCGCCGTGCTGAGCATCGCCGGGGATGGCGGCTTCGCCTACCAGGCCATGGAGCTGGCGACGGCCGTGCTGCACAACCTGGCCGTGGTGGTCGCCGTGTTCGACGACGGCGCCTTCGGCAACGTGCGCCGCATCCAGCAGCAGGTGTATGGCGGCCGGATGATCGCCAGCAACCTGCACAACCCGGACTTTGTCCGCTTCGCCGAGAGCTTCGGCTGCGCCGCCTTTCGCGCCCATACCCCGGCGGAGCTGGAGGCTCAGCTGCGGGAGGCATTCGCACTGAACGCCCCGGCGCTGGTGCACGTGCCGGTGGGCGAGATGCCGTCGATCTGGGACCTGATCCTGATGCCGCAGGTGCGCGGGGCGCCGGTCCGCCCGGTAACCCCGTAACCCTGCCAGCCTTCTCCGAGAGCTACGGCCTTCACATCGTGAGCTGCTGTGGTGACGCCTGGTATGGCGCGTCTCATGCCGGTCCAGGGTGGGGCGGTGTGATGGACCTGCTTGCAGGCGGCTATGGCGAGGTGCGCCGCACTGCGGCGGTATCGCAGATGCATGACGCGGTGGGATCGCGGCCATTGCAGACTGATGCACCCTCCCGCAAACAGCTACTCACGATGCGTGAATGCCGTAGCTCCCGGAGAGGGAGCAGAAATCGTCCCCGTGTTGGATGCTTTTGTTTTGGATGAGATGCCGCTCCCCCCTTGGCGCCCCGAAAGCCTGGCCGACCGTCTGCCGTTCCTGCGCCGCCGGGCGCTGCTGACCCAGTCCGTCCGCGCCTTCTTCGCCGCCCGCGGCTACACGGAGGTCGAGACGCCCTACGCCGTCCGCACGCCCGGCGAGGAGGTGCACCTGCGGGCCTTCCGCACCGAGCAGGAAACGCCCGGCGGCGCCTGCATCCCGCTATGGCTGCACACCAGCCCGGAACTGGCGATGAAGCGGCTGCTGGTGGCCGGCGCCGGGCCGGTGTTCCAACTGGCGCGGGTCTGGCGCAACGGCGAGGCAGGTGGCGAGGAGGGCAGCCGCCGCCACCTCGCCGAGTTCACGATGCTGGAGTGGTACCACCCCGGCCTGGGCTTCGACGGCCTGATGCACCAGACGGAGGCCCTGCTGCGCGCCGTGCTGCCGCCAACGGTCGCGAGCGGCGGCGTGCAGACCAGCCTGGCCCGCTTCGAGCGGCTGACCGT
>CAXTFY010000328.1:0-6432 GCA_964243265.1 uncultured Acetobacteraceae bacterium | reverse complement strand
AGCGGCTGAACAAGCGCGGGTTCTTCGTGCCGCCGGCATCGTCGGCGGCGGCGCAGCGGGACCTGGAGGATTTGGGCAGCCCGATCGGCGCGTTCCTGCGCGACTGCTGCGTAGTCGGGGCCGAACATGAGGTGCAGCGCGATACACTGTATCGGGCCTGGTGCCGTTGGTGTGATGAACAGGGGCGGGAGCATCCAGGGAACGCCGCCAGTTTCGGTCGTGACCTGGCGGCAGCGGTAGCGGGTCTCAAGATCGTCCAGCATCGCGAGGATGGCACTCCACGGCGATTCTATGCGGGCGTCTCTCTGCTGCTGACCGCTGTGGTGAAGCAGGATGAAGCATGTTTCAGAGCATTGCAGCCCCAAGCAGCCCCTTACTTCACTGACGACCCCGGCCCTACGCCATGATGGCTCTATTTCCTCGCCTGCGTGCGTACAGTGGAGTGAAGCATGTTTCATCCTGCTTCACTTGTCAGACGCCGAGTTCTATCTCGCGCGTAAGCACAATGGTCAGACACGCGTGCCATCGCGTGCCAGGCGGCATCTGCACCACTCGCACCGCTGCACCCATCCATGCACGCACCGCCCACCCTGGGACCATCCGGTGCACCCCTGGGACGGGTGGAAGTGTGACCATCCCTGTCCGCACGGGGAACCTTCTCCACCCCGAGGGGAGCCCCCGGGGGGTCACGGGTCCTTCCGACCCCCCTTCTGAAACGCGGGTATTGCACCCCGCGATGTGTTTCCAGCTGCAGACCCCAAAAACTGGGTAACAGGTAACAAAGGAGCCTTTTCGACATGTCGAACCTCGTCACACAGGCCGATTTCTCCCGGCTGCACAAAGTGTCTCGCAAAGCCGTAACCATCTGGAAGAACCGGGGATATTTGGTATTTTCGGGCAATTTGGTGGATGTGGAGAAGTCCAACGCGACCCTGCTGGCAGCAGGCCGAGCCTGGTCTGGAATTGTTACCCCAGTGGCAGGCGTCCACAATTCTGTTACCCAAACAGAGAGTTCTGTTACCCGAAGAGAAGGCGCAATCGGTTCTGAGCCGGCCGGCTTGTCTGCAATGTGCGACGGCTGCGCTAACGACGTGGCAGAGCTGATGCTGCGCCATCTGCCGATGGAAATTGTCCGCCCGCTGGTTGCCGAGTTCGTGACGCGGGCACGGCGCGGCGCCACCGAGATACTGGACGAGGACACGCCGCCACCATCAGGTTATGCAAGTTGGGCGGACCACCCCGCGTTCACCGAGCCGCCGATCCAAGACTTTGAATGGGAGGAAGCGGCGGAGCTTGCTGCAGCGCACGTCCAGGCTAGGGGAGCGGCGGCCGATGCCTGATCCGCGTCCCATAGACCGGCTTCGCCAGGTCCGCGACGCTGCCCGAGCTGGCCAGCCGTTGCCTCCTGATGCCGCCGAATGGCTGGCCGAGCGGCTTGACCGCTACGAGGATCAAGCGCCGTCCGGCCTTGATCTGGATGCCGCGCTGGGGCTGGCGCAGCGCGGCGGCAGCGCATGGTGGCACGAGGAGGCACGATGCCAGCGCGACGCCTCGATCCGGGCCCTGCGCGACCAGTACTTCGCCGCCGCGCCTCTCGATGCGGCCGTCAAGGAGATCCACCTACTCGCCACGCGCTACCAGGCAGCGTCGGCGCGGCGTGATGCAGCGAAAGCCGAAGCTGACATCGTGGCGGATGGTCGCCGCCGGCTGATCGCTGCCGCGCTTCGCACCGGCAGGGCATTTCCTGGGCGAAAGCAGCTCCGCGCCATCCTGGGAAATCCAATGGCCGATTGAATTTCCCTGATCGGATTTCCAGTAAGCCCCTCGATAACTGCCGTATGATGTCCTTGTCTCCGCTCCCGGTCCGCGTGACCGATGACCTCCGCTTTGAGATCGACCCCGGCGCCGCTCCGCTGACCGCACCCCAGGCGTTCGAGCTGGCGCAGGGCCTGATCCGAGCCGCCACGCTGCGGACCATGCTGGATGCGGCGGACAGCCTGCCCCTCACGCCCCGGCCGTCCGCCCGCCGCCGCAGGGACGCCTGAGATGGACACCGCCGCGATCCTGCGCTGCCGTCCCGCCACGCCTGATCGCTGGGGCTTCGAGGCCGCGCTCAACAGGTCCACCGATGAACGCAGGCAGGTTGCGGATCACCTGCACTCGTTGCTCGACCAGCGGCGCAAGATCGTGCTGACCGCCTCCCCGGCCGAGTTGTCCGCCAATGCCGCCGCCGTCCGCGACGCGCAGGAAACATCCGATTTCCTGGAGGCGGCATACTTCGCCCTGGCGATGGGCCGGCGGGACGCGCCGGACGCGCTGCCGACGCCAGCACCGAACCCGACGCCCGATGCGCGTGGGTTCACCCATCTGCGGAGCGGCCTGTGAAGTCCCGCTCTGGCACCTTCTCCCGCGCTGCCGCCTTGACGAGACGGTCCCCGCCGGGCCGACCGGGCAGCGAAATCCCCCCTCCAAGACGACGCGGCAAGAGGCATGGCGCAGGAGCGAGCAAGGGGGATCGGCCCGGCAACTACTCCAACACCGAGGGCGCCGTGATGCGCTGGCCCTCCTTATTCTGGTCGCAGCCCGCGCCCTCCCCCGGGCCGGACCTGGCCGCCACTGCAGCCCTGGCGCACGTCGAAGGAATGCGGGTCGGAACCGAAGCCGAACGCGCCCGCTGCGCCGCGATCATGCAAAGCGCGATCGCGGATCACAACCGCCCGGCCGCCGAGGTTTTGGCCTTCGGGACCGATATGGACGCCTCTGCCGCGGTCCGCTTGCTGATGGCGGTGGGCAACCTGGCCGAAGCGCAAAACCGCGCCGGGCCGGGTGCCGACCACTACGTCCAGGCCGCACGAACCATCACGGAAAGGAAATCAAAAACATGAGTGCAACTGCATCCGACACGTTCCGCATCCCTGGTTGCGAGACGCCAGAGCAGGCCGCCCGGTTCATGGCGGCGGCTGCCAAAAAGGGGTGGGGATCACCTTCTGCCGTCCCCAACCCTGCCGAAGTCGTCCAGCATTTTGCCAGCAACGGAGGCCGCATTCCGTCGGCGGACACGCCGGAAGCAGTGGCGGCGTTCGTCGCATCGACCCGCCCCAAGACGCGCACCGTGGCCGTCGCTGCACCCTCTGCTGTTCCTCGCGTTGCCCACGCTGCCCAACCCGACATGGACAGCGCGGAGGGCGTCGCCGCCTTCATCCTGGGTGCGGGCCGCCGCGGGAGTCGCTCGCGTGACGCTGGCTGAAATCCTGGCCTTGCGGCCGCCCGAGGGTTCCGACGCGGCGACGATCGCCGCGGCGATCCGCCACGCCGAAACTCGCCGGGCTGAGCTGCTGACCCTCGATGACAAGGCGCTACGGCGGCGCGCGGTGGAGTGCATTGATGCCGTGTTGCCCCGCGTCCGCCTCGACCTGGAGCAGGCGCAGGCCCGCGAAGGTGCTGCGGCGGCGCACTTGGCCAGCACGCCCGGGTTGAGGGCTGATTGCCATGGCTGACCCCCGCATCGCCGTCCAGATCGCCGCGGTCGATAAGTTCACGGCCAACCTCGACAAGTTCCGCAAGGACCTCGATCGGTCCGGCGGAGCCGTCAGCACCCTGAACCGCCGCATGGGCGGCATCGAGCTGCCGAGCCTGGACGTGCGGGCCATCACGCGCCAAGCCGACCAGGTGCGGCAGCACGTGCAGAGCCGCCTGAGCGGGATCACGAGCCTTGTAGGCAGCGCAGTCCCCGAGCTGGGGGTCCTGGCCGGCGTCGGCACCGTGGCGGGCCTTGCCCAACTGGTCGAGCAGTATGCCGGCTTCGGCGTAGCCCTCAAGAACACCTCCGTCATCGCCGGCACGACGGCGCAGGGTATGGACAGCCTCCGCGGCGCGGCGCGCATGGTCGGCTTGTCCGCCGACACGGCCGACGCGGCGATGACCGGCCTGAACAAGACCGTGGCCGACGCCTGGTTCGGCAAGGCCCCGCAGGCGGCGGCGCTGTTCCGGCAGTGGGGCATCGGGCTTCAGGGTATCGGTGGCGGCGCCAAGCGGGCCGAGGACGTGCTGCCTCAAGTGGCCGACCACATCCGAGAGATCGCCAAGGTTGACCCGCGGGCGGCCGTGACGGCGCTGGGGGCGCTGGGGCTATCGGCGGATGCCCTGCCGGTCCTCATGCGCGGCGCAGACGGCCTGGCGCAGTTGCGGCAGGAGGCCGCGCGCCTGGCTGGGATCACGGACGACAACCAGCACTCGGCGGAGCGCTTCACCGAGTCCATGGGGCGCATGGGCATCGCGGCGGACCGGGTTGGCCGGTCCATTATGACGGCGGTGGAACCGCACCTGACGCCGATGCTGAGCAGCTTGTCGGAATACGTGGACAAGCACGGCGACGATATCGGACAGGGCTTCGATCATCTTGGAAGCGCCTTGGAGAAGGTGGACTGGAAGAAGGCCGGCACGGGCATCGAGGCGGTCGGCTCGCTTGCTTTGAATGCTGGGCCGCGGCTGCTCAAGTTCGGCCAGGACTTTGAGTCCATTATAGACAAGATCAGGGCCGCCCGCCAGGCGGTCGGCGCGGACGCCGTTGGCAAGTTCTTCAATCCTGACCTTGACACCACGGCCACCGAGCGGATGCGGGCGGGACTGGCCGGCGAACCAGGCGGCCCCGGCGACGGCGACGACTTCCGCCAGGGCGTTTATGAGAAACTCAGCCCTTCATCACAGGAAGCTTACCGCTCCAGCCGGCAGGTGCGCGCCCAATACAACCACTACCCAAGCCTGCAATCAGTGGGCACATCCGGCGCTGCTGTCAACCAAAGCGCCGAAGCCAAGCAGGCGTACGACTTCTGGGTTGGCAAAGGGCTGACCCCTGCTGGCGCGTCTGCAATGGTGGCAACCGAGCAGGTCGAAGCCGCAGGATTGGGGAACGCGGGCGCTCGCGGTGACGGCGGCGAAGCGCATGGCCTGTTCCAGCATCACGCCGACCGTCGCGCCGCGATCTTCCGGGCAACGGGCATTGATATGTCCAGCGCCAGCGCCGCCCAGCAGCGCGAAGGGCTGTATCAGGAAATGGTGCGCGGCTTGGACCCGCAAGCCGCCTCCGCGCTGTCGATCCTGCAGAACACGACTGACCCGCGCTACGCGGCTGCCGTCGCCACCCAACGGATTGAGCGACCGGCTGACACCGTTGGCGAGTCCATGCGCCGCGGTGCGATTGCGGCGGCCTGGATGGCTCGGTTGGGCAAGGCGCAAGCTGGCGCCGCCGCGACGGCGGACCCCGAGGTGCCAGACCTCACCCGGGGCGGCCGGGTTGCAGCGAGTGAAACCGGAGAAACACCCGACCTGACCCGCGGCGGACGCCTGCCGCAGGTCCTGGCCGCCACTGCCGCGCCGCCGCGCCCGGCCGCGACGGACAACGACGGCAACAGCACCGTCCGCGTCGAGATCGAGCACCTGAACGTGCCGGACGGCGTGTCAATGCGAGCATCGACGCAGGGCACCGGTGCCGAGATCGGCGCGATCCGGACGCGCCAGGCGATGCCGAACGCGGGCGACGCGATGTATAACGCCCGGCGGGACTACTGATGGTCCGCACCTCGCACCTGCCGGCACTGCTGCTGGCGGCCGCCCTGGCGCTGGCGCCGCCCTGCCTGGCGCATGCTCAAACCCCCGCGACGACCTACTACGCCTGCGTGGTGTCCCGCCCGATCGTCGCGGTCGGCACCCCGGTTCTGATGATCGTCACTCCAGCGGGTGCACCCTGGCCGTTGGGCGTCACCCTGACGCCGGTTGCCACTGGGCTGCAGGGCACGTTCAGTCCCGTGTCCGCTGTAGGTGTTGGCACCGCTCCCGTGCTGTTCGCCTTTGCTGCATCGGCGCCCGGGGAGGGCGCACTGAGCGTGAACACCAGCATGGGGATGACCGAGGCACCCGCACTGAAGTCCCAGCTCGCCATTCAGCCCGCCTGCCTGGCGGCGCGGCAGGTGTTGGGCGGCATTCCAGCATGAACTGAGGAATTCAAATGCGCCGATCCCTATCGCTTGCAGCCTTGACGCTACTGCCCGGCTTCGCGCTGGCGCAGACGCCCCCGATCCTGGCCCCGCGCACCCTGGGCACCGGCGCCGGCACGGTCGCGGCCGGCAACGACTCCCGCATTGTCGGTGCGGCCACTTCGGCGGCCGTGACGGCGGCGATCGCGGCCGAGACGGCCCGCGCCCAGGCGGCGGAAGCGGCGGCGCAGACGCCGGCGCAGGTGCAGGCGGCCGTCACGGCGGCGCTGTCCGGCCTGGCGGACGGGACGACGCTGGGCTGGAATGCCACCACGCAAAAGCTCTACGTCATTGGCCAGGCGCCGACCGAGGCCAGCACGGTCCCGAGCCTGTCCAACCTGAACGTCCTGCTGTCGGACGGCACCTATCTCACCGGCCCGGTGCTGCAGGCGCTGCTGGG
>CAXTFY010000327.1:0-6459 GCA_964243265.1 uncultured Acetobacteraceae bacterium | reverse complement strand
ATGCCAAACCCGCCGTCACCTTCTCCGATGCGCTCGCCGCCGTTCGCCGCCAGCTTTGGATCGCACAGGCTTTCTCAACGTCTCCGCACGCCCAGAACATGGCAACAATCCCGCGCGCACTGCTCGACAGCCTCACCGAAGCCGCGTGTTGCCCAGCCTGAAAAGGCCAAAGTTAAGTTCAGAACAGCCGAGTGAATATCGCGACCATTGCAGCATAGGCCCCGCCGACTAACGCGACGCCACCGATGCTGGCACGCCCCGCCATAAGCTCAGACGGCTGCAGCCACCACCTGAGCCGCCGGCTGGTCCAGGGGACCAGATAGTTCAGCAGGACGATGCTCACCACGTTGCCAATGAACATTGCCGCCGGGAACGGAATGCCGGCACGCCCGGTCAGCAGCGGCGTTTGCACGAAAGTGCCGAACAGGAACACGATGGGATACAGCAGCATCAGAACAATCATGTTCTGCTTCCAGGCAGGCACCGGCGAGCCGGAGGCGGCGCCCGTGACGTCGAACCACTGGTCGAACCCAGTCTGCGCGATCCGGGTGTGAGACTCCTCCGTGAACGGCCCGGCCGTCGCAAGAAGCCGCGCTCGTTCAGCGCTGCCGAGCCACGCCTGGAGGCTGGCATTCCCATCGAACTTTACGACCGCCAGCCAGTCCTCCTGGACCCCCGGAATGGGCGGCTCCAGCCGGTAGCCCTGGAACCCCGGCGTCTGTGACTGCGCCGCAGCGATCCGCTGCTCCCACTGCCGGTAGGCCGCCTCCTGGCCGGGCTTCACGCGGGTCGAGATCACGGCCGACACCGGTGACGGCACCTCGCCCATCCCGTCGCCGGAAACCAGGTGGACGTCGTCCCGCCCGACCACCAGCGCCTGGACGATCTCTGTCCGCTCCAGCCGCGCGCTGGACCGCAACCAGTCCATCGCGGACTGCCGGTCGGCAAAGTGCTGCAGGATCACCCAGTCCACCTGGGTCGGCGGGCTGGGCGGCAGCACGGTTTGGCGCAGGAAGCCCCGGAACCCGGCAACGACCCGGCTCGTCTCGGTCTGCCAGGAGGCGAAGGCCTCCGCACGCCCGGGCGCCGGGCAGGTCTGGGTGACGATCGTCGTACCAGCGTCGCTCATCCCAGCAGCGCGCGTTCTGGCAGTGCGCATTCTGGCAATGCAAGGTCAGCGAAAATGCGGTCCGGCGTCAGCGGCAGGGTCGTGAACCACACGCCCACCGCATCGGCGATCGCGTTCGCGACCGCCGGGGCGACCGGGTTGATGGCGCACTCTCCCTGCGATTTCGCGCCCAAAGGCCCGATCGTGTCGTAGGTGTCGGCGAACATCACCTCCGTCCGTGGCGCGTCGGCATAGGCGGGGATATGGTAGTTGCGGAAGGCGGCGTTCACCACCTGGCCCGCCGCCGAGTGGACCATGTTCTCGGTCAGCGCCCACCCCAAGCCCATCGCAACCGCCCCGTCGATCTGGCCCCGGCACTGCAGCGGGTTGATCAGCCGGCCGATGTCGGCAGCGTGCACGCTCCGCAGGACCCGCACGGCGCCGGTCAGACGGTTGACCGCGAGGCGGATGCCCTGCGCGTTGAACGCCACCGTGCGCGGCGAGAGATACGCCTTCCGCTTGGCCTGGAACCGGTGGCCGGCGGCCTGGCCCGCCTCGTGCAAGTCAACGAGCGAGAGCCGCCGGTTGCCGCTCGTGACATACCCATCCGCCAGGGTCCAGGAGGCCGGATCGGTTGCCGTGTGCAGCCCGGCGAACTCCAGGATGTTCGCCCGCAGGGCCGCCGCCGCCAGCCCGACGGCCTGGCCGGCCACTACGGTGCCGGTGCTGGCGAACGTGCCGGTGTCGTAGGGTGTGCGGTCGGTGTCGGCGTTGATGATGTCGATGTCCGCCAGCCGCCCGCCCAGGTGCGACGCCGCGATCTGCATGTGCGAGGTGACGGACCCGTTGCCCATCTCGGTCGAGCCTACGGCGAGGTGGAAACGGCCATCCGGCAACAGGCCCATCTCGACTCCCGAGCGGTGCTCGGTCGGCGGCCCGCATTCCAGCATCGCCAGCGCGAAACCGGTGCCCTCGGCCCACTCGTCGCCCTCGGGCTTCGCGGGTCCCGTACCGTCGGCCAGCGCCGCCTCGACCAGGTCGATGCACTGGTCAAGCCCGTAGCTGCCGAAGCCAACGTCCGACGGGTCGCTCCAAACGGACTCGATCCAGTCGGTCGGCCGGATCATGTTCTTGCGGCGGATCGCATAGGCGTCCATGCCGAGCGCCCGTGCCATCTCGTCCATCGCGCACTCGATCGCGAACGTGCTCTGCGATGCCCCGTAGCCACGGAAGCCGCCGCCCGGGATCAGGTTGGTATAGACCGCGTAGCCCGTCGCCTTCTTGTTCTCGCAGCGGTACAGGCTCATCGGGCTGCCGAGCGCGGCCCCCAGGGTTTCTCCGGCATGGCCGCCATAGGCCCCGGTGTTGGACACCACCCGGATCTCCAGCGCGGTCAACGTGCCATCCCGCTTCGCGCCCATCTTGACGTGCGTCGTCATCTGGTGGCGCGTCGTGGCACTGGTGAACTGCTCCTCCCTGGTGAACTCCAGCTTCACCGGCCTGCCCGTCTTCAGCGTCGCGAGCACGCACAGGTCTTCAGTGATCATCTCCTGCTTGCCGCCGAAGCCGCCGCCCACCCGCTCCGTGAAGACGTGCAGGTTTCGCGCCTGAAGGCCGAACAGGTGGACGAGCTTCTTGTGCGTGATGAAGGGTGCCTGGGTGCTGGTGCGCACGTGCACGCGGCCCTCCGCGTCACGCCAGGCGATCGAGCCGTGGGTTTCGAGGTGCGCGTGCTGCACGCGGGACGTCGAGTAGGTCTTCTCGTGGACGACGTCGGCCTCGGCGAAGCCTGCGGCCACGCTGCCGACCTCGCCATGGATGTCGGTGTAGATGTTGCCGCGATACTCGCCGCCTTTGGTGTGCAGCACCGGCGCGCCGGGCAACATCGCCTCCGCCGGGTCGAACACGGCCGGCAGCGGGTCGTACTCGACGACGAGCGCCCGGCACCCAGCCTCCGCGGCGCCCTCCGTCTCGGCGACCACCGCCGCCACGCGCTGGCCGACGAAGCGGACGATGCTGTCCAGCATGTAGGTGTCGTCCGGGTCCACCAGGTGGTCCTCGTGCGTGGCCGTACTGTAGAGCCGCCGCGGCACATCCTCCCAGGTGAATACCTCGACCACGCCCGGCACGGCCAGGGCCGCCGTCCGGTCAATGCCGCGGACCGCAGCATGGGCGTGCGGGGAGCGGAGCACCTTCATGTGCAGCATCCCCTCCATGGCCACGTCCATCGTATATCGGGCGTGGCCGGTGACGATGCCCTGGCTGAAAGGGTTCGGCAGGCTGGCGCCGCAGGCCCTGCCCGCCACATCCGCCTCAGCCGCGACCACGCCGTGCAGCGCGTCGGTGATCGCGCGGTACCCCGTGCAGCGGCAAAGGTTCCCCTTCAGCGCGCGCGGCAGGTCGTCCCGCTGCTCCGCATCTAGCGACGCCGCGGTCATGATCATCCCGGCGGTGCAGAAGCCGCATTGGAAGGCTTGCGCGTCCAGGAACGCCTGCTGCATGGGATGCAGCCCGCCGCCCTCGGGCGCAAGGCCCTGGATGGTGGTCACGGCATGTCCCTCGGCCCGGAACGCGGGCACCAGGCAGGAATGCACGGGCTTGCCGTCCAACCACACCGTGCATGCTCCGCAGTCCCCGGAGTCGCAGCCCTTCTTGACGCCGAAAACACCCTGGTCGCGGATGAACGTCCGCAAGCACTGGCCCGGCCGCGGCGTCGCCATGACCTCCTTGCCGTCGATCGTGCAGCTCATGCTTCGGCCCCGCCGAGTTCCCTGCGTATCTGCTCGGCGAACAGGTAAGTCAGGTGCCGCTTGTAGGCGGGGGTGCCGTTCACGTCGTCGAAGAACGCATCATCGGCGACCTCGGCCTGAATCGCATGGCTCAACGAGGCCGCATCCGGTGCAATGGGGAAGTAAAGCTGCACGGGCCGCGGCGTCGCAGCAGTGATCGTCAGCATCAGGTCGCTGCTCCCCGGCGTCTGCGTGCCGATCAGCACGGCGGCCGACCGCCCCAGGTGCGTCAGCGTGGCCCGGCGGAAGGCATAGCGCTTCACGAGCGATGACCCGGGGATGGTGACGCCGCGCAGCAGCTCGCCCGGCCGCAGGACGTTGCAGTGGTCGCCCAGCACGAAGTCGGCGGCCCGAACGGTCCGCGGCTCGCCCTCGCGCGGCCACAGCGTGTATTGCGCTTCCAGTGCCACCGTCAGCGCGATCAGCGCGCCGGCGGGAAGCGACATGCAGATGTTCCCGCCCACCGTGGCTGTGTTCATGATCTTGAACGAGGCCAGCAGCGACCGGCAGCACTCCCGGAGCAGCGGTCCCGCCCTCCACTCGGCGGGCGGCTTGTAGCTGTCTAATTCGATGATGCGGCACGTTGCGGCAACCTGCAGCCCGCCGTCGATGACCGCGAGCGACGGCCACCGGAACGCCTCCACGTCCACGAGAGTGTCGAGCCTTGGCTGCGGTTCCGAGAACAGCCAGGTTCCCCCACCCAGCCAGGCATGGCCCGGAGGCCAGCCCGCGACATCGCCGGGCGCAGCCGGCCTCATGAAGCGGGTAATGGTGTTCAGGTCCATATGGGCTTTCCTGGCATTGGTTGTGGAAGCGCCTAGAGATGTGGAAGCGCCTGGCTCGGCCCTAATGGAGGTCGGCGAGGGAGGTCGGACCTGGGCCGGAGGTCACCAGCATCGGCCATTGGTGCGAGCCGAACGGCACGGGCGGCGGCAGGTGCGTGGCCATCCCGCGCGCCTTCGTCTCGGCCGCAATGGTGTCGCGGGCGTCGCCGCCCATCAGCTCGTAGTCCATCAGGGCCGCGTCGCCGAAGAACGTCTGGCCAACGGTGCGGTCGGAGATGATCCGGGTCAGCGATTCCAGCATGTTGCTCGGCGTCGTGGTGAACGACATCGTCTCGATCAGCAGCAGCCTTGTGTTAATGCCGTCGGGCGCGAAAAACTGGGCCAACACGCTGAACAGCACGTTGTTCTGCCGGGTGACATAGATCGTATTGCTGGCTGCATAGACCCGGCCCCAATCGGACCCGATCTGCTGCTTCCAGTCGGCCAGGACGCCCATCCAGTGCTTGACCTGCGTGTCGGCGGCCCACTGGATGTTCCGCCTGAGCGGCTCCTTCTGCTTCGCAGCAAAGGCCTGCACCGCCGCGAACGAAATCACGCCGTCCTCCATCACCCCGTCGATGGACGCGATGTTTTCCGAGATGAGGGCACGGTTGTTGTTGCGCCACTCCACCGGCATCGTCGTGGCATCGATGCTGTCCAGCGCCGCCTTGAGGCGGACGCGGTAGCTCGCGAGCGACGGCCGCCATGACTGGTCGCCGGGCTTGCCGATGTGCGGCCCCACGACGACGCCCAGCGCCATCACGCTGTGGCCAATCGACTTCAGCATCTGATAGACTTCGGGCACGGGTGCGCCCTCGATGGGCGGCTTGCCAGGGCGGTAGAGGATGAACCGGCCGCCGGCGCCCGAGAACAGCCCAAGGATCACCGGGTGCTGCGCCAGGATGCTGCCCTGCACGAGCTGCCCGGCCTCGCCATACAGCTCGAACATGCCCGTGTTCAGTGCAAGGACATTCTGCTTCGCCGGTGCCGCCGGGGTCGGCACGGCGGCGCCAACGATCACCTCCATATAGGGGGGCACGCTGGGCTGCGCGTTGGACCCGCTGAGCATCAACACGGTGGCAACGAGCGCTGCCGACAGGACGATTGTTGGTCGAGTCCTTGCCATGGTGCTCACGTGATCGCACTCCAGAAATGGCTTCCAGAATGGCTTCTCAAGCCACCCCTTCTCCCCAGAATTATGAGAAGGAAACCTTCATGGCATCAACCGTTGAAAGAGCATAGTTAGGGTTTGTCACGCTCTGGTTGCCGGGGTAAGAAACGGCATTAATGCATATACAGCGCTATTGCATGGATCTGGTTGGTTCAGGTGCGGGCAGGACGGACGTTGGAGTTGCCTTTCTGAGGCAGCATGATGCATGGCTCAACATCTGATCTCTGGACAGTTTTTGGACAACTTGAGGTATTTAGCGTGACCGGCGCATAGGCGTGAATGACAAGAGTTCGCAATCAGCGGTCAAACTGCATTCATTGCGATACAAACTACACCAATTCTGTCCTCAAATGCCCGTCGGATACATCTTGCATTGGTGAAGTTGCTCGCACTGATCTATGCACGAAGCAATGGCGGGCGCAAATCGCTGCAGCCATGTTGCATGGAGCAGATGTGTAGGCGCAATTACCCCAGCCCCTGCTGTGGTTCAGGCAATGCGGACGGACATCGGGGAGAGCATGCAGAGTTATAGGGGTGATCAGGCTGCGGCGGCTGTTGGTCGCCGAT
>CAXTFY010000326.1:0-6522 GCA_964243265.1 uncultured Acetobacteraceae bacterium | reverse complement strand
GTCCACACCTGCAACAACGCCGTTGACACTGCCGCTGGTTGCGGCGGCAATCTTCTTGCTGTCACCAGCGCTCCTACGCTTGCTGCAACAAGTGTGGCCGGTTGCGGGTTGCTCCAATGTGCGCCCCCGGCTGCAGCGCCAGCATCAACCGCCGGGGCAAGCAGGACGTCATCCCGTCCGGCCGGGACGCACGGGCCTACCCCGCGCCTTTCAGGAACAGCGCCACCGCGTAGCCGATCCGCTGCTCCATGACGGCCTCATCCGGCAGGTTGGCCATCCTGAGCAGGGCGTGCAGCAAGGCCTCGCCGATCGCGGTGAAGAACAGCGCGTTGGCGGCTTCCTGCGGGTTGGCCATCGCCAGCGCGCCGCTCTCGGCCTGGGCCGTGATCCATCGTTCCAGCACGCCGCAGCCCCGGCCGACGCCCAGGCGTTCCACGGCCTGGGCCATGTCGCGCGACAGCGTGGCCTCGGCGATCATGAGCCGCGTCATCGCGATCTGCCGGGGCGCCAGGCAGACGCCCGCGAGGCGCCGCAGCAGGCTGACCAGCGTCTCGTCCAGGGGACGACCGCCTTCCTCGACGGCGATGGTCAACGGCAGGAAGCGGTCGTTCAGCAAGGCCTCGAACAGGTCCGCCTTCGACGCGAACACCTGGTAGACGGTCTTCTTCGACATGCCCGCGGCCCGTGCCACGTCATCCATCGTGGTCGCGTGGTAGCCGGCCGTGAGGAACACGGCCTCGGCTGTTTCCAGCAACTGCCGCCGGCGCGCCTCACCGGTGAGGACGCGTGGACGGCCCCGGCTGCCACAGGCGTCTGGTGCGCTCACGTCCAACGATACCCTCCGTCCGCCCGGTGCCCACGCCGCTGCCCAGGCACAATCCCGTCATAAGCGTAAAACCAGGTTGACGGCTATTGGGAAACTCATCAGTTTTCTATTACTAGCAGTGCCGGCTTCGCTGCCGGCACGCACTCCTGCCTGCTGCAAGGTCACCCATGCCTGTCTCGCCATCGAACACCTGCCCCCGGCGCCGCCTTCAGCGCGGACTGGCTGCCTTGCTGCTGCTGGGCGGGCTCGCCGGCTGCAAGGACGACCAGAAGCAGGCCGGCCCGCCGCCGAAGCCGGATGTCACGGTGGTGACGATCCATACCGCGCCGGTAGTGTTGACGACCGACCTGCCGGGGCGGACCTCGGCCTACAAGGTGTCCGAGGTGCGGCCGCAGGTGGGGGGCGTCATCCTGAAGCGGGCGTTCATCGAGGGTGACCAAGTGAAGGCCGGCCAGTTGCTATATCAAATCGACCCGGCGCCCTACCAGGCGAGCCTGGCCAGCGCGCAGGCGACGCTCGCCCATGCGCAGGCCAGTGTGAAGACGGCGCAATCGACCGTCACGCGCTACCGGCCCTTGACCCAGGCGCAGGCCATCAGCCGGCAGGACCTCGACAACGCGACGGGCACGTTGCAGCAGAGTCAGGCCGACGTCGCCTCGGCGCAGGCGGCAATCCAGAGCGCGAACATCAACCTGGCCTATACGCGGGTCACGGCGCCAATCACCGGCAAGACCAGCCGGTCCTCGGTGACCGAGGGTGCGCTGGTCACTGCAAACCAGGCCAACCTGCTGGTGACGGTCACCCAGCTCAACCCGATCTATGTCGATATCGTGCAGCCGAGTACCACCCTGCTGCGGCTGAAGCGGGAGTTGGCGGACGGCCAACTGCAGAAGGCCGGCGACAACCAGGCGGTGGTCAAGCTGGTGCTCGAGGACGGCACCGCCTACGAGCAGCTGGGCAAGCTGCAGTTCTCGGAGGTGACGGTCGATCAGGGCACCGGATCGGTGACGCTGCGGGCGCTGTTCCCGAACGACGCCGGGCTGCTGCTGCCGGGGATGTTCGTGCGCGGGCAGATCGAGGAGGGTGTGCGGCAGAACGGGCTGCTGGTGCCGCAGCAGGGGGTCACGCACAACCAGCGCGGCGAGCCGACGGCCCTGGTGGTGGGCGCGGACAACAAGGTGGCCCTGCGGACGCTCAAGACTGACCGGGCAATCGGGACGGACTGGCTGGTGACGGATGGGCTGCGCGACGGCGACCGGGTGATCGTCGAGGGGCTGCAGAAGGTGAAGCCAGGCGGCGAGGTGACGGCCAGCGAGGCCAAACCCGAGAACCAGCCCACCAAAGCCGCATCGAACGATTAGGCACCCCGCATGTCGCGTTTCTTCATCAACCGCCCAGTATTTGCCTGGGTGCTCGCCATCGTGCTGATGCTGGCCGGCGCAGTCGCGGTGCGGTCGCTGCCGGTCGCGCAGTATCCGAGCATCGCGCCGCCGGCGGTGTCGATCACCGTCATCTATCCCGGCGCCTCGGCGGAGACGGTGCAGAGCACGGTCGTGCAGGTGATCGAGCAGCAACTGAGCGGCATCGACAACTTGCTGTACTTCTCGTCCGAGAGCGACAAGGACGGCAGCATCACCATCACGCTGAACTTTGCCCAGGGCACCAACCCGGACATCGCGCAGGTGCAGGTGCAGAACAAGCTGCAACTGGCGCAGCCGCGGCTGCCGCAGGTCGTGCAGCAGCAGGGCGTGACGGTCGCCAAGGCGACGAAGAACTTCCTGCTGGTGCTGGGCTTCGTGTCCAATGACGGGACGCTCAGCAGCAGCGACCTCGGGGACTTCATCGCCTCTACCGTGCAGGACCCGATCAGCCGGACCAAGGGCGTCGGCGACTACCAGCTATTTGGCGCGCAGTATGCCATGCGGGTCTGGCTCGACCCGGCGAAGCTCAACAACTACGGGCTGACGCCGGGCGACGTGAGCACGGCGATCCAGGCGCAGAACGTGCAGGTGTCGGCGGGCGAGCTGGGCGGGCTGCCGTCGGTGCCGGGCCAGCAGTTGAACGCGACCATCATCGGGCCGTCGTACCTGCAGCAGCCGGAGGAGTTCGGCCGCATCCTGCTGCGGGTGCAGCCAACCGGGGCGCGAGTGCTGCTGCGGGACGTGGCGCGGATCGAGCTGAACGGCGAGAACTTCGCCATCCAGACCAAGTACAACGGCAAGCCGGCCTCGGCGCTGGCGATCAAGCTCGCCAGCGGCGCCAATGCTCTCGAGACCGTGGCGGCGGTGCAGAAGACGGTCGACAGCCTGCGCCCCAACTTCCCGCCGAACGTGGACGTGATCTATCCATTCGACACGACGCCGTTCGTGAAGCTGTCCATCCAGGACGTGGTCCGCACGCTGGGCATCGCCGTCGTGCTGGTGTTCCTGATCATGTACCTGTTCCTGCAGAACCTGCGCGCGACCCTGATCCCGACGATCGCGGTGCCGGTCGTGCTGCTGGGCACCTGCGGCGTGCTGTATGCGCTTGGCTACTCCATCAACAGCTTGACGATGTTCGGCATGGTGCTCGCCATCGGGCTGCTGGTGGACGACGCGATCGTCGTCGTCGAGAACGTCGAACGGGTGATGGAGGAGGACGACCTGCCGCCGCGCGAGGCGACGCGCAAGTCGATGGACGAGATCTCGGGCGCGCTGGTCGGCATCGCGCTGGTGCTGACGGCGGTGTTCCTGCCGATGGCGTTCTTTGGGGGATCGACGGGCGTCATCTACCGGCAGTTCTCGGTCACCATCGTGTCGTCGATGGTGCTGTCGGTGCTGGTCGCGCTGATCTTCACCCCGGCGCTGTGCGCGACGATCCTGCGCAAGCCTAAGCATGGGGGCGCCGCGAAGCGGAGCGGGCTGTTCGGATGGTTCAACCGCACCTTCGACCGTGGCAATGCGCGGTATGTCGCGGGCGTACAGGGCGCCATCCGCCGGCCGGTGGCCTCGCTGCTGGTGTTCGCAGGCATCGTGGCGGTGCTGGTCGTCATGTTCCTGCGCATCCCCGGCGGCTTCCTGCCCGACGAGGACCAGGGCGTGCTGTTCATCCAAGTGACGGCGCCGCCGGGTGCGGCGGCCGAGCGGACGCAACGGGTGCTGGACGGGATCAACGACTACTTGCAGCAGAACGAGGCGTCCAACGTCCAGGGCGTGCTGGAGGTGCAAGGCTTCAGCTTCGGCGGACGCGGGGAGAACTCCGGCCTGGTGTTCGTGAAGCTGAAGGACTGGGCGGTGCGGCCGGGGGCTGCGAATAAGGTGCAGGCGATCGCCGCGCGCGCCATGGGCCATTTCGCCGGCATCCAGGACGCGATGGTGTTCGCCTTCGCGCCCCCGGCGGTGCTCGAGCTGGGCAACGCGACCGGGTTCGACTTCGAGCTGCTGGACCGCAGCAATGCCGGGCATGACAGGCTGATCGCGGCCCGCAACCAGTTGCTGGGGCTGGCGGCCGGCGACAAGCGGCTGGCCGCGGTGCGGCCGAACGGGGTGGATGACGAGCCGCAGTACCACATCGAGATCGACCGTGAGAAGGCGAGCGCGCTAGGCCTCACGATTGCCGACGTGAACGCCACGCTGTCGTCCGCCTGGGGTTCGTCGTACGTGAACGACTTCACCGACCGGGGCCGGGTGAAGCGGGTTTACATCCAGGGCGACGCGCCGTCGCGCATGCTGCCGCAGGACCTCGACGACTGGTATGTGCGGAACGGTGCCGGGCAGATGGTGAAGTTCTCGGCGTTTGCGACGGGCAAGTGGGCTACGGGGTCCCCCAAGCTCGAACGCTATGACGGCGTGCCGTCGGTCGAAATCCTCGGCACCCCGGCGCCAGGGCAGAGCACCGGGACGGCGATGCAGGCGATGCAGGAGTTGGCTGGCAAGCTGCCGGCCGGGTTCGGCTATGACTGGACGGGACTGTCGTATGAGGAACAGGCGTCGGGATCGCAGACGACCATGCTCTACGGCGGGTCGATGATCGTCGTATTCCTGTGCCTGGCGGCGCTGTATGAAAGCTGGTCGATCCCGGTCGCGGTGATGCTGGTGGTGCCGCTGGGCGTGGTGGGCGCCGTGTTGGCGACCTGGGGGCGCGGGCTCGACAACGACGTGTATTTCCAGGTGGGCCTGCTGACGACGATCGGGCTTTCGGCCAAGAACGCCATCCTGATCGTGGAATTCGCCAAGGCGAACTTCGATGCCGGCAAGGGCCTGGTCGATGCGGCTGCGACCGCGGCGCGGGAACGGCTGCGGCCGATCCTGATGACGTCGCTGGCCTTCATCCTCGGCGTGCTGCCGCTGGCGGTCTCGACCGGCGCCGGGTCGGGCGGGCAGAACGCCATCGGGACCGGGGTGGTCGGCGGCATGCTGTCGGCGACCGTGCTGGCGGTCGTGCTGGTGCCGGTGTTCTTCGTGGTGGTGCTGCGGCTGTTCCGGGTGCAGCCGGGCCGGGTGGGCGAGGAAAAGCGGACGGACGCAGGGGCACGGCGCAAGCAGTCCGAGACGGCGGCGGCGGAGTGACTGCGATGCGGGCTGTTGCCGCGGCGCTGCTGGCGTCGCTGCTCAGCGGCTGCTTGCTGATCCCGGATTACCTCCGGCCGGCGTCGCCGGTGGCCGAAACCTATCCGGTGGCGGGCTGGGGCGTCGGCGACCCGCACATCCCGCCTGCCGACCAGATCGCCTGGCGCGACTTCTTCCATGACCCGGCGCTGGTCGTGCTGATCGATGCCGCGTTGCGCAACAACCGCGACCTGCGCGTGGCCGCGTTGAACGTCGAGGCGGCGCAGGCGCAGTTCCGGGTGCAACGCGCCGACCTGTTTCCGAGTATTGCCGTGTCCGGGTCCGGCGCGTTCGGCACGCTGCCGGCCAACACGTCGATCCCGACCGGGCCGACCGGGTTCGCGGGGTCGGGCACCACCGGCGGCGTCGGCACGACGACCTCGAGCCTTATCCAGACAGGGCCGCAGGCCGTGTCATACCGGTATTTCACGACCGGGATCGGGTTCACGTCGTATGAGCTGGACCTGTTCGGGCGGCTGCGGAGCCTGTCGCGCCAGGCGTTCGAGACGGCGCTGGGGTATGACGAGACCCGCCTCAGCACCCAGATCACGCTGGTGTCCGAGGTCGCCAACGCCTACCTCACGGTGCTGGCTGACCGCGAGTTGCTGAAGCTGACGCAGGAGACGTTCGACAGCACGAGCAGGACGCTCGACCTGACCCGGCGGACGCTGGCCGGCGGCGCCAACACGCTCCTTGCGGTGCGGCAGGCGGAAACCGTCGTCGAAACGGCGCGGGCCAACCTGTCGCAGTACACCCGCCAACAGGCGCAGGACGAGGATGCGCTGGTGCTGCTGCTGGGGCAGCCGATCCCGGCCGACCTGCCGGCGGGGCGTGGCCTCGATGGGCAGGGGCTGGTCGCCGACATCCCGGCCGGGTTGCCGTCGGACCTGCTGGTGCGGCGTCCCGACATCCGAGCGGCCGAGCACAACCTGCTGGCGGCCAACGCCAATATCGGGGCGGCGCGGGCGGCGTTCTTCCCGAGCATCACGCTGACCGCCTCGGACGGGGTCGCGAGCAGCCGGCTAAGCCAGCTATTCACCGGCATGGCGACGACCTGGAGCTTCGCGCCGCAGATCAATATCCCGATCTTCACCGCCGGGCAGAACCAGG
>CAXTFY010000325.1:0-6533 GCA_964243265.1 uncultured Acetobacteraceae bacterium | reverse complement strand
TGCTGCCCAGGCTGCGGACCACCAGGTCGTGGTGGTCGAACCGCCGCAGCCGCAGTACGATGTCGGCGTCGTGCGTCGCCAGCGGCTCGCCCTGCAGTTCCGGCAGCGCCTCGACCAGGATGCTGTTGTGCATCAGGTGCAGGGCGGCGAAGCTCGGGGCGAGCAGGTGGCTGGTCAGCATCTGCGAGCTGGCGACCCGCACCAACCCCTCCAGCCGCACGTCGTGCCCGGCCACGGCGCGTTCGACCGACAGCGCCTCCGCCTCCACACGCTCGACGTGGGTGCGGATGCTCTCGCCGGCCAGGGTCAGCATGTAACCGTCGGCGGTGCGCTGCAGCAGGCGCACGCCCATGCCCTCCTGCAGCGAGGCCAGGCGGCGGCTGACGGTGGACTGGGTGACGTGCAACTGCCGGGCTGCGCCGGCCAGGGTGCGGTGGCGAGCGACGGCCAGGAAAAATCGTAAGTCGTCCCAATCCAGCATTGCCGCTCCCCTCGTCCGGCACGGCCGCCGTTTTGCGTTGATCCAACGCCAGCATCGCCCAATCGTGCCCGGAATGTAAGATTATAATGAACTGCAAGCGGCGATTTAACGTCCCGCAACGTACATTCTACTTGGGGGTCGCAAGGCGCTGGCGAAAGGGGATGATCAGCCTGTGGACTCCGTCGCAAAGGGACCAGGGGCGTCATCCCGCCCAGCGGCGACGCGTCCCTGCCGCATGTGGCCTTGCGGGCCGTGCTCGCCGCTGCTGGCATGCGGCGCAGCAGCGGGCTTGCAACGGCGTCGGCGCCCGGAGCAGGCAAGGGCCGCAAAGCCGGCGCCTATGAGGGCCGGGGTGCGGGAGGCGGCGAGGACCGGCTTTGCCCGGAAGCAGGCAGAACCTGTCGTCGGCGCGGTGAGACGCGCCTCTCGCGCGCTCTCAGCCCGGCTCGCTCCTGAAGCGGGGAGAGGGAGAAGGCAGGGAGGTCGTCTGCGGCGTCCCGGCCCGTGGGGCTACCCCGGCAGGATCGCCACCGCCCGGGTCCATCCAGCTGACCCGCGGTGCAGCTTGACCGGAAAGGCCGATAGCAGGAACCCGTCCGGCGGCAGCGCCTCCAGGTTGTGCAGCTTCTCGATCTGGCAGTACGCCCGCTCGCGCCCCGCCCGGTGGCCCTCCCAGATCAGCCCGGCGTCGCCCGTCGCCTGCACCCGCCGCCGGGTGTGGCTGAACGGCGCGTCCCAGCTCCAGGCGTCGGTGCCCACCACGCGGATGCCGCGCTCCAGCAGCCACAGCGTCGCCAGCCGCCCCATGCCGCAGCCGGTGTCCACATAGTCCGCCTCGCCGTAGCGCGACCCGGCGCGGGTGTTGACCACCACGATCTCCAGCGGCTGCAGGGCGTGGCCGATGCGCCCAAGCTCGGCCTCGATCTCGGCGGGTTGCACGACGTGGCCGTCCGGCAAATGGCGAAAGTCCAGCTTGACGCCGGGCTGGTACAGCCACTCCAGCGGCACCTCGTCGATCCGCATCGAGGGCACGCCGCCCGGGGTGACCGCCTCGTCCATGCGGGAGAAGTAGTGGTACGGCGCATCGACATGGGTGCCGTTGTGGCTGCTGATGCTGCAGCGCTCGATGGCGGCGTACTGGCCCTCCGGCAACTGGTCCACGCCGACGCCGAAATATGCGGCGATGTGCGGGGCCGAGGCATGGTGGTCCACGTACTCGATGCCCGGCAGCATGTCCGGCGGGTCGCTGGCGATGCCGGCCTGCAAGGAAACCGACAGGTCGATCAGGCGGTGCGTCACGGTGGCCCTCCCAGGTTGCGGCGGCCCATTGCCCCCGTGCAAGCGGCGCAACAACATGGCAATGCAGGGCCACAACGCGGGATGGCGGTCAAGCCGGCGGGACGTGCAACGCCGGCGGGGGGAGGCGAGCATGGGTGCCGTGCAGGCGTATTCCGCCGACCTGATCGCCGTCGTGGTCGCCGTCACCGCGGGGGCGCCGCGCATCCTCACGCTGCAGGATGGGCGGGCGCTGCCCTCCGGTCCGTTCGAGCCGGGCCACCGGTCGCTGCAGTCGGGCCTGCGCGCGTGGGTGGAGCAGCAGACCCGGCATCCGCTGGGCTATGTCGAGCAGCTTTATACTTTTGCCGACCAAGACCGGGGTGCCGACCAAGACCGGGGTGCCGACCAGGACCGGGCTGCCGCCCAGCATCGGGCCGGGGAGCGGGACGGCACGGAGCGGGCGATCTCGGTCAGCTACCTCGCCCTGACGCGGGAAGGCCAGGCGTCCGGCGAGCGCGAGGAGGGCTGGCAGGGCTGGTACGGCTACTTCCCCTGGGAGGACCACCGGGCCGGGCCGCCCGGCGTGATCGCCGGCGCCATCGCGCCGGGGCTGCGGCGCTGGGCCGATGCGTCCGGCGATCAGGTTGCAGGCTGGCAGCGCGCCGCCGCTACCTTCGGCCTGGACGGACGCCCCTGGAACGAGGAATTGGTCCTGCAGCGCTACGAGCTGCTGCACGAGGCCGGGCTGGTTCCCGAGGCGGGCCGGATGCCGCAGGCGCGGCCGGCGCCGGATGTCCTGCCCGCAGCCGTCCCCGGGCGGCCGATGCGCCTCGACCACCGCCGCATCCTCGCCACCGGCATCGCCCGGCTGCGTGCGAAGATCAAGTACCGCCCCGTGGTGTTCGAGCTGATGCCGCAGGAGTTCACCCTGCTGCACCTGCAGCAGGGCGTCGAAGGCATCGCCGGCCGCCTGCTGCACAAGCAGAACTTCCGTCGCCTGGTCGAGCAGCAGGAACTGGTCGAGGAGACCGGCGGCATGGCGGCCGGCACCGCGGGCCGCCCGGCCAAGCTGTTTCGCTTCCGACGCGAGGTGCTGGCCGAGCGTGCCGTAGCCGGGACCAAGCTGCCGTTGTCCCGGCCTTGACTCCGCCGTGCCCACCCCCGATGTATGGATCTATAGTGCTCAAAAGGAGTATAATATGGGTGCCGCATCCGAGGTCCTGGCCCGCACCGCGCCGCTGTATGACCGGGTGAAGGGTGTCGTGCTCCCTGCCGAGTGGCCCAGCTTCGCCGCCGACATCGATGCCATCCTGCGGCTGAAGCGCGAGCGCAACGCGGTGGTCCTGGCGCACAACTACCAAACGCCCGAGATCTTCCATTGCGTGGCGGACATCGTGGGCGACAGCCTGGCCCTGGCGCGCCGGGCGATGGACGTGGAGTCCGACGTGATCCTGATGGCCGGCGTCCACTTCATGGCCGAGACGGCGAAGCTGCTGAACCCCGGCAAGACCGTGCTGATCCCGGACCTGCGCGCCGGCTGCTCGCTGGCGGAGTCGATCACTGCCGCCGACGTGCGGATGCTGCGCGGGCGCCACCCGGGCGTGCCGGTCGTGACCTATGTGAACACCTCGGCGGCGGTGAAGGCGGAGAGCGACATCTGCTGCACCTCGGGGAACGCCCGCGCGGTCGTGGAATCGCTCGGCGTGCCCGAGGTGGTCATGCTGCCGGACGAGTACCTGGCGCAGAACATCGCCAAGGAGACCAAGGTGCGGATCATCACCTGGTCCGGCCACTGCGAGGTGCACGAGCGCTTCACCCCGGCCGACGTGCGGCAGGTGCGGGACGGGCATCCCGGCGTCGTCGTGCTGGCCCACCCGGAATGCCCGCCGGACGTGGTGGCGGAGGCAGATTTCGCCGGGTCCACGGCCGCCATGCAGGACTGGGTGGCACGGCACCATCCGGCGCGGGTGCTGCTGCTGACCGAGTGCTCGATGAGCGACAACGTCGCCGTGCAGCACCCGGAGGTCGAGTTCGTGCGCCCCTGCAACCTGTGCCCGCATATGAAGCGCATCACCCTGCCGGGCATCCGCCAGGCGTTGGAGGGGATGCGGCACGAGGTGGTGATCGACCCGTCGGTGGCCGTGCGCGCCCGCCAGGCCGTCGAGCGGATGCTGGCGGTGTGATGCCAGCCATTCCGCCTGTCCGCCCGTCATTGCGAGGAGCGCTTGCGACGCGGCAATCCAGGGCTGCGAGGACCGCGGCGGCGACCCCTGGATCGCCGCGCCGCCGGCTCGCAATGACGGCGGCATCTGGGATGCATTATCGTGAAGATCGGATCGAAGGGCGTTTGACATGACGACGCACGACATCGGCGGCCGGCCGGTCATCATCGGCGGCGGCCTGGCGGGCCTGATGACCGCGCTGCGCCTCGCGCCGGAGCCGGTGGTGGTGCTGTCCAAGGCGCCGCTGCAAACCGAGGCGTCCAGCGCCTGGGCGCAGGGCGGGATCGCCGCCTGCGTCGGGGTGGACGACAGCCCGGCGCTGCACCGGACCGACACCCTGGCCGCCGGTGACGGCCTGTGCGACCCCGCCGCCGTCGGACGCATCGTGCAGGCCGGCCCCGCCGCCATTGAGGCGCTGGCCCGGCTGGGCGCCCGGTTCGACCGCGGGGCGGACGGCGCGCTCCAACTCGGGCAGGAGGCGGCGCATGGCCGGCGGCGTATCGTGCACGCCGCGGGCGACGGCACCGGGCGCGAGGTGCTGCGGGCCGTCGTGGCGGCGGTCCGCACCACGGCGTCGATCACGGTGCTGGAAGGGGTGGAGGCGCGGCGGCTGCTGGTCCGGGACAATGCCGTGGCGGGCGTGCTGGCGGCCGGGCCGGGCGGGGCGCAGGTGCTGCCCACGCGCCGGGTGGTCGTCGCGACTGGCGGCATCGGCGGGCTGTACTTGCACACGACCAACCCGGCGGGCTCCTGGGGCGGCGGCCTGGCGCTGGCGGCACGGGCCGGCGCGGTGCTGCGCGATATGGAGTTCGTGCAGTTCCATCCCACCGCGCTGGATGGCGGCTCCCTGCCGCTGGGGCTGGTCAGCGAAGCCGTGCGGGGCGACGGCGCGGTGCTGATCGACGAGACCGGGCGGCGCTTCATGGCGGGAACGCCCGGGGCGGAGCTGGCGCCGCGCGATGTCGTGGCCCGCGCCGTCTGGCGGCGCCTGATGGACGGCCACGCCGTGTTCCTGGACGCGCGGCAGGCGCTGGGGGCGGACTTCACCCAGCATTTCCCCGGTGTCGCCGCGCTGTGCCGGGCGGCCGGCATCGACCCGGCGACCCAGCCGATCCCGGTGCGGCCGGCAGCGCACTACCACATGGGCGGCATCGCGGTGGACGCCGCCGGGCGCAGCACGGTCGAGGGCCTGTGGGCCTGCGGCGAGGCTGCCTGCACGGGGATGCACGGCGCCAACCGCCTGGCCAGCAACTCGCTGCTGGAGGCCGCGGTATGTGCCGGCTGGGTGGCCGACGACGTGGCCGGCACGCCAGGCGGGCAGGTCCGGCCCCTCGCCATGGCCGCGTTGCCGCCCCCGGCCGACCCCGGCGCCGTCCGTGCGGTCCTGTCGCGCGCCGCCGGTGTGTTGCGGGAGGGCAAGGGGCTTGCGGAGGCGGTTGACGCGCTGCTCCCCCTCGCGCTGTCCGTTGGCCCGGCGGCTGACCCTGCCGCCGTCGGGCTGCTGGTTGCCACGGCCGCCCTGCGCCGCCGGGAGAGCCGGGGGGCGCATTGGCGCACCGACTTCCCAGCCCAGGGCGCCGCAGGGGCCTACCCGAGAACCCTACGCCTCGATGATGCGTTGCGGGCCGCCCGTGCGGCCGCGCCTATGGAAACCCCAATCTTACAGGAGGCTTGACATGCTGCTCCCGTTGCCGCGCGTGATGCTGGAACCGATGGTCCGGGCCGCCTTGCTGGAGGATCTCGGCCGCGCCGGCGACATCACGACCGACGCCATCGTGCCGCCGGACCATCGCGTGACGACGGCGCTGGTGGCGCGGCAGCCGGGAGTGATCTCCGGCCTCGACCTGGCGAGGCTGGCGTTCGAGTTGATCGAGCCTGGGATCGAGTTCCTGCCGGGGTGGCCGGACGGCAGCGCGGTGCAGCCCGGCGATGTCATCGCCACCGTACGCGGCCCGACCCGCGGGGTGCTGACAGCCGAGCGGACGGCGCTGAACTTCCTGTGCCACCTGAGCGGGATCGCCACCGCCACGGCCTCGATCGTGGCGTCAGTGCGGGGCCACAAGGCGCGGATCGTCTGCACGCGCAAGACCATGCCGGGGCTGCGGGCGGTGGAGAAGCACGCCGTGCGGGCCGGCGGCGGCGCCAACCACCGGTTCGGCCTGGATGACGCGGTGCTGATCAAGGACAACCACGTCGCCATCGCCGGCGGCATCCGCCCTGCCGTGGAGCGGGCGCGGGCGGCGGCAGGCCACCTGGTGAAGATCGAGCTGGAGGTCGACACCCTGGAGCAGCTTGCCGAGGCGATGGAGTTGAGGGTCGATGCCGTGCTGCTGGACAACATGGCGCCGCCGATGCTGGCGCAGGGTGTCGCCATGGTGGCCGGGCGGGCGATCACGGAGGCTTCGGGCCGCATCAATCCGGAGACTGCGCCGGGGATCGCGGCGACCGGGGTGGACCTGATCTCCGTCGGCTGGCTGACGCACAGCGCGGCGGTGCTGGACATCGGGCTGGACTACCGGGCGTAGGGCCTCGCGCGGGGGTTGGTCGGTTCC
>CAXTFY010000324.1:0-6621 GCA_964243265.1 uncultured Acetobacteraceae bacterium | reverse complement strand
GGCGTGGACGCCAACATCGGCGCCCCGCAGGTCGCCTACCGCGAGACCATCAGCAAGACGCACACTGAGACCTACACCCATAAGAAGCAGACCGGCGGCAGCGGCCAGTATGCCGAGGTGAAGGTGATGTTCGAGCCGATGGAGCGGAACGCCGGCGTGGTGTTCGAAAACAAGGTGGTCGGCGGCACCGTGCCGAAGGAGTATATCCCGGCTGTCGAGAAGGGCATCCGCAACCAGTGCGAGACGGGCGTGCTGGCCGGGTTCCCGACGGTCGATTTCAAGTATACGCTGGTGGATGGCAAGTACCACGACGTGGACTCCTCGGCGCTGGCGTTCGAGATCGCGGCCAAGGCTTGCTTCCGCGATGGGATGAAGAAGGCGTCGCCGATCATCCTGGAGCCGATCATGGACGTGGAGGTGACGACGCCGCAGGACCACGTGGGCGATGTCGTCGGCGACCTGAACCGCCGCCGCGGCGTGATCCAGAGCCAGGACAGCAGCGGCAGCACCGTCATGGTGCGCGCCCATGTGCCGCTGAAGGAGATGTTCGGCTACATCAGCCAGCTCCGCGGCATGACCAAGGGACGCGCCAGCTTCACGATGCAGTTCCACCACTACGATCCCGTGCCGCGCAACATCGCGGACGAGATCATGGCCAAGAGCGCCTAGATCAGCACGGGCCGGGGGCGGTGCCCCTGGCCCTGGTCGTGGCATGTCCTACCCGGGGCCGCACAGGGTTGGTCAGTGCCCGCCGGCCATGTTGGAGAAATACCGTGCTGAAATCCCTGAGCGTCGCCTTGTTGGCCGCTGGACTGCTGGCCGACCCGGCGCACGCGTTGGACACCGTCGTGACCGGGGTGGACCGGAACACCGATGGCACCATGACCTATCACTTCGCCATCCGTACTGCCCCGGGTGAGACACTGACACCGGGCAACCCGGTGCCGGAGGGCGATTTTGTCACGATCTATAACTTCTATGGCTTGGTGGAGGGGTCAGCGAAGTCTCCGGCTGGATGGGAGGTGTCGTTTGAGGATTACGGCCGGACGCCGTTTCTAAACGGCTACCCGGTGGTGGCGCCGATCGACATCGCGGGGACACCCAACCTGACCTGGACGGTGACGAAGCCGGTCACGGGCGGCGTGCAGATTGATGGGTTCCAGGCCACCACGCGCATGACTGGGACGGTGATGGGCCAGTACACGGCGCAGGTGACGCGGCAAATCCCCGTCGTTCAAGGCGCCCCGGCCGGAACGCCGTTTGCCGAGGCGCATGACTTCAAGCAGGCGATCATCGGCCTGTTGCCAACGCCGAACTTCCTGGCTGACGTGAAATAACGAGGATACCCCCATGGCACAGAAGAAAAGCCGCGCTTGGTTCACCTGCCCGCGCTGGACGGAGATCGCCGGCAACACGCCCGCCGAGGTCAGCCCCAAGACCGTTGCGCTGTTGAAGGCCGGGAAGCCGATGGCGCGGTCCACGATCCGCCGGGCACTGCTGACGGTGCGCCAGGCTTCCGGCGGCTTGTTCGATGTGGACGAGCTGATCATGGACCAACGCCCGGCCCGGTAACCCTTGCGTCTCCCTCTTCCGGAGGGAGAGGGAGTGAGCGCGCCCCTTGCCGCTACCGGAAATCCCGCGTTGGCACCTTGATGCCCGGCTGCCGATCCGGGGTGTAAGCATCCCGCGCCACTGGGACCACGTCTCCTCGGTCCGGCGCTCCCGGGTGCGTCGCTCCGTCGCCCCGCCCGTGCCGCAGCGGCCATGGGCCATCCTGCTCCCCTACGCTCCGCAGCATGCCGGACAAATCCTCCAGCCGGTCGGCGATCACGTGCACGACGCCGGACTCCTTCTGCACGCGGCCGTGGCACGCCACCATGCTGGCCGTCAGCACCAGGCGGCGCTGGCGGGCGAACAGGCTTGGCCACAGGATCAGGTTGGCGACGCCGGTCTCATCCTCGGTCGTCATGAACATGACGCCTTTGGCGCTGCCGGGCTTCTGCCGCACCAGCACCAGGCCGGGCACCACCACCCGCTGGCCATCCCGGATCACGGCCAGGTCGGCGCAGGTCACCATGCCCCGGCGCCGCAACTCGTCGCGCAGGAACGATACCGGATGCTGCCGCAGCGTCAGCCCGGTGCTGCCGTAGTCCTCCACGACCTCCCGGCCGGCCGGCATCGGGACCAGGGCGACCGGTGGCTCCACGATCTCCGGCCGGGTGTCGGCGGCGGCGAACAGCGGCAGCGGCGCGTCGGCCAGGCCGCGGATCGCCCACAGCGCCGCCCGGCGGTCCAGGCCCAGCGAGCCGAACCCATCCGCCTCCGCCAGCTGCTCCAGCGCCGCCACCGGCACGCCAGCCCGGCGCCAGAGGTCATCCAGGCTGTCATAGCCGTGCTCCCCCCGCGCGGTCACGACGCTGGCGGCGTGCGTCCCGGCCAGGCCATGCACCATCCGCAGGCCCAGACGCACGGCCGGACCCTCCAGAGTGCAGTCCCAACGCGAGCGGTTCACGTCCACCGGGCGCACCTCCACCCCATGCTCCCGCGCATCCCGCACCACCTGGGCCGGGGCGTAGAACCCCATGGGCTGGCTGTTCAGCAACGCGCAGCAGAACACGTCGGGGTGGTGGCACTTCATCCAGGCCGAGGCATAGGCGACCAGCGCGAAGCTGGCCGCGTGGCTCTCGGGGAAGCCATAGCTGCCGAAACCTTCGATTTGGCTGAAAGTCCTGGCTGCGAAATCAGCGGTATAGTTCCGCCCGGTCATGCCCTTGATCAGCTTGGCCCGGAAGTGGCTGACCCCGCCGGTGACCTTGAACGTCGCCATCGCGCGCCGGAGCTGGTCGGCCTCGTCCGGCGTGAACCCGCCGCAGACAATAGCCACCTGCATCGCCTGCTCTTGGAACAGGGGCACGCCCAGGGTCTTGCCCAACACCGCCTCCAATTCCGGGGTGGGATAGTCGGGCAACTCCAGACCTTCCCGCCGGCGCAGATAGGGGTGGACCATGTCGCCCTGGATTGGGCCGGGGCGAACGATGGCGACCTGGATGACTAGGTCATACAACGTGCGCGGCTGCAGGCGAGGCAGCATGGCCATCTGCGCCCGGCTCTCGATCTGGAACGTGCCCAGCGTGTCAGCCCGGCAGATCATGGCGTAGGTCTTAGCATCCTCCTGGGGAATACTAGCGAGATCAATTCTATGAGCCTGCTCCCTCTCCCTCCGGGAGAGGGTCGGGGTGAGGGAGGCGGCCAGCACCGCCCCATCCAACGCAGCACCTGCCTCGCGTGCTTCAAGGGCAAGTTCCGTCCCAGCGACCTCCCTCACCCCGGCCCTCTCCCGGAGGGAGAGGGGGAAGGAAGCGTCTTTTTCCGCCAGCAGGTCGAATGCCCGCCGCATGCAGCCCAGCATTCCCAGGCCCAGCACATCGACCTTCATGAAGCGCAACGCGTCGATGTCGTTCTTGTCCCACTCAATGATCTGCCGCCCGGCCATGGCAGCAGGCAGCACCGGCACCAAGTCGGACAACCGGTCCCGCGTCAGCACGAACCCGCCGGGGTGGGTGCCAAGTTGGCGGGGGAAGCCGATCAGCTCGCGTGCCAAATCAAGCGTCAAGCGTAGCCGGCGGTCATCCAGGTTGAGGTTCAGCGCCCCGGCATGGTCCTCCGTGACGCCTTCCTCGCTCCAGCCCCATACTTGGCCGGCCAGGGCGCCCGTCACGTCCTCGGTCAGGCCCAGCGCCTTGCCTACGTCGCGCACGGCCCCGCGGGCGCGGAAGCGCATGACCGTGGCGCACAGGGCGGCGCGGTGGCGGCCATAGGTGCGGTACACCCACTGGATTACCTCCTCCCGCCGCTCGTGCTCGAAGTCCACGTCGATGTCCGGCGGCTCCTTGCGGGCGGCAGAGACGAAGCGCTCGAACAGCAGGTTGGAGTGCGCCGGGTCGATGGCGGTGATGCCCAGCACGTAGCAGACGGCGGAGTTGGCGGCGCTGCCGCGGCCCTGGCACAGAATGCCCTCGCCCCGGGCATAGCGCACGATGCTGTGCACGGTCAGAAAGTATGGCGCGTAATCCAGCTCGGCAATTAGGTGAAGTTCATGCCGCAACTGACTGGTAACTTTATCTGGAGTGCCAAGCGGGTAGCGGGTGGCCGCGCCCTGCCAGGTTAGGCGGTCCAGGGTCTGCTGCGGCGTCAGGGCCGGGTCCTCGACCTCGTCCGGATACTGGTAGCGCAGGTCGCCCAGGTCGAACGTGCAGCGGCTGGCCAACTCCATCGTGCGGGCGATGGCATCGGGATAGCGGGCGAACAGGCGAGCCATCTCGGCCGGGGTCTTCAAGTGGCGGTCGGCGGTGCGCTCCTTGCGGAACCCGGCGGCGTCGATGGTGCAGCCCTCGCGGATGCAGGTCAGCACATCCTGCAGGATGCGGCGGCCCGGCAGGTGGTACAGCACGTCGCCGGTGGCGATCATGGGCGTGCTCGCGCCGCCCAGGTCCTGCAGGTGGCGCAGGCGAACGGCATCGCCGGGACGGCGGCGCGCGGTGCCGGCCAAGTAGGCGCGCCCCGGCGCCAGGGCGCGCAGCCGGGCCAGTTGCGCCGGCAGCAGCGCGTCGTCGGTTGGCACCAGGACGAACAGCAGGCCGTCGGCTCCGGCCAGGTCGTCCCAGCCCAGGTCGCAGCCGCCCTTGTTGCCGGGGCCACGCCCAACCCGGCCCTTGCCAAGAGTCAGCAGCCCGCACAGGCGGGCCCACGCCGGCCGGTCGGTGGGATAGGCCAGCAGTGCCGGGCCAGGCTGCCCCGGCTGGTCGGGCCGCAGGTCGAGCCGGCAGCCAGCCACCAGGCGCACCTTGGCCGCTTTCGCCGCCTCCCATGCCTGCACGATGCCGGCGACCGAGTTGCGGTCAACGATGCCCAAGGCCGCGATGCCGTAGGCGGAGGCCTGCTCGAACAGCTCCTGCGGGTGACTGGCGCCGCGCAGGAACGAGTAGTTCGTCGTGACCTGCAATTCCGCGTATTCGTTAGAAAAGTCCATGCAGGAACCACTCCAGGCCGCCGGTTGCCGGGTCCACGCCGTCGCCACGGCGGAACAGCCAGAAGCGGGCGCCGTCCTCGTCCTCGACGCGGAAGTAGTCGCGCACCGCCCATACCTCGCCGTCGCGCTGCCACCATTCACCGTGGATGCGCTCGGGACCGTCGGCCTGGCGCACGCGGTGGCGGCGGCGGTGCCAAGTGAAGGCGGCCGGGGCGCCGTCGGGCAGGGCGGCCAGCGCCTCGACCGGCTGCGGCGGGTGCAGCAGGCGGACCGGGGCGGGCCAGGGTGCCAGCCAGGTGGCGGCGCCGGGCCGGGCCAGGGCGGGGACGCGGCGGACGCTGCGCTCGGGCACGTCGCTCTCGACCGGCTCGGCGCGGAACACGCTGGCGGCGCCCAGGCGGTTGCTCAGCCGGTCCACCAGGGCGGACACGTCGGGCATGGCGGGGCCGGTGGCGTCCTGGCGCGGGTGCAGGGGTTCGGCCAGGGGGATCACCAGCCGCATGGCCTCGACGCCCAGGCCGGGATCGACCTCCTCCAGCCGCTCGTCCAGCAGGCGGGACAGGTGGCGCACGTCGCGGGACGGGCGCGCGGTGCCGATGCGGACGGCCTGGATTGCGCCGTCCACGCGCTCGAACAGCAGGTCCAGGCGGCGGGCGCCCAGGCCGGTGCGTTCCATGGCGGCGCATAGCGGCACGACCAAGTGGCGGATGGCGTGGGACAGGGCGTCGGCGGTCAGCAGCGGCTCCAGGAACGCGACCCGGTGCTGCAGCAGCCTCTCCGGCACCAGGGGGAGGATCGGCTCGGCCACTCGGCCATGCGCCTGGTCCAGCCGCAGCAGCAAATGCGGGCCGAAGCGGTGGGCCAGGGCGGCACGGGGCAGGCGGTCCAGGTGGGCCACCCGATCGAACCCCAGGCGGTGCAGGGCGGTCACCAGTTCCGCCGCCAGGCGCAGGGCGGCCAGGGGCAGGGCGGCGATGGCCTCGGCGTGTTGGCCTGCCGGCACTACGCTGCCTTTTGCAAGGTTGGGTGCGTGCCGGGCTACGGCATGGGCGGCGCCGGGCGTGTCGGCGATGGCGCCGCGGGCGTGCAGGCCGTCCTGCAGCAAGCGCTGGGTCAGGGTGTCCAGCAACGCGGCCTCGCCGCGGAACAGGTGGGTGCAGCCGGTCACGTCCAGCCACAGCCCGTCCGGCGGGTCCGGCGCTGTCAGCGGGGCCAGGTGGTGGCACCAGGCGGCCAGGCGGCGCAGCGCGTCGGCATCCCGCTCCGGCTCGGCTTCCATCACTCGCAGGCCCGGCGCCAGCGCCAGCGCGTGGGCCAGCGCCATGCCGGGCCGCAAGCCAAGCGCCGCCGCAGCCGGGTCCATGGCGCCCACTACGCGGCGGCGGCCATCATGCAGGGCGGTCACCAGGGGTTCATCCGGTCCGAGCGATCCGGGGAGTCCAGGCAGCCGGAACGAACGCCGCAGCCGGTCCGTGGACCAATGGGGCAACCAAACCGAGACGACCCTGCGCATCGCAAGCCTCCACATCCCAAGTTCCCGGCCGTCCGCCCCGGCAGCGCAGCAGGTCTAGCCGCCAGCGCACCCGGCCCAG
>CAXTFY010000323.1:0-6670 GCA_964243265.1 uncultured Acetobacteraceae bacterium | reverse complement strand
CTGCGGGCGATGGAGTGCGTGGTCGTGCAGGACATCTTCCTGAACGAGACGGCGAAGTATGCCCACGTCTTCCTGCCGGGGTCTTCGTTCCTGGAGAAGGACGGCACCTTCACCAACGCCGAGCGCCGCATCAACCGGGTGCGCCGGGTCATGTCCCCCTTGGGTGGGCTGGCGGATTGGGAGGCGACGATGGCGCTGTCCAACGCGCTGGGCTTCCCGATGGACTACAAGCATCCTGCGGAGATCATGGACGAGATCGCGCTGCTGACGCCGAGCTTCGCCGGGGTGTCGTATGGTAAGCTGGACGCCCTGGGGTCGCTGCAGTGGCCGTGCAACGAGGCGGCGCCGCTGGGCACGCCGATGATGCATGTGGACCGCTTCGTGCGCGGCATGGGCCGGTTCATGATGACCGAGTTCGTGCCGACCCAGGAGCGCACCGGCGCGCTGTTCCCGCTGATCCTGACCACCGGGCGCATCCTCAGCCAGTACAACGTCGGCGCGCAGACCCGGCGCACCGAGAACAGCCGCTGGCACGAGGAGGACGTGCTGGACATCCACCCCTTCGACGCCGAAAGCCGCGGCATCACCGACGGTGACCTTGTTGGGTTGGAAAGCCGGTCCGGCGACATCGCCCTGCGCGCCCGGGTGACGGAGCGAATGCAGCCCGGCGTGGTTTACACCACGTTCCATCACGCCAAGACCGGCGCCAACGTCATCACGACGGACTTCTCGGATTGGGCGACCAACTGCCCGGAGTACAAGGTAACGGCGGTGCAGGTGCGGCGGACCAACCGGCCGTCCGACTGGCAGGCGCGGTTCTTCGAGGAGGACGTGAGCCTGACGCGCATCGCCCCTGCGCTCGACGACGCGGATTAGCGTCATGCAGCTTGCAGTCCTGGTGCGGATGGCGAACGAGATTGCCGGATTCTTCCGCGCCTATCCGGATGACGAGGCTTGTGCCGGGATACGCGGCCACATGCAGTCGTTCTGGACCCCGGTGATGCGGACGCAGATGCGGGAAGGGGCCGGCGCGCCCGGAGTAGACCCGTTAGTGGCCGAAGCATTGCGAGGCTGGACGAGAGCGGACAACCCAGTGGGCAGGGTCACCAACTCACCGATAGAGTCTGGCGCCGCGGCCAGCGACGCCGGCTGACCTTCTCCCTCTCCCACTTTGGGAAAGGGCCGGGGTGAGGGGTCCTTGCGCGCCTGCGCTCACCGGGAACCGTCAGCGCCATTGGGATCGTGCTGCTCGGGTCGAAAATCCCGCGCTATAAGCCTCCTTCACCCCGTCCCTCTCCCGGAGAGGGAGGCAAAAGGGACCTTAATCCTCGCGGAAGATGCGTTCGTTAAGCAGGTAGCGCAGCCCGCGTGTCCAAGACTCGTCCGTGTTGCCGCGGATGTCCGTGCTGTCGGCGTGCAGCACCTTGCCGGTCGCGGCGTCCTCGATCACCAGGTTCACATTGAGGATCAGGTTGCTGACCTTCTGCACCCAGCCATAGGCCACCACCTGCGCGCCCAGCTTGCGCCCCATGTCCAGCTCGCACCCGTTGCAGGCGCGGATGGAGTCCACCCGCACCAGCTCGTCCTGCACCGGCGCCAGGTCCACCAGGGTAAACCGGCTGCGCAACGCCTCCTGCAACTGCCCGTCCAGCCGGTGCAGCCGTGCCAGCTCCTCCGGCGTGGAGGGCGCAGGCGACGTGTTGTTCAGCGTGAAGTCGAACGCCGCAAGCTTCGGCGGTGTCTCGGCAGACGCCGGGGACACCGCAAGCAGGGCAGCCATGACCGCATACCTCATCACCCGTCTCCTACTCCGCCGGTGGCGCCAGGAAGGTCCCGAACGCCCGCGGGCTTTCCCCGACCGCGATCCGCCGCACCACCTTGCCGGCACCCACGTCGATCTCGGCCAGCTTGTTGTCCATCCAAACCGCCACCCAGGCCCGGGTTCCATCGGGCGACATCGCGATCCCCTCGGGGTACTCCCCCACGGCAATGTCCGGCAATGCCGTGAAGTCGCCGTCGAACACCGACAAGGTGCCGCTGTGCTGATTGGTGACGAACATGCGCGACCCGTCCGGGGTGACGCCCACGGCGTAGGGGAACTCCCCGACCTTGACCCGCCGCGTTTCCCCCAGCGTCACCGCATCCAGCACCGAAACGTCGCCGGACTGCACGTTGGCCACGAACACCCGGCCGCCCTGCACGGTCACGCCAAACGGCGCATGGCCGACCGGCACCGTCGCCACCGTGCCCAGCGTCGCCAGGTCGATCACCGACAGCGTGTCGCTCTCCCGGTTGGCCACATACAGCCGCGCGCCATCGGGGCTGACCGCCAGGCCGGAGGGCGACTGCCCCACCTTGACCGTGCCGGTGATGGCCAGGCTGTCCGGGTCCAGCACGGCCACCGTGTCGCCGTACCAGTCCGCCACGAACACCCGCCCGTCCCGCGGGCTGGCCGCCACGCCCAGCGGACCCGCGCCGGCCGGCACCTCCGCCACTGCTGACAGCCGCCCATCCCGGGCCTGCAGCACGCTGATGCTGCGGCCCTCGGGGTTGGTGACATACACGCGCCCCGCCGGCCCGACCGCCACTCCGGCCGGCTTGGACCCGACCCCGACGGTCTGCGTCACGGTGCCGGTTGCGGTGTCCACGACGGATACGGAGTCGTCACCCTGGTTGGTCACGTAAGCCTGTCCCGCCCGCGCACCCACCGGCACGGCGAGCAGCGTACAGGCGAGCAGCAGGCGCCTCACCCGGTGCGCTCGGCGAGGACCTTGATGTTGTCCAGCCCGGCGCGGAGCACCTCCTTGACCGCCTTGGACGACGCCGCATCGTTCAGCTCCGGCGGCGGGTCGTTCAGCATGTAGCCGCGGTAGAACGCCGACCGCCACTCGATCGTGGTGCCGCCCGCCGGGCCGTCCTGCACCTCGAACCACGAGCTGTAGTTGTTTACCGGCAGCACCTTGGGATCGACCTTCTCGATCCGGTATTGATAGGTGTGCGCGGCGGCGTCGTACTTGACCAACTCCTCATCGAAGTGCGGGTCGCCCTCCGCCTTCAGGGTGATGGTGCGTACCGAGCCGATTTCGTTGCCTTTGCTCGCCGGGCTGCTGGCGATCATCGGATGCCAGCGGGCGATGCTGTCGAAATCGCCGCAGATCGCCCAGACTTGGTCCGGCGTGCGGGCGATATCGACGGTCTGCGTCACCTTCTGCCGGGTCGGCCCATGCGCCAGGGCGGGACGCAACACGGCCCCCGTCGCCAGCGCAGCCAACAAGGTTCGTCTCGGCAAGTAAAGCATGTCCGTCTCCATCCCGCGCCTCTCGGGTGCGCTGACGCCAGAGTTGCGCGGAATGGCGACGGACGCCAGAGGCAAAACGGCCGGGGATCAGGCCGCCAACAAGCCCCGGCTTTTTGCGACATGGGTGGCGATGGCGTCCATCAGCGGCGGGGACAGGCAGTCGTACGGCTCCAGCCCCAGCTCATGCAGCCGCGCCCGCACAGCGCCCATGCCATCCGGCCGGGCACCCTGCTCGATGATCGACGACACGAACGCCGCGAAGCCCGGCGCCGCCCAGCCCGGCTCCTTCGACAGCTCGGTATGAACGAAGTCCAGGCCGTAGAACGGATGGTCCTTGTTCTCGATGCGCCCGAACATGTGCACGCCGCAGCCGCTGCAGGCATGGCGCTGGATGGTCGCGGCCTCGTCCACGATGTGCAGCTTCTGCTCGTTGGCGGTCACATGCACCTTGTCGCTCGCCACCACGGCGACGACAGAAAACAGCGCGCCCTCCGGCTTCCAGCACTTGGAGCAGCCGCAGGCGTGGTTATGGGCGGTTTGCGCATCGATCGTGACGGTCACGGGGTCGGTCGCGCAGTGGCAGGTCAGGGTGCCGCCGGCAAAGTCCGGCTTCGCTGCGGCAATGCCATTATCCACGGCCGGATGAATTGAAACGGTCATCTTGTTCCCTTCCACGTTCGTTACACGGCATCAAAATGGCTTAGTTGCACTCCGTCAAGTCGCCGTCCGCCAGGGAGAACGCATACCTGCCGCTGCCCTTAACCTCGACGTCGTGGATGGTGCAGGTGCGGGCGGGCTTGGTCGGGGTTGGCTTGGTGACGAGCTGCACGTCGTAGCGGCCCGGCTGGATGCCGGTCAGGCGCAGGCGCTCGTCATGGTCCACGCTGCCGTCGTGGTCGTTGGCGCACTGGTCGGGTCCGAAGGTTCCAGTGCCTGCCGGCGCCATCGTGAGGCGGGTGATGGTGGCGCTGGTCAGGTTCCAGAACGCCATGCGCTCCGCGGCAAGGGCCACCCCGATCGGAGGCGCAAGGGCGCAGAGCGCGAGGAGGACCAGGGAACGCACGGACCTCATCGCAGCAATTCTTTGGCATGGTGGGCAATATGGTCGCCCATGAATGTCTGGATGAACCAGTAGCTGTGGTCGCCGGGCTGCCGCCGTAGCGTAAGCTGCTGGCCGGACGCTGCCGCGGCAGCCTCCAGCGCCTCCGGATGCAGCTCCCTGGCCAGGAACTGGTCCTCCCGCCCCTGATCGACCAGGATCGGCCCGGGATACGGCCGCGTCCGCATCAGCAGGCTGGCATCCCAATCCCCCCAGGCCGCCCGGTCGGGTCCGAGGTAGCCGGTGAACGCCTTCTCCCCCCACGGCACCGCAGCTGGGTTGCAGATGGGCGCGAAGGCGGACACCGAGTGCCACCGCCCCGGATCACGCAGCGCCGTCACCAACGCGCCGTGCCCGCCCATCGAGTGGCCGAACACCCCGCGCCGGTCCGGCCGCACCGGGAACCCGGCCTCCACCAGCGCCGGCAATTCCTGCGTGACATACTGCGCCATGCGGTAGTGCCCGGCCCACGGCGCCTGCGTGGCGTCCAGGTAGAACCCGGCGCCAACGCCGAAATCCCAGCTTGCCGCCTCCCCCGGCAGGTCCAGGCCGCGCGGGCTGGTGTCGGGCATGACCAGTACCAGCCCGTGCTCTGCCGCAAGCCGCTGCGCGCCAGCCTTGATGGCGAATGTCTCCTCGGTGCAGGTCAGGCCGGCCAGATAATACAACGCCGGGCAAAGCCCCTGCTGTGCCTGCGGCGGCTGGAACACGCCGAAGCGCATGTCCGTCCCAGTTGCGGTGGAGGGGTGGCTGTAGAAGCCCATGGTGCCGCCGAAGCAGGCGTGCTGGCTACGGATTTCCATCGCCTACAGGGCCGCGGGTTCGCTGAACTGCAGGGCCGGGGTGACCGCGGTGAAGTTGGGGATATCGGCAAAGATCTCCTGGCCGTGCTGGGCCGCGGCAGCCTTGAAGCTGTCCATCGAGTCGAAGGTCAGCAGCGTCGTCACCATGTAGGCTGGTGGTGCCCCATCCGGCCCTGGCAGGCCCGTCATCACCTGGTCGGACTGCAGCCCAATTGGGTTCCACAGCCGGCGCACTAGCGGCATGTGGGTCGCCATATAGTAGGCGTGGTCAAAGTGCGCGCCATCGCCACCCGGATACATCACCGACACCATCAGCATCGCAGCCCTCCCCTGTTGTTGCATGCCATGCTACGGGCCAGGGATCGGATCGGAAAGGCCCTGCGGCAACATCGCGCCCAGGTTACCCGCGGCGTCTCGACAATCCCTGGTCAGGTCCCATAATCCGTGCAGCACGCGCGGTAATGCGCGGTACTTGGGAGCAGACGATGCGATACCTTGCAGCACTCGCGGCCGTGGCCGCCCTGGCCACCACCTCCGCGTTCGCCCCCCCGGCGTTCGCCCAGGACGACCACCCGGCCGGCGATCCCGCCTTGGGCAAGGCCGTGTTCAACAAATGCGCCGCCTGTCACTCGGCGAAGCCTGGGGAGAACAAAATCGGTCCCAGCCTCGCCGGAGTCGTCGGCCGCCCGTCGCACAGCATCGAGAACTTCAACTATTCCGAGCCGATGAAGGCCTACAACGTCACCTGGGATCCGGCGACGCTGGACCACTACCTGGTCGACCCCCGCGGCGTGGTGCCGGGCACGCGGATGATCTTCGTTGGCCTGAAAAAGGATGAGGACCGGGCAAACGTCATCGCCTACCTCGAGACCCTCAAGCAGTAAGTGCGGCGGCGGCGCGGGCGCCCTCGGCGATCCCGCGCCGCCGGCTGGCTTCCGGCACCACCATCTCCCGCACGACGCGCGCCGGCCCGGCAGACAGCAGCAGGATGCGATCCGCCAGGGACGCAGCCTCCGCCAGATCGTGCGTCACCAGCAGCGCCGCGCAACGCCGGGTGCGCCAAGCCTCGGCCAGCACCTCCCTGCCCTGCTCCGCCATGGCGGGATCGAGCGAGACGAACGGCTCGTCCAGCAACAGCAGGGCGGGCTGGACGGCAAAGGCGCGGGCGATGGCGGCACGGCGGGCCATGCCCAGGGACAGCGCCGGGGGATACAGGTCGGCATAGGCGGTCAGGCCCAGCAGCATCAGCAACGCCTCGGCGGCATCCGGGTCGGGCGGACAAACCAGCGCGATGTTTTGCCGGATCGTGCGCCAGGGTAGCAGCCGCGGCTCCTGGAACACTGTGCCGATGCGTGGCGCGGCACCGCCAGCCCAGGTTATCCGTCCCTGGAAGCCCCGATCCAGCCCGCCGATCAGCCGCAACAGCGTCGTCTTGCCGCAGCCAGAAGGGCCGACGAGCGCCACGATCTC
>CAXTFY010000322.1:0-6716 GCA_964243265.1 uncultured Acetobacteraceae bacterium | reverse complement strand
ACCCCGGCCTTGGTCCGTTTCACGGCCCAAGCCCGGAGGGAGAGGGGGAAGCAGGCGTCGTCGCTTATGACGGTGGCGGTGGTTGGCTCGGCTGTCCTGCACGCCGTGGCGGTCTTTCTGTTCCTGCCGCATGCCGGCGCTGCCGGGCTTGCGGCGCAAATCCCGCCGGTCGAGGTGGAACTGGTCCAGGTCAGCGCCGCCGGGGCCGCGCAGCCGACGCAGGGGGCGGCGCCCGCATCGCAGGCGCCGCCCACGGCGGAGGCTCCACCCGGAGCGGAACCGGCGCCGCCGCCCGCCGCGCCTGCCCAGCCCCGGCCCGCCGCGCCAGCCGTCAACCTGGGCGAGGGCGGCAGCAGCGATTCCGATATGAACGTGACCAGCGACGACGTGGTGCCGCCGCGTCCCGATTCGGCCTATCGCAACCTGGCCCCCACCTACCCGGCCGAGGCAGCCCGGCAGCGGCAGACCGGCACGGTCCGCCTGCTGATCCATGTCGGCGTTGCCGGCGTCCCCGACCTGGTCGAGGTTGCCGGCAGCAGCGGGCACTCCAGCCTGGACCAGGCAGCCCGCACGGCCATCGAGCGCTGGCATTTCAGGCCGGCGCAGTCGGAAACCGGGCCGGTGCCTTATACGGTTCCGCTAGAGATTCACTTCGTTGGAGAGGGCAGATGATCAGGATCGACCGAGTTGTGACCCGCGGCGGCGACGGCGGGCAGACCTCCCTGGGCGACGGCACCCGCGTGTCGAAGGACGCCCTGCGGGTGGACGCCTATGGCACCGTCGATGAGGCGAACGCCACCATCGGGCTGCTCCGCCTGCACACCGCCGGGGACGCCGAGGCCGACGCCATGCTGGCCCGCATCCAGAACGACCTGTTCGATGTCGGCGCCGACCTGTGCGTGCCCGGCGAGATGGGCGAGCGGCTGCGGGTCACCGATGCCCCCAGCGCCCGGCTGGAGGCGGAGGTGAAGGAGATGACGGCGCAGCTCGCCCCGCTGACCAGCTTCATCCTGCCGGGTGGTACGCCGGCGGCGGCGCACGCGCACCTGGCGCGGACCGTGGTGCGCCGGGCCGAGCGCCTGGTGGTGCACCTGGCGCGCGACGAGACGGTGAACCCTGCGGTGATCCGGCTGCTGAACCGGCTGTCCGACCACCTGTTTGTGCTGGGCCGCCGGCTGAACGCCGGCGGGGACGTGCAGTGGACGCCGGGGGCGAATCGTTAAGAGCTGCTTGACGCCGGGCATCGGGGGGGTGGCATAGAGGGCGCCTGAAGTGGAAGCACCCGCCATGTCCGTCACTGCCCCCTCCCCGCCCACCACGCTGCCCAAGTCCGACCCCGACCACCGTCATGCCACGGACGAGGCGGAGGACATGCCGCTGCCGTCCGACCCGCAGACCATCTTCCTCGGCGGGCTGTTCGTGTTCGCCTGCCTAGCCATCTTGTACGTCGCCCATGAAGTGCTGCTGCCGGTCGTGCTGGCGCTGATCCTCAAGCTGCTGCTGCAGCCGGTGGTGCGGTTCTTCGAGCGGTTCCACATCCCCAAGGCCCTCGGTGCCCTGGTGGCGGTGCTGCTGCTGCTGGGCGTGTTCATCGGGCTGGGCACCGTGCTGTCCGGCCCGGCGTCGCAGTGGGTGCACGACGCCCCGGCCACCTTCCAGAAGCTGCAATCGCAATATGAATGGGTGAAGGAGCCGGTGCAGCGCGTGCAGGGGCTGATGAGCCGCGCCGGCATGGGCGACGGCGCGAGCACGATGCAGATCAGCCCCGGCCGGATCGCCAGCGCGGTCGCCAGCGGGGCCAGCAGCTTTGCCTCGCACCTGCTGGAGACGCTGCTGATCCTGTTCTACATGCTGGTGTTCGGCGAGACGTTCATGCGCCGGCTGGTCGAGGTGCTGCCCAACTTCAAGGACAAGAAGCAGGCGGTGGTGATCTCGTCGGCCATCGAGCACGACATCTCCGCCTACTTGCTGACGGTGACGGTGATCAACGCGGTCGTCGGGTCGGCGGTCGCGGCGGTGATGTGGACGTTCGGCGTGCCGGGGTGGCCGCTGTGGGGGGTGGTGGCGTTCTGCCTGAACTACATCCCGATCCTCGGGCCGCTGGCGGGGGTGGGCATGTTCGCCATCATCGGGCTGGCGAGCCTCGGCGCGGCTTGGCTGTCGCTGCTGCCGGCGGCGGCTTATCTGGGCATCCATGTCCTGGAGGGCGAGATCTTCACGCCGATGATCCTGGCGCGGCGGTTCACCATCAACCCGATCGCCGTCATGCTCGGGCTGGTGTTCTGGTACTGGATGTGGGGCGTGGAGGGCGCGGTGCTGGCGGTGCCGCTGCTGGCGGTCATCAAGATCGTTTGCGACCGGCTGCGGCCGCTGCGCGCCTTTGGGCACCTGCTGGAGGGGTAGGCGCCGCGGAGCCGGGACGCGCCGCGGCGGGAGGCTGCTTCATTAACGCAGGGGGGCGGTGTTCCTGGCCTCGGCGGTGTCGCCGGTCAGCGTGACCCTGCCGCCTGCCACGGACAGCGCGCTGGCCGGGACCTCGACCACGCGCACGTTGTCGAGCGTGTAGATGCCGAGCACGATCATGGCCGTGCGGCCGTCGGGACTGATCGACTTGACGCTGCCGATGATCCCGCCCCGGGTGTCGTGCAGCCATTGGCCGGTCAGGGCAGCAGTGATGGCGCGGGACGGTGCGCCGGACGGGGGTTGCTGCGCGAGGGTGGGGGTGGCGGCGAGGGCCAGGAGGGCAGCGCCGGCAAGGCTGAGAAGACGCCTGTTCATGATCGTGGTTCCTATTGTTGTGGGCGCCGCAGCGGCGTGTCGCAGACCAATTGATATCTGGATACCGATTGGTCAGATGATAGATACCATTAGGTTTCCGGAATGCAAGTGGTATCTTATCTCGATGCGGACGAAGGGGGCAGGCGGATGGCATGGCGCGATTGACGCGGGAGGAGAGCCGGGAGCGTACGCGCGAGTATCTGCTCGAAGCGGCGCGGGTGGCCGTTGCCCGGAATGGCTACGACGGCACCAGCGTCGCGGAAATCGCCGAGGCGGCCGGGTTCTCGAAGGGCGCGTTCTTCTCGAACTACGAGAGCAAGGAGGCGCTGCTGCTGGAACTGCTGCGCCGGCACAAGGAGCAGGACATTGCGACCCTCGGGCGCATCATCGGGGAGATCGAGCAGGGTAAGGATGCCACTGCGGCGCTCGACCGCTACCTCGAGGGTTTGGGCGGGGATGCCGACTGGGCCAGGCTCGACATCGAGCTGCAGCTCCACGCCGCCCGCAACGCGGCGTTTGCGACCGACTATGACGCGTTGCAGAGCCGGACCCGGAGCGGCCTTGCCCACCTGATCGCCGCCCTGTTCGGCAAGGAAGGCAAGCGACCGCCGACGTCTCCCGACGACTTGGCCGACCTATGCGTGGCGCTGGTCCAAGGCCTTGTGCTGCAACGGGCGCGGGACCCTGGGGCGGCGGTCAAGTTGGTATTTGAAAGCCTGATAGCATCGGCTGAAGACGGTTGATCCCTGCAGGATGGGAACGAGCAAGGCGAACACGGGCGCCGATGCCGGCGGCAGAGCCAGGCGTGGCTGGAGCATGCCTGGTGCAAGTGGAGATACCAGACGTGCTCCAGGCCTTGTTCTTGCGCGCATCTGTTCAGCTCAAGCGAAGCCGCTTGATCCGAACATGCTCTACCGCCGCGTTTCGCCGAGCCACGCGGCGATGACCAGCGTGCCGAGTGCCGCAACCTCGAACAGCCCGAACGCCTGGCGCCGGGCCGAGGCGTGGGCGAGCACCTGCTGGACGGCGGTTGACGGGGAGACCTTGTCCGGCGCCGGGGCGGACTGGTCGGTGCGGGCGGCGAAGGCTTCGGCGCTGCCGTGGTGGCTGGCCCAAACCTTGGTGAACTCGGCGCCGAGCAGGAAGATCTGCGACGAGTAGTAGATCCACAGCAGCACGATCACCAGCGCCCCGGCCGCGCCGTAGCTGCTGGCGACCGAGCTGCTGCCGATGTACAGCCCGATCAGCGTCTTGCCGACGGTGAACAGGAAGGCCGTCGCCACGGCGCCGACCGCCACGTCCTTGTAGCGCAACTGGCGGTCGGGCAGGATCTTGTAGACCGCCGCGAACAGCACCGAGATCAGCAGGAACGAGACGACGAAGTTGACGATGCCGAGGATGATCCGTGCACCTGGCACGAACGCGTTGAGGTAGCCGCCCACCGCCGCCAGGGTGGCGCTGGCGACCAGGGACACGATCAGCAGGAAGCCCAGCGCGGCGATCAGCCCCAGGCTCGCCGCCCTGGCGCGCAGCAGCCCGGTGACGCCCGACTGCGCCTGCGACTTCCAGATGGCGTTCAGCGACGACTGCATCTCGCCGAGCACGCCGGTGGCAGTGATCAGCAGGGTCACCAGGCCGATCACGGTCGCCACGATGCCGCTCGACCGGTTGCCGGCGCTGGCGAGCATGGTCTGCACCGCCTCGGCGCCCTGCTTGCCCATCAGGCCCTGCAGCTCGCCGACGATGGCGCCCTCGGCGGCCTGCTGGCCGAACACCAGCCCGGCGATGGCGATGCAGATGATCAGCAGGGGCGCGATGGAGAAGATGGTGTAGTAGGCGATGGCGGCGCCCTTGCTGAGCGCGCCGTCCTCGATGTAGCCGGCCACCGTTTCCTTCAGCATGGTCCAGGGGCTGCCGAGCATCGCGTTCACCAATCAGGCACGCCGGCGCAGAAGCGCGCTGGTCACGTATGCGTGTGAACGATAAGCGGATGCCATGGTTGCAGCACGGGCCAAGGTTGCAGCAGGGGCGGCGGCCGTCAGCGGGCCAGCATCGGGCAGCCGCCCTGGTCCATGGGGCGGAATGCCTGGTCGGCCGGGATGATCGAGACGGGTGTGTACACGTCCCAGCGCGACTTCGAGTCGGCGGGGGCCTTGACGCGGAACACGTACATCGGATGGATCGCCCGGCCGTCGGGGCGCACGGTGACTTGGCCGAATAGGGCGTCGTCGATGGGGGCGCGGCGCATGGCGGCGAGGACCTGTTCGCCCTCGATGCTGCCGGCAACCTTTGCGGCGTGCAGGTAGGCCAGGACGGAGGAGTATACGCCGGCCTGGTTCTCGGTCGGCACGCGGCCGGGCATGCGCTCGGCGAAGCGGCGAGTGAAGGCGCGGGTGGCGTCGTTCAGGTCCCAGTAGAACGCCTCGGTCAGCAGCAGGCCCTGCGCGGCGGGGAGGCCCAGCGCGTCCACGTCCACGATTTGGGTGAACAGGCCGGTGAGCGTCGCCGTCCGGTTGACGCCGAACTCCGCCGCCTGCTTGACCGCGTTGATGAAGTCGGTGCCGGTCGAGGCGAAGGCGATCACCTTGGCCCCCGATGACTGCGCCTGCAGCAGGTAGGAGGAGAAGTCGGTGGTGCCGAGCGGGTGCTTGACCGAGCCGGCGACCGTGCCGCCGAGGCTGAGCAGCACCGACGTGGTGTCGCGCTCCAGCGCCTGGCCGAGGGCGTAGTCGAAGGAGACGAAGTAGAACGGCCCCGTGTCCTTCAGCGCCCGTGCGGCGCCGTTGCCCAAGGCCCAGGTGTCGAAGGTCCATTGCACCGTGGTCGGCGCGCATGCCTTGCCCGTGAGGTCGCTGGTGCCGACGTTGCTGGCGATGAAGGTGCGGTGGCGCTGCCGCAGCACGTCGCTGACCGCCAAGCCGACGGCAGAGTTCACCGCGTCCGCCACCGCCGCCACGCCATCCCGGTCCACCCAGGCGCGCACAATGGCGCTGCCGATGTCCGGCTTGTTCTGGTGGTCGCCGTAGACGATTTCGACGCGGGTGCCGGGCGACTCGGCCATGAAGTCCTCGGCGGCTAGCTGCGCGGCGACCACCGATCCATGGCCGGACTGGTCGGCGAAGGGGCCGGACTGGTCGTTCAGCACGCCGATCTTGAGCGTGGGGGGCAGTTGCGCGCGGGCCGGGGCGGCGCAGGCCAATGCGGCGGCGAATAGGGTCAGGCGCAGCCACATGGATGAGGTCTCCCGGGAGGTTGCCGGGTTATACCCGCAAGTGCTCCGGGATGGACATGCCGAGCCGGTTGGGCACGTCCCAGGTCTCCCGCACGGTCCGCACCGGCTTGAAGCCGGCCCCCAGGTAGCCCGGCAGCGCCCGCCGGTGATCGGCGGTGCAGGTGTTCACCGTCACCACTCGCGCGCCCTCCGCCCGAGCGGCTTCGATGGCGGCGTGTAGGAAGGCGCTGCCCATGCCGCGGCCCGTTGCCGGCGGCGTCAGGCCGAAGTAGCTGAGGTTCACCGCCGGGCGCTGCCGTGCGTCCAGCTCGAAGAACCCGGCGGGTTCGCCGCCGCGGTATAGCACCCAGATCGATATGGCGGGGGTGCGGAGGATGGCCTCCAGCGCCGGGTCGCCGAGGGAGCGGCGTAGCCACCATAGATACGGGCCACCCACGGTTGCGTAGAGGTAGCGGTAGAACGGCACCGTGCAGGCTTGCAGCCGGATCAGGCTGGTGTCGCCGGGCAGCGCCGGCCCCGGCAACGCCGAGGCCACGTCGAGCCGCAGGAAGGTGACGGTCACCGCCACCCGCGTCGTAGGCTGCACGCCAACAGCCCTCCGGCTAATCGTCCAGGAAGCTGCGCAGCTTGCGGCTGCGGCTGGGGTGCTTCAGCTTGCGCAGCGCCTTGGCCTCGATCTGGCGGATGCGCTCGCGGGTGACGTTGA
>CAXTFY010000321.1:0-6743 GCA_964243265.1 uncultured Acetobacteraceae bacterium | reverse complement strand
TCCACCCCTATGGCTGCCTGGCCCGGCGCGGGCTGGAGCCGAAGACGTGGGACGACATCAACACGCCCGACATCCGCCTGGTGTGCGACATCGGCTCGCTGCATGAGACCGCGGCCCGGCGCTACGCCCCGAAGTCGCAGATCACCGCCTATAAGACGCGCGACGAGGCGACGCTGGCGTTCCAGTCCGGTCGGGCGGACGTGTTCATCCTGGCGGCGATGCTGGGGTTGAGCACCATCGCGCGCAACCGGGCGCTGGGGCCATACCACCTGCTGACGGGGCCGCTGGTGGCGCTGCCGAGCTGCTTCGGCGTGCGGCGGGAGCCGGATACGCGGTTCCTGGACGTCGTGAATGCCTGGATCGACTACAACCGCGGGGTTGGGCAGATCAGGGACTGGCTGCTGGCCGGGCTGGCGCTGAACGGTGTCACGCGGGAGGACGTGCCGCCCGAGGTCGTCTTCTAGCGGCGATGGGCTACCAGTGGGGGTTCGGGTTCCTACTGCGGTACACGCACCTGTTCCTGGTGGGGATCGGGGTTACGCTGGCCTACACCGTGGGGACGGTGCTGCTGGGGCTGGCGATTGGGCTGGTGCTGGGGTTGGCGCGGCTGTCGCGGTCACGGTGGGTGAATGCTCCGCTAGTGGCATTGATCGAAGTGTTCCGATGTACGCCGCTGCTGGTGCAGATCATCTGGTTCTACTATGCGCTGCCGGTGATCCTGGATGTGCAAATCCCGGCGGCGGTGGCGGCGGTGCTGGTGCTGTCGCTTTATACCGGGGCGTTCTATGCGGAAATCTTCCGGGGTGGGATCGTGTCGATCGAGGCCGGGCAATGGGATGCGGCTCGGGCGCTGGGGTTGCGGCGGTGGGGGGTGATGCGGCTGGTGGTGCTGCCGCAGGCGGTGCGGCGGATGGTGCCGCCGTTCATGAACCAGTCGATTATCCAGTTGAAGAACACTTCGCTGGTCAGCACGATTGCGGTGCCGGATTTGCTGTATCAGGGGACGCTGATTACGGCGGATACGTATCGGCCGTTGGAGGTTTATACGGTGGTGGCGGTGATCTACTTCTGTCTGTTGTTCCCGGCGACGCGGTTGGTGCAATGGTATGAGGGGCGATTAATGAGAGGATAGCTGCTATCAACAGTAGGCGCTTGAAAATCTAAATGAGAAATGCAGGTATGACCTACAAGGCTAATACTGCTTATCGTGTTCAATTGGTTGTGCTTACCCTTGATAAATTTTGCAGTCGATGGTTAACTCGGTAGATACTGAACATAATGTATCATAATGGGTAAAATCTGGTTTGGGTATAAATGTCCGACATAAAGGTGAATCCTTGGATAGCAATCGTTATCTCTGTAATTTCGTTGATGATCTCGGCTGCAACTTTCGCAATACAGCGTATTACCATACGAGACTTTTCCTATAGAGTGGGGCATTTCAATGCTCAAAATCTTGTCGGCGGGACTGATCAGAGCAACACTGCTTTTAGTCTTCAAGCAAGCTTCATCAATGATGGTAATGAGCCGGTAATTGTCAACAAATTTGAGGTGTTTGTCATCAACAAGCCGCGCACATTGGACGTATTTGATGTCAGAGATTTTGAATGCGATAGACAACATATCATCCCGTACTGGGAGCCGCTTTACCTCTACGAGCCAACAACAAACATTCCACAAGAGGGTCGCGGGAACGCCAAGGAAAATTCGTTTGGGCACAAAGAGGTCCCCGCTATCTCGGTCGCGCCATACAGCACCGTTCAAGATTTACATAGGTTTAGCCTGTTTCTCAGCTCGATAGAGATCTTAAGAGGGTAGATGGACTTGTCTGTCTCGATGTAACGATGACGGCAATAGATGGTGACGTTCACCGATCACCAAAGGCACTTGGCCTCGTCAATGCTGAGCGCAGAAAAATTGTAGATGCGAATAATTGGCATCGGATTGGCCCCCCAATCCTTCCTGTTGCTGTTGCAAATGAGGCGCTCGTAAAACGAGGTGGTCCTGACGACCCTCGATCCGAGTTAGTTATACTTATGAGAAATTTCTGGTGGTTTCTTTAGAGAGTAGAAGCTTAGGCGATCAGCGTTAGGCAAGTCTCTACAGCTTTACCTATAAATGAAAAGCTGAGCGGGCTTGTGCGGCCGTAAGCCATCCGTATGGTAGGCCGCACAAACCTGCTCAATACTTCGACAGTCTAGTACTCTTAACCCCGCGGCAGCAACTCCTCCGCCAGCGTAGCCCAATAAGAAGCCCCCACCGGCAAGATCGCATCATTAAAATCATACCGAGGATGATGCACCATCGCATCCTCTGGCGTCCGCCGCGCCCCAAGCATGATATAAGCCCCCTGCTTCGCGTTCAGCATGAAGCTGAAATCCTCCCCGCCCATGGTCGGCTTGTCCATGTGCCGCACCGAGTCCTCCCCCTGCACCGTCACCGCCGCATGCCGAGCCAGCGCCATCGCCTCGGGGTCATTCACAGTCGCCGGATACGTCCGCCGGAACACCACTTCCGCCGTCGCCCCGAACCCAGCGGCGATGTTGCTCGCCAACCGGTGCACCCCCGCCTCCAGCAAATCCCCCACCACCGGGCTGAACCACCGCGCGGTCCCCAGCATCCGCACGGTCTCGGGAATGACGTTATAAATATGCCCGCCCTGAATGCTGCCGATGGTCACAACGCCAGCCTCCACCGGCTCGATCCCGCGGGCGACGATGCTCTGCAACGCCTGCACGATGGCCGCGCTGACCACCACGGGATCAACCCCCATATGTGGCTGCGCTCCATGCGCCCCGCGCCCGGTAACGGTGATCTCGATGTCGGCAACGGCAGCCATCACCGGCCCGTCACGCCAGGCGAACACGCCCTCCGGCAGCGCCGGCCAGTTGTGCATGCCGAACACCTGGCGCATCGGGAACTGCTCGAACAGGCCCTCCCGCACCATGATGCCGCCGCCGCCCTTGTTCTCCTCGGCAGGCTGGAAGATCACGTGCACGGTGCCAGCAAAGTTGCGGGTTTCAGCCAAGTACTTTGCCGCCCCCAGCAGCATCGCCGTATGCCCGTCATGCCCGCAGGCGTGCATGACCCCGGGCATCTGGCTGGCATAGGCCGCACCGGTCTCCTCCCCAATCGGCAGCGCGTCCATATCGGCGCGCAGCCCGATCGCGTCCCCTGGCCCATCGCCGGGCACGCTGCCGCGGATCACGCCCACAACGCCGGTGCCGGCCAGCCCCGCATGCACCTCATCGACGCCGAACCCCCGCAGCAGGTCCTGCACGACCCGCGACGTCCGATGCTCCTGCAACGCCAACTCCGGGTGCTGGTGCAGGTCGCGCCGCCAGGCGGTCATCTCGTCATGGAAGGCGGCAATACGGTTGATCACGGGCATACGGGGGTCCTGAACGTCAGCGCCAGGCCAGCGGCCAGCGGAATGGGGTCAATGCCCAGCATGCGCCGCATGTCGCCGATGGGGAATGCCTTGTCCTCCCCCAGTCGGCGGATTTCGTCGGCGCGGATGCGGGGCAGCCCGGGCAACCGCGTCAGCGGCGCGACGGCGCGGAGCAGTGCCGCGGGAATAGACACGATGCGCGGCCGTGCCAGCCCGGCGGCGGCGGCCACCGCACGCACAAACCCGGCGTAGGGCAGGGCGTCCGGCCCGGCGACCACCAGGGCGTGCGGACCAACCCAGCCAACCTCCATCGCGGCGCGCAGGCTGCGCGTCACATCGGACTGATGCACCGGCTGCACCAACGCGCGTCCGCCACCGGGCAACGGGACCAGCGGCAGCCGGCGCAGCAGGGCCGCCAGCCGCTGCACGTTGTCCTCCCCTGCGGCGCCATAGATCATGGTAGGGTGCAGGATCACGCCCGCCCGGCCAGAGGCGCGCAGCGCGGCCTCCCCGGCCTGCACGCCGGTGCCGTGTTCGTCGGGCCACTGCGTGAAGCGGCGGGTGCTGCCCAGGAACACGAAGCGCTCCGCCCGGGGCGACGCAGCCAGGATGGCGGGAACATGCCGGGCATGGGCGCACGAAACGACCAGGCGCGCATCCCTCAGCGCGGCGGCCAGCCCGGCGCCGGTCAGGTCGGCCACGCGCGCCGCCCCGGGCAGCCCCGTCGCGGCCCAGCGTCCGGCGTTCCGCACCACGGGCACCCAGGCCAGCCCGTCCGCCAGCAGGGACCGGCACAGCGCCACACCGGACCGGCCGCTGGCGCCGATGACGTAGGGCGTCATGCCGGCGAGCCCCTACGGAATAGGGCTCGCCCGTCATTGCGAGGAGCGCTTGCGACGCAGCAATCCAGGACCGCCGGGACTAAGCCCGCGCCTCCCAACGCGAACCCGCGCAACCCGTAAACGGCATCTGCTCCCTCTCCCTCCGGGAGAGGGTTGGGGTGAGGGGCTCTTTCTTGGCTGCGGCTCCAGCGACCGTTTGCATCGCGGAACTGGGCTGCTTCGGCGTTGGCGACCGCGCTGCAAAACCCCCTCACCCCAACCCTCTCCCGGAGGGAGAGGGAGCTAAGCCGGTGCAGCCTCGAAGCCATGCGCGATAATCCTGCCCCGCCCCTAGATCGCCATGCAGCAAGTACGGCTTGCAGTGACGGCAGCGAGGCGATGAGCCGCGGCCACGCCTCAACGCAGGCAGCCTAGCCGCCCATGACGGCCGACCCTCATGTGGTATCCCCTTACCACACGCCAAAACCCTTGACATCGCACCATCTTTCCCCCAAACCGCGCGCAGCCCTGGAATTGGAACCATGCAGAAGACCACCATCTCCCTCAAGCCGGCCGAGGTCAGCAAGGCCTGGACCGTCATCGACGCCGACGGCCTCGTGCTCGGCCGCCTCGCCGCCATCATCGCCCAGCGCCTGCGCGGCAAGCACAAGCCGCAGTTCACCCCGCACGTCGATTGCGGCGACAACATCGTCGTCATCAACGCCGAGAAGGTCCGCGTCACCGGCAACAAGGCCGACCAGTCGGTGTTCTACTACCACACCGGCTTCCCCGGCGGCATCAAGGGCCGCACCATCCGCAGCCGCCTCGAGGGTGCTCACCCCGAGCGCGTCATCGAAAAGGCCGTCGAGCGCATGATCACCCGCGGCCCCCTGCAGCGGAAGCAGATGAAGCATCTGCACATCTACGCTGGCGCCACCCACCCGCATGACGGCCAGCAGCCCAAGCCGCTCGACGTCGCCGCCATGAACGCCAAGAACAAGAGGGTCTAGCCGCATGTCCGACACCTTGGACGACCTGCCCCCCGCCGCCCCCGCCGAGCAGACCCGCACCCTTGCCGACCTCAAGGACCTCGCCGTCGCCTCGGCCCTGGTCACCAGCGACAAGCCCGTCCGCGAGGCCAAGCGCGACGCGCAGGGCCGCAGCTACGCCACCGGCCGCCGCAAGAACGCCATCGCCCGCGTCTGGATCAAGCCCGGCAAGGGCGAGATCACCGTCAACGGCAAGCGCGTCACCCAGTACTTCGCCCGCCCCGTGCTGCGCATGCTGCTCGCCCAGCCGTTCCTCGTGACCGACCGCTACAACCAGTTCGACGTGATGTGCACCTGCAACGGCGGCGGCCTATCCGGCCAGGCCGGCGCGCTGCGCCACGGCATCAGCCGCGCCCTCACGTACTACGAACCCGAACTCCGCGGCGTCCTCAAGCTCGCAGGCTTCCTCACCCGCGACAGCCGCGTGGTCGAGCGCAAGAAGTACGGCCGCGCCAAGGCCCGACGCAGCTTCCAGTTCAGCAAGCGGTAAACCGTCACACCCAAGTGCTTATGAAGGGGGGGCGGTCCGCACAGGGCCGCCCCCTTTTTCGTTGTCCCCTCTCCCCACGCCAAAGAGGTCAGCCATGTCCGACAGGACCGTGTTCATCGACGGAGAAGCCGGCACCACCGGCCTCGGCATCCGCGAGCGCCTGGCCGGGGTGCCCGGCGTCGCCCTCCACAGCATCGACCCGGCGCACCGCAAGGACCCCCACGCCCGCCGCGACATGATGGCCTCCGTGGACCTAGTCGTCCTATGCCTGCCCGACGCCGCCGCGAGGGAGAGCGTCGCCATGGCCCTCGGCCTCGGCAATCAGGCCCCCAAGCTGCTGGACGCCAGCACCGCCCACCGCTGCGACCCCGACTGGGCTTACGGCTTCCCCGAACTCACGCCCGACCAGCCCCTCCGCATCGCCAAGTCCCCCCGCGTCGCCAACCCCGGCTGCTACCCGACCGGCGCCATCGCCCTGCTGCGCCCGCTGGTGGACGCCGGGTTGCTCGACCCCATGCACCCGGTATCGGTCAACGCCGTCAGCGGCTACTCCGGCGGCGGCAAGGCCATGATCGAGGCGCACGAGGCCACCGGCGGCCCGCCCTTCGAGCTGTATGCCCTGGGCCTCGAGCACAAGCATGTCGCGGAACTGCAGCAGTATGCCCGGCTGACCCGGCGCCCGATCTTCGTCCCCTCCGTCGCCCATACCCGCCAGGGCATGCTGGTGTCGATACCGCTGCACCTGGACACCCTGCCGGGCCGCCCGGCGCTGGCCGACCTGCACGCCGCCCTGGCCGACCGCTACGCCGGCAGCGCCCTGATCCGGGTGCCGGCCACCGCAGGCACCGGCAACCTGGAGGCGACGGCGTTGAACGGCACCGACCTGATGGAGCTGCGCGTGTTCGGGCATGAGGCCGCAGGCCATGCCCTGCTGGTGGCCCGGCTGGACAACCTCGGCAAGGGAGCCTCCGGCGCAGCCGTGCAGAACATCC
>CAXTFY010000320.1:0-6762 GCA_964243265.1 uncultured Acetobacteraceae bacterium | reverse complement strand
CCGGCAAGGGCGTCCAGTCTGGCAACAACGTCAGCCACGCCAACAACAAGAGCCGTCGCCGCTTCCTGCCCAACATGCAGCATACCTCGCTGCTGTCGGACATTCTGGGAACCACCATCCGCGTGCGGTTGACCACTCACGCCATCCGCACCATCGAGCATAATGGCGGCCTGGATGCGTTCTTGCTCGGCACGCCGAACCGCAACCTGCCGGAGGAGGCGCAGGTGCTGAAGCGCCGCATCGTCCGCTGTCAGACCAAGCGTGCCGCCGCGCAGCCTGCCGCCTAGGCTGGCGCCGATTCTAGCAAAGGCCCGCTTCGGCGGGCCTTTTTCGTTGCGGGTCCCCCTGGCCTTCAAGCATGTGGCGGCCCTCAAGCAGTTGGCCCGGCGAACCCGGCGCCATCCCAAAGCCAACGCGCCATCGTTGATTGTTCGCCTGCCGGATGGCCGGGTAATCGCGGTGGAGGAGTACGGCGACCCGGCCGGCCCGCCGGTGCTGTACTTCCATGGCTGGCCGGCGTCGCGCCTGGAGGCCGGGCTGATCGACGGCATGCAACTGCGGTTGCTGGCGCTGGACCGGCCGGGCTACGGCCGCTCCAGTCCGAAGAAGGGGCGCACCCTGCTCGACTGGCCGGTGGATGTGGCCGCGGTGGCGGACCGGCTCGGGCTGGCGCAGTTCCATGTGGTGGGCCTGTCCGGCGGCGCGCCCTATGCGGCGGCCTGCGCCTATGCCCTGCCGGACCGGGTGCTGGGCGCCGCGCTGGTCTGCCCGGTGCCGCCGCCGCACGGTATCCATCCTCGGGCGCCTGGGGTCGGATTGCTGTTCCGGCTCGGACGTCACCCCGTGCTGGCGCACCGCCTGTTCAGCATGCTGCGCCCCCTGCTGCGCCGGCGCATCATCACCCCGCGGACGGTGGTTGGCGGCGGCCTGCCCGCGGTGGACCGCGAGTGCCTGACGCCGCAACTGATGGCCGGCCTGGCGCGCACCTGGCGCGAGGGCATCGGCCGCAGCGTGCAGGGGGCGCTCTCGGACGCGCAGATCTACGCCCGGGACTGGGGCGTGCCGTTCGGCGACATCCGGGTGCCGGTAGCTGTGTGGTATGGCGCGGAGGACTCGTTGATCCCGTTGCACGCCCTGGCGCCGCTGGAGGCGATTCCCGGCATGGTGCTCAAGGTCGTGGACGGGGAGGGGCACTACTCCCTGGCGCTGCGTCATGCGCCCGCGATCCTCACGAAGCTGACGCAGATGGCTTGAGCCCTTTCTCTCCCGTCGGGAGAGGGCCGGGGTGAGGGAAGCGGCCAGAGCCTAGCCCGCCCGCTTGAGGACGAAAGCTGCTTTTAATTGGGTGCGACTTGGCCCGTGCAGCCTTCCTCACCCCGGCTCTCTCCCAGAGGGAGAGCGAGAAGCGGCAGTCTCCGAGCCGCTACCCCACGCTGCCTTCTCGCCATGGTTGCCAATTGCGTGCATATACGCCTATCGTTGCCGCATTACTTGGAGCGTCCTGCATGAACCGTCGCCTGCACCCAGCCTGGATCGTCGCGGCCTGTACTTTCCTGGTGCTTCTGGTCGCGGCGGGCATCCGGTCGGTGCCGGGCGTGCTGATCGTGCCGCTGGAGGGCGAGTTCCACTGGTCCCGCGCCACCATCAGCTTCGCCGTGGCGGTCAATATCCTGCTGTATGGGCTGGCCGGGCCGTTCGCCGCCGCCATCATCGAGCGGTTCGGCCTGCGCCGTACCATCAGCACGGCGCTGGCGATGGTGGCGACCGGGGTGGCGCTGACGCCGTTGATGCGAGAACCCTGGCAGTTGGTGCTGCTGTGGGGCGTGGTGGTCGGCAGCGGCAGCGGCGTGACGGCGCTGGTGTTGGCGAGCATCGTCGCCGGCCGCTGGTTCAGCGCCCGGCGCGGCCTGGTCGTCGGCATCCTGACCGCCAGCACGGCTACGGGGCAGTTGGTGTTCCTTCCCCTGCTGGCGCACCTGAACGAGACCATCGGCTGGCGGGCGGTCAGCATCACCATTGCCATCGTCGCCGCCTGCCTGATCGTCCCGGTGCTGGCCTTCATGCGGGACCGCCCGTCCGACCTGGGCATCCCACCCTATGGCGGCACGGCGGTCATCCCGCGGGTTCGCCCGGCGGTCAACCCGGCAGTCCGGGCCATGCGCGCCCTGGGCGCCGGGCTGCGCAGCCGCGACTTCTGGCTGCTCGGCGGCAGCTTCTTCGTTTGCGGCGCCAGCACCAACGGCCTGATCGGCACCCACCTGATCCCGGCCTGCGTGGACAACGGCATCCCCGAGGTGATGGGCGCCTCGCTGCTCGCGGCGATGGGAGTGTTCGACATGGTCGGGACCACGCTGTCCGGCTGGCTGTCGGACCGTTGGGACAACCGGGCGCTGCTGGCCTGGTACTACGGCCTGCGCGGGCTGAGCCTGCTGTTCCTGCCGTTCGCGTTCGATCCCCGCCTCAGCTACGCCGGGGTCGGTTATTTGGGGCTTGGGCTGTTCGCGATGTTCTACGGGTTGGACTGGATCGCCACGGTGCCGCCGACCGTGCGCCTGACCGCCCGCTGCTTCGGCGAGGAGAACGCGCCGGTGATGTTCGGCTGGATCGCGGCGACGCACCAGCTTGGCGCGGCGACGGCGGCGTGGTCGGCTGGGCTGGTGCGGGTGGGGACGGGCAGCTACATGGGCGCCTTCATGGCGGCGGGCGCGCTGTGCCTGGTGGCCAGCGTCATGGTGACGTTCATCGGCGTGCGCGGGCGGCGCGCTGTTGCGGCACAGTGATGCTGGACTTCTGGCGACACCACCGCGCCCGGTGTCCTCGGCTATGATCCCGCCGGAGTTGCGGAGCCAGCGTCGATAGTGTTGCCGGTGCCTGCACTGCTCGCGTGACCCGGGGGCGTCGGCCCCGCGGGGTCAGCCCGCCCTAACGAAAGAGGTAGGCAAAGAACGCGCCGACGAAGGCGAATGCGCCCAACAGGACCACGGCCCGCAATGCCCCGGTCTGCAGGGTGGTGCCAAGGACTTTGCGGAGGATGGTGTCGCTGGTGTTTGCCATGATAATTCCGTTCAGCTACGTGCGTTGCAACATCAATCGCCGCCGATCCTAAGCGCTTCCATGCTACGCAACACCGGCATCGCGAGCCGGCTTCGGCGCGGCGGTCCAGGGCGGCAAGATTTGCACTTACAGCCTCCGGGATCACCGCACCGCAAACGCGTCTGCTCGCGATGACGATGCCCGCAGCAGCGGTCAGGTCCACAGGCGACCGGTATAACAGCGTCTGCCTGCAGCGCGAAGCGGCAGCGGGGAGTCATGGGCCATGCGCGTCGCCGCCGTCACGATGGCCTATAACGAGCCGGTCTGGGCCCCCGCTTGGGCACGGCACTATGCCGCGCAGGTCGGGGCCGAGAACTGCTTGATGCTGGACCACGGCTCCGACGATGGCAGCACGGATGGCCTGCCGGTGCAGGTGCGGCGGTTGGAACGTTCCCCCTTGGACGAGGTCTGGCGGGTGGAGCAGGTGACGGCGGCGGTCAGCGAGCTGCTCGGCCGCTACGACGCGGTCATCCACACCGACACGGATGAGCTGATGCTGGCCGACCCGGCCCAGTATGCCGACCTGCGGGCCTTCGCCGCGGCGACGCCGCATCCCGTGGTGACCGCCATCGGGCTGGACGTGCAGCATCTGCCGGACGAGGAGCCGGCGCTCGACCCGGCGGCGGCGTTCGGGCGGCAACGGTCCTGGGTGCGGTTTTCCGCCGCGATGTGCAAGCCGGCGCTGGTGCGCCATGCCGTGGCCTGGGCGCCGGGCTTCCATTGCAGCGACGCGCCGATGGTCACAAGCCGACTGTTCCTGCTGCATATGCGGTATGCCGACCTTGGCCTTGGGCTACGCCGGTTGGCGCGTACGCGTGGCCAGGCGTTTGCCTCGGCGGCGACCGACACGCACCAGCGAGTGCCAGATGCCGAGTTTTCCAACATGATGGATGTCGTTGCCGGGCTGCCCCGGCGTCAGGTCAGCTTCAACCCTGACGTGGCGCCACTAGGGACCTGGCTCGACCGGGTTCGCGCGTCACGGGCCGCGCGGGAGGACGAGCTTTACAAGCTGGACTTGTCGCTCTCCGGCGAAGAGCTATGGCAGTTGCCGGAGCGGTTCCGTGCCGCCTTCTGATTAGGCGATCATTGGCGCCCGCTCCGCCGACGCCCGCGCCCAGGCCATGCGCGCATCCTCGTCGAACAGCTCCGCCAGCTTCTTCATCACGGTGCCGCCCAACTCCTCGGCGTCCACGATGGTCACTGCCCGGCGGTAGTAGCGCGTCACATCATGGCCGATGCCGATGGCGATCAGCTCCACCAGGTCGCGGCTTTCGATCTCGCGGATCACCTCGCGCAGGTGGCGCTCCAGGTAGTTACCGGGGTTGACCGACAGGGTGCTGTCATCGACCGGAGCGCCGTCGCTGATCACCATCAGGATGCGGCGGTGCTCGGTGCGGGCCATGAGGCGGCGGTAGGCCCACATCAGCGCCTCGCCGTCGATGTTCTCCTTCAGCAGACCCTCGCGCAGCATCAGGCCCAGGTTCTTGCGCGACCGGCGCCAGGGGGCGTCGGCGGACTTGTAGATGATGTGGCGCAGGTCATTCAGCCGCCCGGGGTTACGCGGCTTGCCGTCCTGCACCCAGCGCTCGCGGCTCTGCCCGCCCTTCCAGGCGCGGGTGGTGAAGCCCAGCACCTCCACCTTCACCGCGCAGCGTTCCAGCGTGCGGGCCAGGATGTCGCCGCACATCGCCGCCACGGTGATGGGCCGGCCGCGCATGGAGCCAGAGTTGTCGATCAGCAGGGTGACGACGGTGTCGCGGAAGTCGGTCTCCCGCTCCCGCTTGTAGGACAGCGACAGCATGGGGTTCACGATCACCCGGGCCAGGCGCCCGGCGTCCAGCATGCCCTCGTCCAGGTCAAACTCCCACGCCCGGGTCTGCTGCGCCAACAGGCGGCGCTGCAGGCGGTTGGCGAGCTTGGACACCACGCCCTGCAGGTGCTGCAACTGCTGGTCGAGCTGCTGGCGCAGGCGGGACAGCTCCTCCGGGTCGCAGAGATCCTCGGCCGCAGTTTCCTCGTCGGTCAGGCGGGAGTAGGCGCGGTAATGGGCGTTGTCGTCCGGGATCGGCTTCTCGCGCCGCTGCTGCGGCCCGCCGGGGCGGTCGTCGCCCTCGGAGGCGGCCGCGTCCTCATCGGCGTCGTCCTCGCCCTCGTCCTCCGCAGCCTCGCCCTGCATCTGCTCGGGCTGCGCGCCGAGTTGGCTGTCGGCATCGGTTTGGGTCTCACCCTCGCTCTGCTCGGCGTTATCTTGACTGCCGGCCTGCTCGCCGCCGTCCTCACCCTCGTCGGTTTGCTCGTCCGGCTCGGCTTCGACCTCGGCCTCCGCCAGGTCCAGTGCGGCCAGCAGCTTACGGGCGGCGCGGGTAAAGTTGGCCTGATCGTTCTGCGCCGTGGCCATCTCGTTCAGCGCCCGCTCGGCGTCATCGCCCAGGGTGCCGCGCCAGCTCTCCAGGATGCGGGTCGCAGCGGCCGGGCTGTCCCGTCCGGACATCCGCTCGCGCGCCAGCAGGGACAGCGCAGCCGGCAATGGAAGCTGCTCCTTGCGGGTCATGCGGTCGAAGCCCTCGGACTCGCACTCCTCCGCCAGCCGGGCGCGCAGGTTGGCCGCGACGCCGCTCATGTGCTGGCCGCCGACCACCTCGACGCGGGCCTGTTCCAGGGCGTCGTACACGTCCTTGGCCTCTCGACGGCCAGGGCTGCGGGCGGCATGCAGGGCGTCGTCGTGGTGGCGCAGGCGCAACGCTACGCTGTCGGCGGCACCGCGCAGTTTCGCCATCTCCGCCGGGGGCAGCGCGCGGGTCGGCAACGGCAGGCGGGCGCGCTTGCCGACCAGGCCGCTCGGCCCCGGCTGGAACGCCACTTGCACCTCGGGCGACCCGGCCACGGCGCGCAACGCTCCGGCCGTGGCGCGCTTGAAGTCCTCGGTGCGCGAGTTCTCCTTCGATCCGCTCATGCTGCGCCCTTACAGGCCCTTGCGCGAGGCCAGCATCCCCGTCGGCAGGTCCTCGTTGAAGCAGCGCTGATAGTACTCGGCGACGGTGCTGCGCTCCGCCTCGTCGCACTTGTTGAGGAACGTCAGCCGGAAGGCGAAGCCCACGTCCTTGAAGATGCGCGCGTTCTCGGACCAGGTGATCACGGTACGCGGCGACATGACGGTGCTGATGTCGCCGTTGATGAACCCGGCGCGCGTCAGGTCGGCCAGCGCCACCATGCTCTCGACCTGCTTCTTCTGCGCCTTGTCGGAGGGGTCGACCTTCATCTTGGCCAGCACGATCGCCGTCTCCTGCGCATGCGGCAGGTAGTTCAGGGTGGCGACGATGTTCCAGCGGTCCATCTGGCCCTGGTTGATCTGCTGCGTGCCATGGTACAGCCCCGTCGTGTCGCCCAGGCCGACGGTGTTGGCGGTGGCGAACAGGCGGAAGCTGGGGTGCGGCTTGATGACGCGGTTCTGATCCAGCAGGGTCAGCCGGCCCTCAACCTCCAGCACGCGCTGGATGACGAACATCACGTCCGGGCGGCCCGCGTCATACTCGTCGAACACCAGGGCGCAGGGGTGTTGCAGCGCCCACGGCAAGATGCCCTCGCGGAACTCGGTGATCTGCTTGCCGTCCTTGAGGACGATGGCGTCCTTGCCGATCAGGTCGATGCGGCTGATGTGGCTGTCCAGGT
>CAXTFY010000319.1:1213-6765 GCA_964243265.1 uncultured Acetobacteraceae bacterium | reverse complement strand
AGCTGGCTGGTGCTGCACCACCTGCTGCTCAGCCAGACCGCGTTCAAGCGCGACATCGACGACCCGAAGACCATCCTCGACCTGGCCGACACCATCCAGTCGCCGGAGCGGCTCAAGCTGCTGCTGGTGCTGACCGTCGCCGACATGCGCGCCGTCAGCGCCAGGGTGTGGAACGGCTGGAAGGCGACCCTGCTGCGCGAGCTGTACTCCCGTGTCGCCGACGTGCTGGCCGGCGGCCTCGCCACCACCGAGCGCGACGTGCGCGTGGCCCGCGCCAAGGACGCCGCCTCCGAGCACCTGACCGACTGGCCCGAGGCCGACCGCGCCTTCTACCTGGGCTTGGGCTACCCCGGCTACTGGCTCAGCTTCGACCCCGAGACCCATGCCCGCCATGCCCGGCTGATCCGCGAGGCCGAGGCGCGGCACGCCCCGCTGACCGTCGATACCCAGCCGCTGCCGGCGCGCGCCGTCACCGAGGTGACCGTCTATACCGCCGACCACGCCGGCCTATTCAGCCGCATCGCCGGGGCGCTGGCCGTGGCGGGCGCCAGCATCGTGGACGCCCGCATCCACACCCTGACCAACGGCAGCGCGCTGGACACCTTCTGGATACAGGATGCCGCCGGCGGCACCTTCGACGCGCCGCACCGCCTGGCCCGGCTGCACGTACTGATCGAGCAGGCGCTGTCGGGACGCCTCGGCCTGGCCGGGGAGATCAGGCGGGCGTCGCGCAACGTGATCGGCCGGCGGATGCGCGCCATCCACGTCCCGCCCCGCGTTGTGATCGACAACCGCGCCAGCAACACCCACACCGTGCTGGAGGTGAACGGCCGCGACCGCCCGGGCCTGCTGCACGACGTGACGGCGGCGATCAGCGAGCAGGGGCTGCAGATCGCCTCCGCCCACGTCACCACTTATGGCGTGCGGGCGGTCGATGTGTTCTACGTCAAGGACGTGTTCGGCCTGAAGGTGGAGAACGAACGCAAGCTGGCGGCCCTGCGCCAAGCCCTGCTCACCGCCCTGCGACTGCCCGACGACGGCGCCCCCGAGCCGTTGCCGCTGGGCCGCAGCCGGGCAACCGCAGCTTAACGTGACCAGAGGTTTGGGAAGCCGAACCTTCCGGTCTGCGTTGCCACAGGATGACGTTCCAACCCGTACCATCCCAAGCCCCGGCAGGGCGCCCGGCCGACCACGGCTCAGGTCGCATGGGTGGAGCCTTGGGCCTGCTGTCCCTGCTGGTCCCCGCGGGACTGATGGCATGGCGCCGCAGCGGGCGGATGCGGCAGGCCTTGGCCCGGTCGTCCCAAGCCCTGCACCAGGCGCGCGAGCAACTGGACGTGCTGTTGAACCAGGCCCCCGTCGGCATCGTCCAAACCGACCTGGGCGGGCGCTTCCTGCTGACCAACGAGCGTTTCCGTAACCTCATCGGTCGCCGGTCCGACGCATTGCAGGCCCAACAACTGCTGGACGTGATCCACCCCGAGGACCAGGGCCGCCATCAGGCCGGCCATGCCCGCATGCTGGCCACCGGTGAGCCGTTCGTGATCGAGAAGCGCCTCGTCCGCGCCGACGAGACCGAGGTGTGGGTGATCAGCCACATGTCCGTCACGCACGATCCCGAGGGGCATCCGTTGCATGTCATCGCCGCCGTACAGGACATCAGCCACCGTCGGGCCGCAGAGGCGGCGCTGCACGCCATGAACGCCACCCTGGAGCAGCGCGTCGCCGCGACGGTCGCCGAGCGTGCCCAGGTGGAGGAAAGCCTGCGCCACTCGCAGCGCATGGAGGCGCTGGGCCAGTTGGCCGGCGGCGTCGCGCACGACTTCAACAACGTGCTGCAAGCCATTGCCGGCGGCGCCCGGCTGATCCAGCGCCGCCCGCACGATCCCGAAACGGTGCGGCGGTTGGCCGGGCTGGTGGTCGATGCGGCGGACCGCGGCGCCTCCGTGACCCGGCGTCTGCTCAGCTTCGCCCGGCGGGACGCCCTGCAGCCCGGTCCCGTCGAGGCCGCGCCGCTGCTGCAGGACATGCAGGAGATGCTGGCCCGCACTCTGGGCAGCGGCATCACCGTACAGGCCAGCGCCGACCCCGGTCTGCCGCCGCTGCTGGCCGACCGCGGGCAGCTGGAGACCGTGCTGGTCAACCTGGCCACCAATGCACGCGATGCGATGGTGGGCAAGGACGGCCTGCCCGGGCCCGGCGAGAACCGGGTCGCCCTTCGCGCCGCCCTGGCGGACGGCGCCGCGGCCGGCCTACGCCCTGGCGCCTACATCCTGATCGAGGTCGCCGACAACGGGCCGGGCATGGACGGCGAAACCCTGCTGCACGCGACCGAGCCGTTCTTCACCACCAAGCCGCGCAGCCGCGGCACCGGGCTGGGCCTGTCGGTGGCGCGCGGCTTTGCCGAGCAGTCTGGCGGCGGCCTGTGCCTGGTCAGCACCCCCGACGGCGGCACCACCGCCCGGCTGTGGTTCCCGGTGGCCCCGGCGGTGGAGCAGCGCACGGCGAATGTCGCCGTGGAGGGCGTCCCGCGCATCGTGCTCGTGGATGACGATCCCGAGGTGCGGGAGGTCATCGCCGAGGTCCTTTCCAGCCGGGGCTGCCAGGTGGACGCCTACGCGAGCGCGGCGCCGGGTTTGGAACGCCTGCGGGCCGGCCAGGCGGATGTGCTCATCAGCGACCTGTCCATGCCGGGCACGGACGGCCTGACCTTGATCGAGCAGGCACGGCGCCTGCAGCCGGGGTTGCCGGCCGTGCTGCTGACCGGCCATGCCGGGCCGGGGCTGGCGGCGGCGGTTGCGCAGGTTGCCGGCGGCCGGGTGCTGTTGCTGCAGAAGCCGGTCCGCGGCGCGGACCTGGCGGCACAACTGCAAGAGTTGCTTCCAGAAGGGCGCTCGCTGACCGCCTGACATCACTGACCCCCTCTCCCTCCGGGAGAGGGCTGGGGTGAGGGAAGCCGCAAGCGCCAAATCCGGCGTATTCGCGACCGGCTCTCGTCCTTGAGGCGGGCCAGTTCGGCGCCTGCCGCCTCCCTCACCCCGGCCCTCTCCCGAAGGAAGAGGGAGCAGAAGACGTGGGTAAGGCCTGAGCGGTAGCCCCGAACCTCGCATGGCCGCTTGACAACAACGCCCAAACGCGAACAAATAGTGAACATCCAGACTTGACCAGACTCGAGCGCCCAAGTTCGTATTCGTGTTCGGCCGTGGAGTTCTCTATATGTACCATTCCGATGCAGCGCAATGGCCCCGGCTTGAGGCCCCGCGCTCAACCGTCCTCAAGATGCCCAGGCGCTTCGAAGTCTCGGCGTCCCTTGTCCAGGCAATCCGCACCACCGTCGAAGTTTGCGCCGCCGTGCTGGCAGTCATCGGCTTCGCCGCCCTGATGTGGCTGGTGGTCGCCGGGCCAGGCTTCCTGGACGGGCGCAGCAGCACGGCCGAGCACGGGCCGCAGCGGACCGTGGTGCGCCAGGCGACCCGTTAGCAACAATCCGCCGGCCGGATCACGCCTCGCGGTAGTTCAGCAGGATCGCGCCCACCAGCACGAAGCACACCGGCCACACCCAGCCGGCCACCCGCTGCACCCGGCCATCGGCCCGCAGTTCCAGCCACCGCGCCCACCCGGCGGCGATGCCCGCCAGGGCCAACGGCGTATGCGACAGCTCGATCAGCAGCTGGTCCTTGACGTTGGCGATGGCATGGCTGTGCGTCAGCAGCAGCGCCCCGCCCAGCGCCGTCATCAGCGGGAACACCAGCGCCGCCCGCGGGCTGTGCAGCCGCCCGCTCCGCACGCCCCACTCGAACACCGCGAACGCCACGATCAGCACGACGAACACCCGGTGCTGCAGCACCTCGATGTCGCGGAACGACTCGAAGAAGCCGATCTCGCCTAAAGGCCACACCTCGGGATCGGACCGCAGGAACAGGAACACCGCCAGCCCCAGCAGCGCCAACGGCCAATGCCGCGCCCATCGCGCCCCCGCCCGGTGCAGCAGTCCCAGCAGGCCGATGGCGGTGACGAACAGTCCGGACCAGTGGTGGTTGTACTCGCTCCATTCGATGTCGGCGGCGTTGCGGTCCGGCAGCTCGCCCGATCCGGGCACGAAGGCCGGCGGCGCGGCAACGCGCTTCTGCGCCGCCTCGGCGTCCAGCCGCGACTGCAACGCCGGCAGCGCCAGGGCATCGTAATCGGGCGATGCGAAGCTCGGCACCTGCGGCAGGTTGCGTTCGCGGATCTCCGACCAGCCCACGCGGTCCTGCGACAGATCGACCGCCGGCGGCACCGACGTCAGCGACGCGGCGGCAAAGAAGATGCTGAAGCCGATGCCGATCTCCACCTCGGCGAAGCGCCGCATCCGCAGCACGGACGTGCCAGGATCGGCCCGCAGCCGCTCCACCACCAGGAAATTGCCGAGCCCCAGCAGCAGCAGCGCCCCGAACATCGCCGCCTTGGCCGTCACCATCACGCCGTAGGCGGTGCCGTACACCCCACCCCAGGACCCGACGTAGAACACGCTGAACGCCGTCGCCGAGACCAGGATGCAGCCGACGCCGACCATGCTCATGCGCGAGAACCGTGCCCCGACCCGGCGGAACGCCGCCCCGTCGTGCAGCCGCCCCAGCGCCATCACAAAGAACGGAATGCCGCCAACCCAGATCGCCGCCCCCAGGATGTGCAATGCGCTGGCCGCCAGCAGCACGTCCGACTCCGACAAGCGGGCGGCGGCGTGCGTGGTCATGGTGGCCGCAGCGACCGTGACCGCCACCAACCCCAGCAGAGGCGCCGCCGGCACCGGCCTACGGACCAGCAGGCACGCGGCCAGCACCAGGGCAGCGGCCATCTTCACCAGCCCGGCCACGGCGAAGTTCGCGCCCAGCACGCCCCGCGCCGGCAGGTCCAGCGTGTCCATCAGCACGGCCGACTGCATCGCGACCGTCAGCGCCTCGCAGCCGACCAGGGCCAGCGCGCTCCAACCGGCAAAGGCGGCGGTGCGCCGGGCCAGCATGGCGCCATCCGGCAGCGTCGCCTGGAACGGCCGCGCCAGGAACACCAGGAACAGCGCGCCGCCCAGCGCCATGCTCTGCGCCACGATGGTCAGGCCGTGCAGGATGATCGACAGGTAGCCGAACAGATCGACCAGCAGGCTCATGGGGCGCGGGCCTGCAGGGAGCGGACGCTGAACGGCACGTCGCCCCGGGTAATATGGCCATCCACCGCCAGCACCTGCCAGCGCAGCGTGTAGTCGCCGGGGGCCAGCTCGGCCTGGATATCCAACGTGTCGTCCGGGCCGGTCGCGGCAATGGGCAGCACGGTATCGCCACCCGGCGCGCGCAGCGTCACGCGGGAACGCGCACGGTCGATGCGGCTGTTGTAGCGCAGGGTGATGTGCAATGGCCCCGGCGGCGCGTTGCCGCGCACGGCGGGCTGGCTGTCCAGCAGGATGGCGTGCGCGTCGGCGACGGCGGGGAACAGCAGCAGGGCAAGCAGCAGCAGGCGAAGGGGCAACGGAACTCTCCAAGCAGGTTGCGTCTTCTCCCTCTCCCCCCGGGAGAGGG
>CAXTFY010000319.1:0-1113 GCA_964243265.1 uncultured Acetobacteraceae bacterium | reverse complement strand
CGGGAGAGGGAGATAGACGGCAGCAGCAATGCGCCGCGGCATCTAGCGCGCCGCCGCCGGGCTGTCCATGATCGCCGCCGATGAGCAGACCCCCGCCCGGCGCCCGCGCCGACTACCGCAGCTTCGTCCCGGTCACGACGCGCTGGATCGACAACGACGTGTTCGGCCACGTCAATAACGCCGTGTATCACAGCCTGATCGACACCGCCGTCACCACCCTGCTGGTCCGCTGGGGCATCCTGACCTGGCCCGGCCCGCACCGCGCCATGGCCGACCGATTCATGGTGGTCGCCGAGGGCGGCTGCCGCTTCCATTCCGAGGTGGCGTTTCCCGACCCCCTTACCGCCGGGGTGCGGATCAGCCGCATGGGCGAGCGGTCCCTCCGCGTCGAGGTCGGCATCTTCCGCGGCGACGACCCGGTTGCCGCCGCCGAGGGCTTCCTCGTGCATGTCTGCGTGGACGCCACCACCCGCCGCCCCGTGCCGCTGCCGGACGACTGGCGCCGCATCCTACAACCTCTTGTCGTGGAGAATTAGCAATGGACATGGGCTTGCACGGGCGCACCGCCCTGGTCTGCGCCGCCAGCAAGGGCCTGGGCCGCGCCTGCGCCATGGCCCTGGCGCGGGAGGGCGTGGCCGTCACCATCACCGCCCGCTCCCCGGGACCGCTGGAGGAGGCCGCCGCCGCCATCCGCGAGGCGACCGGGGCCACCGTCACCACGGCCGCGGGCGACATCACCACCGAGGCCGGCCGCGCCGCCGCCCTGGCCGCCTGCCCGGCACCGGACATCCTGGTCAACAACGCCGGCGGCCCGCCACCCGGCGACTTCCGCAACTGGGAGCGCGACGACTGGATTAAGGCGCTGGACGCCAACATGCTGACGCCGATCTTCCTGATCCGCGCCGTGGTGGACGGCATGATCGAGCGTGGCTTCGGCCGCATCGTCAACATCACTTCTGGAAGTGTGAAGTCGCCCATCGCCACCCTGGGCATGAGCAACGGGGCGCGGGCCGGGCTGACCGGGTTCGTCGCGGGCCTGTCGCGGCAGGTGGCGCGGCACAACGTCACCATCAACAACCTGCTGCCCGGCCCGTTCCTGACCGACCGGCTGCG
>CAXTFY010000318.1:0-6813 GCA_964243265.1 uncultured Acetobacteraceae bacterium | reverse complement strand
CCGCCGCAGAACCGCACCTACCTGGTGTTCTTTGACTGGGACCGGGCGGACCTGACCAACCGGGCGCGGCAGATCATCGCCGAGGCGGCGCAGGCGACGACGCGGGTGCAGACGACGCGCATCGAGGTGTCGGGCTATACCGATAGCTCGGGCACGGCGCGTTATAACCAGGGCCTGTCGATCCGCCGGGCGCAGAACGTGTCGGCCGAGCTGGTGCGGCTGGGCGTGCCGCGGCAGGCGATCACCGTGCAGGGCTTTGGCGAGACGCACCAGTTGGTGCAGACCGCTAAAGGCGTGCGCGAGCCGCAGAACCGCCGGGTCGAGATCGTCTTGCACTGACCACCCTACCAGTCCCTGCTTGAAGGGCGGGATGCACGAAGGGGGCCTTGCAGGCCCCCTTTTTTGTGGATGGACGGTGCAGCCGCCGCGTTACGACCGGCGGCGTGACCGCGAGGTGGACCGCGTGCTGGCCGGGGTCGCGGCGCCGCCGCACGCGATGACGCTGATCGGCTGCGCGACGGACTTGCCGGCAGCAAACTCGGCGAGTTCGCCGCCGCTGTGCAGCGCCATCACCTCGTCGAACGCCGGCAGGTTCCGCTGGCAGAACCGGTTGCCTTGCTTGTTGCCGAACTGCGACTGGCTGTTGGCCAACTGCGTCACGTAGTCGTCCTGCTGCTTGCGCCCGGTGCGGCCGTGCACGCGGGTGAAGTAGGCGCCCAGCGCGCGGTCCTGCGCGGTCAGCTCCGGTTGATACTTGCGGATGAACGCGTTGTAGCGCTCATCGGCGCCGCAGGTGAGGGCAACGACCAGCAGGCTGGTCTTCAGCGCCGTGATGTCGAACGAGGCGTGATCGGCCGGACGGACGCACTGCGCCGCAGCCAGCGGGGCGGCGGCGACCTGGCCGGCCACGAGGCCCGCCGTCAGCAAGCCGAGAACGGGAAAACGCATGGCGGAGCACTCCAACCCAGAGGACATCGGGAGCCGGGAGGCTTTGGGGGCAACACGGCGACATCACCCGGCGCATGGGGTAAACCGCCTATTGCGGGGCCGTGCAACAGAAAAGCCCGGCCGCCGCCGACGGTCCGCCACGTGTGGCAAGGCTGTTGCATCAACAGCGCAGATTGCTAATCCCGGCGTGACACTGCAATGACATGCCGTCATGCCAGATCACGGTCCAACCCAACTCCACCAGGGCCACCCTATGCCGTCAGATCCCTTCGACTCCTACGACGCCGGCGCATTCTTCTGCGAGCTGACCGCCCGCGACAACGATGGCGGGGCGGCGGCGCTGGTCCGCAGCCGGCTGTCGGCGATCGGCCTCGATGCGCTGCGCACCCGCGCCAAGCTGGCCGAGCGCGACCTGTTCAACCTGGGCATCACCTTCACGGTGTACTCCGAGGCGTCGGCCATCGACCGCATCCTGCCGTTCGACTGCGTGCCGCGCATCATCCTGGCGCGCGACTGGGCAGTGCTGGAGCGCGGCGTCGTGCAGCGGGTGCAGGCGCTCAACCTGTTCCTGCGCGACATCTATAATGAGCGCCACATCATCCGCGACGGCGTGGTGCCGGCCGAGCTGGTGTACGGCAACAGCAATTACCGGCCGGAGATGGAGGGTTTTCCCGTCCGCTTCGGCACCTACGTCCACATCTGCGGCATCGACATCGTGCGCGACCACGAGGGCAAGTTCTGCGTGCTGGAGGACAATGCCCGCACGCCGTCCGGCGTGTCCTATGTAGTGGAGAACCGGCACCTGATGCTGCGCGCCTTTCCCGACCTGGTGGCGGGCATGAAGCTGCGGCCGGTCGATGACTACGGCCGGCGGCTGCGCAGCGCCATGGACGAGATCGCGCCGGAGGGCACGCAGGACCCACAGGTGGTGCTGCTGTCGCCGGGCATCTACAACTCGGCGTACTTCGAACACGTGTTCCTGGCCCGCGAGATGGGCGTGCCCCTGGTGGAGGGCGCGGACCTGACGGTGGAGGACGACAAGGTGTGGATGCGGACCACGGGGGGGCTGCGCCGAGTCCATACGATCTACCGCCGTATCGGCGACGATTTCCTCGATCCCAGCGTGTTCCGGGCGGACAGCATGCTGGGGGTGCGCGGGGTGATCGGCGCGTGGCGCAAGGGCAACGTGACGCTGGCCAACGCGGTTGGCACCGGGGTGGCGGACGACAAGGCGATCTATGCCTACATGCCGCGCATCATCAAGTACTACTTGGACCAGGATGCCATCCTGCCCAACGTCGAGACCCACATCTGCGGCGAGGCGGAGGGCCTGGCCTATACCCTGGCCAACTTCGACAAGTTGGTGGTGAAGCCGGTGGGCGAGAGCGGCGGCTATGGCATTACCGTCGGTCCCCGCGCCAGCAAGGCCGAGCTTGAGGCCGCCCGCGGGTTGCTGGTGGCGGACCCGGCCAACTGGATCAGCCAGCCGATGATCAACCTGTCCGTGGCGCCGACCCTGACCGACGCCGGGCTGCGGCCGCGGCACCTGGACTTGCGGCCGTTCGCCATTACCGGGCGGGACACTTGGGTGCTGCCCGGCGGGCTGTCGCGGGTGGCGCTGAAGGAAGGCAGCCTGATCGTCAACTCCTCGCAGGGCGGCGGCAGCAAGGATACCTGGGTGCTGGCGGAATGAGCATGCACCACAGCCCGCTGCTGACGCGGGACGCCGAGGGCCTGTTCTGGATGGCGCGCTACCTGGAGCGGGTGGAGAACCTGGCCCGGCTGATCGACGTGACCCAGACGTTCGAAAGCCCGGGGCGGGAGGCGGAGTCCTGGGCGGCGCTGGTCGCCATCAACTCGGACGGGCCGGGGTTGGAGAAGCGCGGGATGCCGATCGAGGCGGACAGCATCAAGCGGTTCTACCTGCTGGACGCCGAGAACCCCAACAGCATCCCCGCCTGCATCGAGGCCGCCCGCACCAACGCCCGCAAGCTGCGCCCGCTGATCTCGACCGAGATGTGGATGCAGCTCAACGTGTTCCACCGCAACGTCATGGCGATCGACCCGGCGGAACTCGACGGCGACGCGCTGTCCCGGCTGTGCCGGCAGATCAAGGAGGGCGTGCAGGCCCATACCGGGATCACCGAGGGCACGTTCTTCCGCGACCAGGGCTGGCACTTCTATGAGCTGGGCCGGCTGATCGAGCGGGCGGACCAGACGACGCGGCTGCTGGACATCAAGTACCACCTGCTGGTGCAGGGGACGGAGGAGGAGCGGCGGGTGGCCGAGCTGACGCAGTGGAACGCGGTGCTGCGGGCGGCGGCGGGTTACCATGCGTTCCGGCGGGTGGCGGATGCCGGGTTCGTGCCGGCGGACGTGGTGGCGTTCCTGCTGGCGGATACTTCGTTTGCGCGTAGCGTGGCGTTGTGCGTGGGGGGGATGGACTGGCACCTGGGGCACCTGCGGTCGGCGTACGGGCTGCGCGACACGGCGGGGGTGCTGGAGCGGCTGGAAGAGGTGCGGGCGATGCTGGACGCCCCGGTGCAGCGGCTGCTGCCGCATGGGCTGCACGATTACCTGGACGGGCTGCAGAGCGGGCTGATCGGGGTGGGGGAGCTGATCGGCACGGCGTTCTTCCGCGACTGGCGGCCGTTGAAGCAGACGCAGTCGCAAAGCCAGGGGGTGTAGGGGCGTGGGGCGGAAAAGCGCTTCGCCCTCCGCCCCTGCGGCATCAAAATGCCGGAAGAGGGTAGCTAGTGTGCCGCCAGCACTGTTGTGAAGCGTTCATATCCTGCCGAGTGTGGACCAGGACAGGCAGCCTGCGCATATCACATCAGCAGTGACGGGACACTAGTTCAAGTTAGGGCTCTCGAATCGTGCAAACCAAGGAGTGATCTGCTCCAGTCATATAGCTTGCGGCGATAGATAGGTTTTCGTGAAAGCAACCGTACGGCAAGGCTTTCGCAGAACGCCGCATTCAATGTTCCTTGCCATGACACAAGGGACTACCGTTCCTCGAAGCGGATCAGCTTGCTTCTATCGCCAATCTTTTCCCACCCAGATAAGCCGCCCGAACATCCGGATTGCTCCAAAGCTCCCCCGGCGCCCCCGACACCAGCAGCGTCCCCGTCTCCAGCACATACCCGCGGTCCGCCACCGACAGCGCCATGTGCGCGTTCTGCTCGACCAGCAGCACCGTCGTGCCCCGGCGCCTAATCTCGGCGATGATGCGGAACACCTGCTGCACGATCAGCGGCGCCAGCCCCAGCGAAGGCTCGTCCAGCAGCAGCAGCCGCGGCTTGGCCATCAGCCCGCGCGCCACCGCCACCATCTGCAACTGCCCGCCCGATAAGGTCCAGCCCAGCGCACCCTCCAGCCGCCGCAAGTCGGGGAAGAAGGCCAGCATCTCGTCGGCTTCGGTTTCCAGGACGCGCCGGGCCACGCCGCGGCGGTTGCTGCCGCCGAGCAGGATGTTCTCCCGCACCGTCAGCCCGGGGAACACCCGGCGCCCCTCCGGCACGTGCGCGATGCCCAGGCGCACGATGGCCTCCGGCTTCAGGCCGAGCAGCGACTTTCCGTCAAACACCAGGCGGCCGACCACGTTCGGCACCAGGCCGCTGATGGTCCGCAAGGTCGTGCTCTTGCCGGCGCCGTTGCTGCCCAGCAGGGCGACGATCTCCCCCTCCTCGACCACCAGGGACAGGTCCTTCAGCACCGGCGCTGCGCCGTAGCGCGCGGTCAGGCCGGCCAGCTCAAGCAGCGGCATCTTCGCGCGGCTCCCCCAGGTAGGCGGCGATCACGTCGGGGTGGGACAGCACCTCCCGCGGCGTGCCGGTGGCGATGCGGCGGCCGAAGTTCAGCACGGTGATGTGGTCGGCCACCTGCTCGACCAGGTTCATGTCGTGGTCCACGATCAGGATCGTCAGGCCGTGGCCGCCGAGGCGACGCAGCAGCGCGCCCAGCTCGCCCTTCTCGGTGAGGTTCAGGCCGGCCGCCGGCTCGTCGAGCAGCAGCACCTGCGGGTTGCCGGCCAGGGCGCGGGCGATCTCGACGTAGCGCTGCATCCCGTACGACAGCGTGCCCACCATGCGCCCGGCGTCGCCGCGCAGGCCGACGAAGTCCAGCGCGGCCAGGGCGCGTTCGACGACTTCGGCCGGGCGCTCGGCGATGTCGTTGCCGGGGCGTTCGGCGCCGACCATGACGTTCTCCAGCACGGTCATGCCGCGGAAGACGCGGATGTTCTGGAAGGTGCGGGCCAGGCCGGCGCGGGTGCGCTCGTGCGGGGCGGTGCCGGTCACGTCCCGCCCGGCCAGGGTGATGCGGCCGGCGGTGGGGCGGTACAGCCCGGTGACGACATTGATAAAAGTGCTCTTGCCGCTGCCGTTGGGGCCGATCAGGGCGTGGGTGCTGCCGCGGCGCACCGCCAGGTCCACGCCGTCCAGCGCGCGCAGGCCGCCGAAGTGCTTGGCCAGGCCGTCGATCCGCAGCACTTCTTCCCCTGTCACCGTGCCGCGCTGGCCCAGCAGGGGCAGGGGGGTGACCCGGCCTGGGATCGCGGGTGCCGTGCGGCGCAGGCGGGCGGTGAAGCCCCAGAGGCCGTCGGGCAGGAACACCATGATCAGGATGACCGCCGCGCCGTACACCGCCAGGTAGACGTTGCGCAGGAAGCGCAGCCACTCCGGCAGGATCACCAGCAGCCCGGTGCCCAGTAGCGCCCCGAACGGCGAGCCGACGCCGCCCAGCAACGCCATGGTCAGCATGACGATGCTCTCGCCGAAGCCGAACTCGTCGGGGCTGATGTAGGCCCGCGCGCCGGCATACAGCCCGCCGCCCAGGCCGCCCAGCACGGCGCTGATGGCGAAGGCCAGCACCTTGGTGCGGAACACGTCGATGCCGCAGGTGCTGGCGGCGATCTCGTTGTCGCGCACCGACTGCATGGCGCGGCCGAGCCGGCTGGTCTTCAGGCGCCAGACGAACCAGGTGACGCAGACCAGCACCACCAGGCACAGCGTCAGGTAGCGGTCGCCGTCCTCCAGCCGCAGCCCCGGCACGTGCGGCCGGCCGATGCCGCGCACCCCGTCCGGCCCGTGCGTCAGGCCGATCCAGTTGGTGAGCACAAGGGTGAGGATTTGCTGGAAGCTGATCGTCACCATCGCCAGGTAGTGGCCGCCCAGCCGCAGGCTCGCCAGGCCCAGCAGGACCCCAAACAGCAGGGCAGCCGCGATGCCGAGCGGCAGTGCTGCAAAGAAGTGCAGGCCATAATCCGTGGTGCCCAGCGCCACGCCGTAGGCGCCCAGGCCGAAGAACGCCGCCTGCGCCAGGGAGATCTGGCCGCAGTAGCCCAGCACCACCACCAGGCCGGTGACGGCCACCGCGTTGGTGGCGGCCTGCATGAGGATGTTCAGCGTGTAGCCCTGGGACGGGATCAGCGCCGACAGGGCCAGCACGGCCACGATGGCCAGGGCCAGTTGCGGCAGGCCGCGCCAGGTGCGGGCCTGGACGATGTTCAGGGCGGCGGGCCGTTCCAGGATTGCACTCATGCTGGCCTCGCCGCGGTTGGACTGTCCCGACGCCGCGAGCCAAGAAAACTCGTCATCGCGGGCCGCACTTGCGGCGGGGCGATCCAGGGGCGGCCAGGACTGCGCATGCGGCCCAGGATTGCCGCATCGCAAGCGCTCCTCGCAATGACGGGGCTGCAATGTCGGGGCGGGGGTCGGCCATCACGCCTTCTCCGCGATCTTCTCGCCGAACAGCCCCTGCGGCCGCACCAGCAGGAACAGCAGCAGCATCCCAAACGCCAGCGCATCCTTGTAGGGGACCGAGATGTAGGCCGCTCCAAACGTCTCCACCACGCCCAGCGCCAGC
>CAXTFY010000317.1:1498-6828 GCA_964243265.1 uncultured Acetobacteraceae bacterium | reverse complement strand
GATGCGGTCGGCGGTGCCGAACACCACGTCCATGTCGTGCTCGGTGAACAGCACCGCCAGGCCGCGCTCCGTCGCCAGCCGCCGGGTCAGCGCCATCAGCCCGGTGCGCTCGGCCGGGGCCATGCCGGCGGTCGGCTCGTCCATCAGCAGCAGGCGGGGCTGGCCGGCGAGCGCCACCGCCAGTTCCAGCCGCTTCAGGTCGCCATAGGCCAGCACCCCGGCGCCGCGCTCCCGCTGCTCCGCCAACCCGACCTGGGCCAGCAGGGCATCGGCCTCGGGCACCAGGCGCCGGGTCGCAGGCCGCCAGGCGTCCAGGATGCCGCCCGCCGCCGCCAGCAGCGCCATCTGCACGTTCTCCCGCACCGTCATGGACGCAAAGGTGGCCGTAACCTGGAACGTGCGCCCGACGCCCCGCCGCCAGATGGCGCGCGGGCGCAGGCCGGTGATGGCCCGGCCGCCCAGCCGCACGGTCCCGGAGCTGGGACGAAGCTGGCCGCCGACCATGTTGAACGTCGTGCTCTTGCCCGCGCCGTTCGGGCCGATCAGCGCCAGCATCTCCCCGGCGGCGACGGTGAACGACACCCCCGTCACCGCGGGCTGGCCGCCGAACGATTTCGACAGCCCCTCGACGGCCAGCACCGTCATGCCGGGTTGGTCATGGCAAACCGTTCCTGCCAAGCCGGTCATACCAGCCGGACGCGCAGCCACAAGCGTTGCGCCGCCCCGGCGATCCCCTCGGGAAACGCCAGCACCAGCAGGATGATCGACGCCCCCAGCACCAGCCGCCACAAATCGGTGGCGCGCAGCAGCGCGTCGTACAGCCCGGTATAGGCCAGCGCCCCTACGACAGGCCCGGCCACCGTCTGCACCCCGCCCAGCAGCACCATCAGCAGCGCATCGACCGAGCGCGGGATGCTGATGTAGGTCGGGAACACCCCACCCTTGGCGTAGGCATACACCCCGCCCGCCAGCCCCGCCGCCGCGCCAGCCAAGGTGAACGCCGCCAGCCGCAGCCACCCAGTAGGCAGCCCGATCGCCTCAGCCCGCAGAGCGCTGTCCCTGGTGGCGCGCACGGCGTAGCCCAGCGGCGCATAGATCACCCGGCGCAGCAGCAGCGTCCCGCCCAGGCACAGCGCCAGCGCCAGCCAATAGAACCCCGCCGGCCCCAGCGCCGGCCACACGCCCAGGATGCCGTTGTCGCCACCGGTCCACTCAACCGACTGGAACGCCACCGCCCAGACGATCTGCGCGAAGGCCAGGGTCAGCATCGCCAGGTACACCCCCGACAGCCGCACGACGAACCCGCCGAACGCCGCCGCGGCCACCCCCGCCAGCACCGGCGCGGCCAGCATCCCCAGCCCCATCGGCGCGTGCAGGTCCCGCGCCAGCAGCGCCGCCGCATAGGCGCCGATGCCGAACCAGGCGGCATGGCCGAAGCTGGGCATCCCGCCCGGCCCCATCATGAAGTGCAGGCTGGCGGCAAACAGGATGGCGACCAGCGCCTCGGTCAGCACCGACAGCACGTAGGGGCCAACCAGCACCGGCGCCGCCAGCGCCAGCAGCAAGGCGGCGGCACCGAGGGCGCGCAAGGCGGCCGGGGCCGGGCGGATGACCCCGGCCAGGCTCGGCGCCGCCCGGGTCTCCGTCGCCGCGCGGCCCAGCAGCCCGTTCGGGCGGATCACCAGCACGGCGGCCATCACCAGGAACACCAGCACCAAGGTCACCTGCGGCAGCACCGCCACGCCGAACGCCTGCAGCACGGCGATCAGCAGCGCCGCCAAGTACGCCCCGGTCAAGCTGCCCAGCCCGCCCACCACCACCACCACGAAGGCGTCGGTGATGGCGGCCAGGTCGATGCCCGGGTTGGCCGACGCCGACGGCAGCCCCAGCGCCCCGCCCAGCCCGGCCAGCGCCGCCCCGAGCGCGAACACCCCGGTGAACAGCCAACGCTGATCGACGCCGAGCGCCGCCACCATCTCGCGGTCCAGCGTCGCCGCCCGCACCAGCGTGCCCCAGCGCGTGCGGTTGAACAGCAGCCAAAGCAGACCCAGCACGAGCGGGCCGACCCCAATCAGTACCAGGTCATACAGCGGGAACCGGGTGTCCCCGACGGCGACGGCACCGCGCAGCCAGGGCGCGCGGGGCAGGCTGAGGTCGTTCGGCCCCCAGCCGCGCAGCACGATGTCCTGCACCATCAGCACCACGCCGAAGGTCGCGAGCAACTGGAACAGCTCCGGCGCACGGTAGATGCGGCGCAGCAGCAGGACCTCGATCACCACGCCGACCGCACCGACAGCCAGCGCGGTGCCGAGCACCCCGGCGGTAAAGGACAGCGGGTCGCGCGGCAGCCGGGTCAGGATGCTCCAGCCGATGTAGGCGCCCAGCATGCACAGGCTGCCATGGCTGAAGTTGACCACGCGGGTGACGCCGAATACCACCGTCAGCCCGGCCGCGACCAGGAACAGCGACGACGCGCCAGAAAGCCCGGTCAACAGCGTCGGCAGCAAGTCCAATCAGCCCGCCGCGTCCTGCTCCCTCTCCCTCCGGGAGAGGGCCGGGGTGAGGGAGGCGGGCAGGGCGGTCCCAACCAGCCGCGAGCCAGAGGGCACTGCCCGGGGCAGGATGCAGTGCTCGCGGCCTCCCCCACCCCGGCCCTCTCCCGGCACGAGAGGGAGCATCAACCCGCAGCCGGGCGCAGCGTCCGCACCTCGGCGTCGCTGGGCAGCGCCGCAGCCCCGTCCACATAACGCCAGTCGGTCATCACCCCGCGCCCATCCTTCTGCGCCAGCCGCCCCACGAAGGCGCCCAGCGTCGCCTGATGATCCAGCGCGCGGAAACCCGCCCGGCCAAACGGGGTATCGAACGCCGCGCCACGGAACCCATCAGCCAACGCTTCGCCCTCGGTGCCCCCCGCCTGCAGCAGCCCGGCCACGATGGAGTTCACCAGCGCATACCCAACCACGGACCCGCACTTCGGCGCCTCCCCGAACTTGGCGCGGTAAGCATCGGCAAACGCCTTGTGCGCCGGCGTGTCCAAGCTGTTCCAGGGATAGCCGGTAACGATCCAGCCTTCCGGCGTCTCCTCGCCCAGAGGCTCCAAGTACTCCGGCTCCCCAGTCAGCATCGACGCCACGCCCCGGCCTTCGAACAGCCCCCGCGTGTTGCCCTGGCGGACAAAGTTGGTCAGGTCCGCCCCAAAAGTGACATTGAACACCGCATCCGGCTTCGGCTGCGCCAGCGCCTGCACCGTCGCCCCGGCGTCGATGCGCCCCAGCGCCGGCCACTGCTCGCCCACGAACTCCACGTCCGGGCGCTTGGCCTGCAGAAGCTGCTTGAACCACTTCACCGCCGACTGCCCGTACTCGTAGTTGGGCGCCACCGTCACCCACCGCTTGGCCGGCAGCTTCGCCGCGTCCTCCACCAGCATCGACGCCTGCATATACGTGCTGGGCCGCAGCCGGAATGTGTATCGGTTGCCCTTCTCCCACACGAGCGCATCGGTCAGCGGCTCCCCGCCGACGAACACCCGCTTGTTCTGCAGCGCGAAGTCGCTGACCGCCAGGCCGACGTTGGACAGGAAGGTGCCGGCCAGCAGGTCCACATGCTGGTCCGATACCAGTTCCCCCGCCACGCGGACGGCGTCCTGCGGCCGGCCGGCGTCGTCGCGGCTGATGATCTCCAGCTTGCGCCCCAGCACGCCCCCGGCGGCGTTCACCTGCTCCAGCGCAAGCTGCCAGCCGTTGCGGTACGGCAGGGTGAAGGCGGGCTGCCCGGTATAGCTGTTGATCTCGCCGATGCGGATGGGCGTGTTGGACTGCGCGCGCAGGATCGCCGGCATCGCCAGCGTGCCGGCGCCGGCCAGCAGGATGCCACGCCTTGTGGGTACCATGGGTCGTGTAGGTGCCATGGGCATGGTCTCCTTACCGCAGCCCATCCTGCCCGATCACCTGGTCCGCCGTCAGCCCGCCGACGCGGGGCAGGGGGCGCCCGCTATCGGTCACCACAACGGCGACCAGGATCTCATCACGCCGGGGGGCATCGGGGATGCGGACCTCCATCGCGTCGAAGTGGCTGCGGACGTAGGCAGCGTCCTTATGACCCAACGGCACGTCGATGCAGGCGCCCATGCCGCCGCGCTTCTTGGCGCTGGGCACCAGGGCGGCGCCATGCTCCACCGTGTTGCGCATCGAGGCGCCCATCTTCGGGTGCAGGATGGCGGCGGCGTGCTCCAGCTCGCCGTCCTCGCCGACGATGGCGGCCTTGCCGTAGCTCTGGATCGCCGTGCCGGAAACATCCAGCGCGGCAACCGCGCGACGCCCCAACAAGTCGCCGAGCAGGGCGCCGAGTTCGACCAGTTCCGCCAAGTCTGGGGCATGACGGCCGCTGAACGGGTTGTCCACCACGGCGATGGCGGCGGCCTTGCGGGTGGCGGGGCGGATGTCTTGCCCACCTTCACCCCCGGGCTCACGGTGGGTTTCTTCGACGATGGTGACGATCTTGCGGATCATGCGGTCTCCAGCGTTGCAGGCAGGCTCGCCGCCATCCGGCCGCGCAGCGTCAGCACCGCGCCGTCGATCAGGCCGCGGGCACGCAGAGCATCGGCCTCCCGGCGCCCGGCGTCCAGGGCTGCGTCGGCCTCCGCGGCGGTGAGCTGCCCCAAGTCCCAAGTCACCAGCCGCGCGCCGAGATCGCTGTCGGGATCGATGCTGTCCGCCGGGCGGCGCAGCACGGCGGGGTGGCCCGGCAGGTCCACGGCGTTGCCCAGCACGGTTGCCGCCGCATCGGCCTGCGCCGCCGTGCGCGCCAGCACGGTCACCGAATCCGCGATGCCGAACGAGAAGCTGCGCCCGCCCCGGCCCTTGCAGGCCCGGCCGGAGGTGGCGACGCCGCGGGACCGGGCCGCCGCGTGCAGCGTGAACCGGCCGTCCAGCGCCGGGGCCGCAAGGTCGGTCACCAGGCCGCATCGCAGGGACTCGCCGGGCGCCAGGTGGATGGCGATATCGCCGCCATTGTTGACAAAGGCCCGGCTGATCCGGCGTCCCACAAGCATCGCCGCCAGCAGCGCGTCGGCCACGGCGCCGGCGACGGCGGCCATGGGGGTGATAAAGCGCCCAGCATGGGGCAAGCAGGCAGCGTGCATCGCCCGTGCAACGGGACCGTGCGGCGGCTGGCCCGGCAGCGGGGCGCGAAGCGCCGGCATCTCGGCGCAAAGCGTCGGCAGGATGGCGGGAAAGGCTGCGGCAGCCTGGGCGTAGGCGGCGTGAACCTCTGCCGGGTCGCCCCAGGCGCGGCAGACCAAGTCGATCGGGCCATGCTGCAAGTGCAACCGG
>CAXTFY010000317.1:0-1398 GCA_964243265.1 uncultured Acetobacteraceae bacterium | reverse complement strand
GGAGGGAGAGGGAGAGGCAGCCGCCACACGGGGCCGTTGTTCCCGCAGCACGTCCTCCAGCCGGCGCACGCGGTCCATGTAGCCGCCCAGCGCGGCGTAGTCGGCCAACGGCAGCGTGAACTCGATCGGCCCGACCAGGGCCGGCGTCGGCACGCTGCCAAAGGCGTTGTCCGGCAGGGTCGCGACATCCACCATGTAGGTGATCCCCCCGCCGGGCCACACGAACACCGGCGCCCCCCCGGCGGTCACCCGCGTCAGCCGCCGCTGCACGCTGCGGGTCAGCAGCACCGGGTTGTCCGTCGCCCCGGCCCGCAGCGAGCCGCCCGCCCCGGCCATGAACAGCACCGAGCACAACGCCGGCTCGCAGTTCTCCCCGATGCGCGCGACCGCGGCGGCTATGGCGGGCGGCATCGCCGCCGGCTGTGGGCGCAACGCATCGTCCAGCACGTACCAGCCGGAGTGCTCCCCCGTGGTGGACACCATCAGCAGCCGCAGGCCGGGCCAGGCGGTCTTCGGATCGATGCGCTCGATGATGTCCAGCGGGTCCTGCACGTCGGTGCCGCCCCACCCCGCCCCAGGACTGGCCACCTGGAAGTACCGCCCCGGCGTGCTGCGCCGCCCGCGCACCCGGATGCCGGCCGGGCGCAAGTCCAGGAAGCGCCCGGCCTGGTGCTCGGTCAGCACGCCGGTGATGTGGTCGTCCACGACGATCACCTCATCGGCGTGGCCGGCCCATTGCGGGGCGAAGATGCCGATGGTGGCGCTGCCGCAGCCGACGCGCATCCGCGCCTCCTCCACCCCGTCGATCACCGGGGGCTGGCCGGACTGCACGCGCAGGCTCGCGCCGCCGTCCACCGTCAGCTCCACCGCGCCGCGGTTGGCCAGCGTCAGCATCGCAGTACAGGTCGCCACGCCCTCGCGCTTGCTGCCGCCGGTCAGGTGGCGCACGCCGCCGAGGCTGAGCATCTGGCTGCCGTACTCGGCGGTGGTGACGTGCCCGACCTGCTCGCCGCCAACTCGAACGGGAGCGCATTCGGGGCCGATATGGCGGTCGGTGTCGATCTTTACCTTCAGGCCGCAGTAGCTGAACACGCCCTCGGTGACGACCGTCACCATGTCCACGCCGTCGATGGTGCTGCCGACGATGAACGGGGCGGGCTTGTAGTCGGGGTAAGTGGTGCCAGCGCCGATGGCGGTCAGGGTCACGTCCTGCGCGGCCACCGCGTTGCCGTCCCACACGCCGAGCGGCACCCGGGCCGGGTCGTGCGACAGCACCACGAGCGGGTCCATCCGGGCCAGGCGTCCGCCAATGTTGCCATACCGGTCGCAGGCCCCGGTCTTGCCCAACCGGATGCGGCACAGCACCGGGCAAGCGTCGCAGGTGATGATGTCCGCTGC
>CAXTFY010000316.1:0-6864 GCA_964243265.1 uncultured Acetobacteraceae bacterium | reverse complement strand
GCCGGGTCGATCGGAAAGCTTCGGCTGCGGGCCGGGCCGCCGGCAAATGGATCGGCGTCCCAGTAGCCCGCCCCTATTGCATCGCCGAGGCAGGCGAACCCGCCCGTCGCGGCGGCGAAGCGGGAGGAACCCGGCGGCTGGAAATACCCAGTGGCCGGATCAGGCCAGACTACGGCGTCCCCGGGGCAATGACGCTGCGCGGTGCCCGGATCGGCGAAGCCCGGCACCGGGTCCAACTCTAACGGGATGTCCTCCAACGCCATCTTCGGGTCCTCCTGTGCCTGGGCGTGCGCCCCCATCGCCCATAGCAGCAGGGCAGCCAGCCCCAACCGCCGTCCGACCTCCACCCGAAGCACGCCCGCGTGTAGCCTGCCGCGATGGACCCAAAGACTGCCCTGGCCCAAGCCCTCCGCCTCCACCGCACCGGCAGCACCGAGGCCGCCATCGCCGCCTGCCGCCATGCCGTGCCCGGCGGGGATGTACCAGGCGGGGACGCAGCAGGCGAGGACCCCGTCGCCATGCGCCTGCTCGGCCTGCTGCTCGCCGAGGCCGGCCAACTCAATGAGGCCCGCCACTGGGCCGCCCGCGCCGTCGCCCGCGACCGCTCGCCCGAGACCCTGGCCGCCGCCGGGCGCATCCTCGCCGCCGCGCAGCACTGGCCCGCCGCCGCCGCTGCCCTGCGGGAGGCGCTGCTGCTGCAACCGGACTTCGCCGCCGCCCGCCGCCTGCTCGACCGCGCCGAGGCCGCCGCCGCCACCCTCCAGGCCGAGGCGACCCGGCTGTTCACAGCCAGCCGCTTCACCGAGGCCGCCGCGTTGTTCCGCAAGGCAAGCGCCGTCTGCCCCGGCGACCCCGCCCTGCTCCACGCCCTCGGCGCCGCGCTGCACGAGGCGGGACAGCCGGCAAGCGCCATCGACGCCTACCGCGCCGCCCTCGCCGCCGCCCCGGGCCACGTCGCCTCCTGGCACAACCTGGGCAGCGCGCTCCAGGCTACGGGGGACCTCAACGCCGCCATGGCCGCCTACGCCCGCGCCTATGCCACGGACCCGGCCAGCTTCCCCCGCATCGCGCAGGAATTGGCCGCCGGCTCCTCCGGCCAGGTCTGGCTCAGCGCCGCCGCGCTGCGGGCCAAGCTGCAGGCTACCGCACGCGGTCACGATACCGGTCCCGATACACTCCCGGCGCCGCCAGGACAGCATCGCCCACCCCGGTGAACGCCGCCACCTCCGCCTCGCCAAACGCCGAGAACTGCAACTCCAGCGCCTCCCGAGGCACCGGGATGCACTGCGCGACCGGCGTCCCCGCCGGCAAGAAACAGGCGGCCCCCGGGTCCAGCCACCGCGCCGGGAACAGCAGCCCAACCTGGTGGAAGCGGTCGCTGTCCACCAACCCCGTCAGCGTCCGGAACGGCAAGTCATCGCGGTTCACCGGATGCGTCGCCAGCAGCGACCACCCCGGCGGCAGCTCGATGGTCCAGAACCCGATGAACTTGATCAGGTTGCCCTCGCCGAACGGCGCCCCCTGCACCTGCGCCGCGGCGTGGAAGCTCACCGGCGCCTGCGGATGTCCCGGCGTGTCCGGCCGCGGCAGCCGCCAATCCCAGGTGAACGCGCCATCGGCGTAATGCACATCGCAGGGCAGCGGCATGACGAACCCGGCCCGCATCGCATCAAGGAACGGCGGGCACTGCTTCACCGTCCGCACCGGCCCGTCATGCATGTCCGACACCGCCGTCATCGGCATCGCCCGCAACCACTCCGGCAGCGCTTGCCGCGCCAGCCTGGGCCGCGGCAGCGCCTCCGCCAGGGCCGGGTCGCAGCGGAACCGCACCTCCATCGCTACGACCGCGCCCGCCGCACCGCGGCCTGCCACCCGGCATGCAGGGCCTCCCGCCGCTCCACGGACCCGGAGGGCTGCCACACCCGGTCCGGCGTGCGCCGCTGCGCAATGTCCGCCAACGAGCCGTACACCCCCGCCTGCAGCCCGGCCAAGCAGGCCACCCCCAGCGCCGTCGTCTCCGCCACCGCCGCCCGCTCCACCGGCAGCCCCGTAAGGTCGGCCATGCACCCCATCAGCCAGTCATTGGCCGTCATCCCCCCATCCACCCGCAGCGACGGCATGGCGGGGATACCGTCCCGCCGCATCGCCTCGATCAGGTCGCTGGTCTGGAAGCACACCGCCTCCAGCGTCGCGCGGACCAAGTGGGCGGCGGTGGTCTGCCGGTCCAGCCCGCAGATCAGCCCCCGCGCATCGGCGTCCCAGTACGGCGCGCCCAGCCCGGTCAGTGCCGGCACCACATATACCCCGCCGCTGTCCGGCACGCTCGCAGCCACGGCGGCGGACTCGGCGGCGGTGCCGATCAGGCCCAGCCCGTCCCGCAGCCACTGCACCGCAGCGCCAGTGACGAAGATGCCCCCCTCCAGCGCATACGTCGTCACCCCCTGCAGCCGGTAGCCGATGGTCGTCAGCAGCCGGTTGTGGGACGGCACCGCGACGGTGCCGGTGTTGGCGATCATGAAGGTGCCGGTGCCGTAGGTGCTCTTGACCTCGCCCGGCGCAAAGCAGGCATGCCCGACCAGCGCCGCCTGCTGGTCCCCGGCCATGGCGCCGATGCGGATGGCCCCGCCGATCACCCCCGGCTCCGTCGTGCCGAAATCAGCGGCATTGTCCCGCACCTCCGGCAGCATCGCGGCGGGGATGCCATACAGGTCGAGCAGCACCGGGTCCCAGGCACCATCATGGATGTTGAACAGCCCGGTGCGCGCCGCATTGGTGGCGTCGGTCGCATGGACGCGCCCCCCGGTCAGCCGCCACAGCAGGAAGCTGTCGATGGTGCCGAACGCGAGGTCCCCCCGCCGTGCCGCGTCCATTGCCTGCGCATGCTCCAGCAACCAGGCGACCTTGGTGGCGGAGAAGTACGGGTCGATCACCAATCCGCTACGCTCGGTGACCATCGGCTCGTGCCCGGCGGCGGTCAACTCGGCGCAGCGGGCGGCGGTGCGGCGGTCCTGCCAGACGATGGCATTGTGGATCGGCCGCCCGGTGCGGCGATCCCAGACCACGGCGGTCTCCCGCTGGTTGGTGATGCCGATGGCGGCGGGCGCCGGGTTCCCGGCCAGCACCTCCCGGCAGGTCGCGACGGTGTCGGCCCAGATGACCTCGGGATTATGCTCCACCCAGCCGTGGCCGGGGTAGATCTGCGGCAGCGGCCGAGCGGCGATGTGCAGCACATCGCCGTCGCCGCTGAACAGGATGGCGCGGGTTGATGTCGTGCCCTGGTCGATGGCCAGGATGGCCGGTACGCTCAATCACTTCCTCCCGGCGAGCACGGCGGGCCTGAGCCCGCCGCAGCCTGTTAAGTCAACCGCCCCCACGTTTGCAGGGCGACCGATCATGCCATGAGGACCGCTTCTGCTCCCTCTCCCACTTCGGGAGAGGGTCGGGGTGAGGGGGTCTTGCTTGCCTCGCGCCGCCCTGCGATGCCGCCGAAACCGCATGACCCGGGCCAGGAGGCCTGCGCCGCAAGACCCCCTCACCCCGGCCCTCTCCCGAGGGAGGGGAAGCAGGCAGTATCCGCACCGCATATGCGACTGCCCTGCCTCGTTCGTCATTGCCCCTCTGTTGTCATCGCAAGGAGCGCAGCGACGCAGCAATCCAACCAACGCAGGATTGGAACGTGGCCTTCGCGGTCCTGGATTGCCATGCCGCAAGCGCGGCTCGCAATAACAGCGCCGGGCAAGTCCGGCGTCGCCAGAACCGGCGACGCCTGGCCCTACATCGCGCGCCCTTGCTTCCACGCGTCGATCAGCTTCTCGTATGCGACGGTCTCGCCCTGCGGCTTCTCGACGCCGAGCTTCGGCCAGGGCGCCGTCCCCTTCGCATACCAGTACTCCGGAGGCTGCTCCTTGTTCAGCTTCGGCGCGCAGTTGACCATTCCCGCCCGCTCCAGCCGCCCGAGCACCTTGTCCATGTCGCTCGCCAGGTTGTCCATCGCCGCCTGCGCCGTCTTCTCCCCGCTGACCGCCACCGCGACGTTCTGCCAGAACAACTGCGCCAGCTTCGGGTAGTCCGGCACGTTGCTGCCGGTCGGCGTCCACGCCACCCGGGCCGGGCTGCGATAGAACTCCACCAACCCACCGAGCTTCGGCGCCAGGTCGGTCATCGGCTGGCTCATGATGTCGCTCTGCCGGATCGGCGTCAGCCCGACGATGGTCTTCTTCAGCGATGTCGTCTTGCAGGTGCAGAACTGCCCGTACAGCCACGCCGCCTTGCGCCGCTTCAGGTCAGTGTAGTTCATCAGCGTCCACGACCCGACGTCCTGGTAGCCGTTCTGCATCCCCGGCTTCCAGTACGGCCCGTGCGGGCTGGGCGCCATGCGCCACTTCGGCGTGCCGTCCGCGTTCATGACGGGCAAGCCCGGCTTGGTCAGCGCCTTGGTGAACGCCGAGTACCAGAAGATCTGCTGCGCGATGGTGCCGTTGCCAGGAATTGGCCCGGCCTCGGTGAACGTCATGCCGGCGGCCTCGGGCGGGGCGTACTTCTTCAGCCACTCGACATACTTCTCGGTCGCATACACCGCCGGGGCGCTGTTCACCGCCCCGCCGCGCGACACGCTGGCCCCTACGGGATGGCAGTCCTCCACCCGGATGCCCCACTCGTCCACCGGCAGGCCGTTGGGCAGCCCAATGTCGGCGGTCCCCGCCATGCTCAGCCACGCGTCGGTGAAGCGCCAGCCCAGCGAAGGGTCCTTCTTGCCGTAGTCCATGTGGCCATAGACCCGAACCCCATCGATCTCCTTCACCTCGTTGGTGAAGAACTCGGCGATGTCCTCATAGGCCGACCAGTTCACCGGCACGCCCAGCTCATAGTTGTACTTCTTGCTGAACCGGTCCTTCAGGTCCGGCCGGGCGAACCAGTCGGCGCGGAACCAGTACAGGTTGGCGAACTGCTGGTCCGGCAACTGGTACATCTTGCCGTCCGGCGCCGTGGTGAACGCCTTGCCGATGAAGTCATCGACATCCAGCGTCGGCAGGGTGACATCCTTGCCCTCGCCCTTCATAAAATCGGACAGCACCGTCGTCACACCATAGCGGAAATGCGTGCCGATATGGTCGCTGTCGTTGTCGTACATGTCATAGATCGGTCGGCCCGACTGCATCTCGGTCTGCAGCTTCTCGACCAGGTCGCCCTCGTTGATATAATCACTGGTGACCTTGATGCCCGTGATCTCGGTGAACGCCTTGGTCAGCACCTGGCTTTCATAGACATGCGTGTCCAGGATTTCGGTCACCACGTGGATGTCCATGCCCTGATAGGGCTTGGCCGCGTCGATGAACCACTGCATCTCCTTCATCTGCTCGGCCTTCGACAGCGTCGAGGGCTGGAACTCGTTGTCGATCCACTTCTGTGCCGCCGCCACCTGCGTTCCGGCAGGTTGGGCCGTCGCCGGCACGCTCAGCCCCGCCGTTGCGGCGGCGGTAACGGCAGCGCCGCCCACCAGCGCCTGCCTGCGTGAAATCTCGATGCTCATTGGCTGTTCCCTCCCTGTTATGCGGTCCCTCGCAGCAGACGACCCGGCAGGACCTGCGCCGGGCCGCAAACGGCAGCGCCTAGCCGTAGCGCCCAATCAGCAGCAGCAGCACGCCGCTCAGTCCCAGCGCCCAGTATTGGTCCAATTCGGTGAACCCAATCCAGGCCAGGTTCAGGAACGCCGCCGACAGCAGCCCGATGAACAGCCGGTCGCCGCGGGTGGTGACCAGCGGCAGCAGGCCGCGCCGAGGCACCCCGGGCGACAGCACCTCCCACGTCGTCATCCCCACCAGCATCACGGCGATGCAACCGAAGAAGATCTCGGTCAGCCCTGTCCAGGCCATCCACTTCATGCGGCGCCCCTCCTGCACGCCACGCTACACGCGCCCCAGGGCAAAGCCCTTGGCGATGTAGTTGCGGATGAACCAGATCACGATCGCGCCCGGAACGATAGTCAATACCCCCGCCGCCGCCAGCAAGCCGAAATCGAGGCCCGTCGCGCTGACCGTCCGCGTCATGGCGGCAACGATCGGCTTGGCGTCCGTGGAGGTCAGCGTGCGCGCCAGCAGCAGCTCCACCCAACTGAACATGAAGCAGAAGAACGCCGTCACCCCCACCCCCGCCCGGATCAGCGGCAAGAAGATGAACACGAAGAACCGCGGGAACCCGTAGCCGTCCAGCGCCGCCGTCTCATCGATCTCCCGCGGCACGCCGGACATGAAGCCCTCCAGGATCCAGACCGCGAGCGGCACATTGAACAGGCAGTGCGCCAGCGCCACCGCCCAGGGCGTGTCGAACAGGCCGACGGAGGAATAAAGCTGGTAGAACGGCAGCAGGAACACCGCCGGCGGCGACATGCGGTTGGTTAGCAACCAGAAGAAGAACTGCTTGTCGCCGAGAAAGCGGTAGCGCGAGAAGGCGTAGGCCGCCGGCAGCGCCACACCCACCGAGACGACGACGTTGATCGTCACGAACTCCAGCGAATTAAGGTAGCTGAGATACCAGGTCGGGTCGCCGAAGATATGGGCGAAGTTGGCGAGCGTCGGATGGCTCGGCACCAGCTCGAAGTTGGACAGGATGTCGGGCGTCAGCCGCAGGCTCATGTTGAGCAGCCAATAGATCGGCGCCATCAGCAGGATGAAGTACAGCACGACCAGCGCGCGCTTCATGGCAGAGGCCGGGCGGTTGTGGACGCACGGTCACTCTGAGCCGCACCTGCGGCGTGGAAATCCAGCAGCCAAGCGGGCCGGCGCCTATGGCACGAGGACGCTACCCGCCTTCTCCCTCTCCCCCTTCGGGAGAGGGCCGGGGTGAGGGGGTCTTGCGGCGCAGTCC
>CAXTFY010000315.1:0-6865 GCA_964243265.1 uncultured Acetobacteraceae bacterium | reverse complement strand
GACAGCGCGCCGTCCAGGTCCATCGCGCCGATCACGCTGCGGATGTTGGTCATCGCCATGCTGGTCAGCGCCTGCACCAGGTTCTGCGCGCCATACGCCGCCTTGGCCGGGTCGAGCACGCGGTAGTACATGATCCCGTCCACCACCACGGCGGCATTGTCCCGGGTGATGACGGCCTGCTCGGGGATGTCGAGCACGATCTCCTGCACGTTCATCTTGTGGCCGACGCGCTCGACCAGGGGCAGCAGCAGGTTCAGGCCGGGGTTCAACAGCCGGGTGAAGGCGCCGAAGCGCTCGACGGTCCAGACCTGGCCCTGCGGCACCGTCCGCACCCCCAGGGCAGCCGCGAGGACGGCGACGATCACCAACACGATCAGGATGACAAGCATGAGGGGTCCTATGCGAGCAGGAAGGCTGCCGCGGCCTGGCACATCGGGTCGGCTGCGTCGCCCAGGGCCGTTACGACATTGAAGTGGTTGCGGTTGGGCTGCGGCGCAACGTGCGTTTGGTGCCCGGCGGCGGCCCAGGCGGCGGCGTAGGCCGTGGTCTGCCGCCGGAACTCGCCGGTTTCCAGCATGCCGTAGCCGGCCAGCAGGCGTGGCGCCGGACCCGCGGGTGGGATCAGGCGGATCGGGCTGAGCCGCGCGGCATCGGCCGCGGTCAGTCCCATCCAGTCATTGACGAAGCTCAGCCGCACCGGCTCCATGTCGTACAGGCCGGACAGTGCGACGGCGCCGCGGATCGCGTCCGGGCGCAGGCCAAACCCGGCGTGCCAGCCCCCGGCCAGCACCATGCCCGCCAGGTGCCCACCGGCCGAGGACCCGCCGACGAACAGCCGCGCGGGATCGGCGCCCACCCCCGAGGCATGGGCGGCCACCCAGGCGCAGGCGGCGCGCACCTGCCGCACGATCTCGTCCAGCGTGGCCGCGGGGACCAGGGTGTAGTCCATGACCGCCACATGCACCCCGGCCGCCACTAGGCCCGGCGCGACGCAGCTCCCGTCATGCCGCCCCAGGGCACGCCAGTAGCCGCCGTGCACCCACAGCAGCACCGGGCCGCCCTGGGCACCGGAAAACCAGTCTAGGGCGTTGCCGGATCGCGGGTCGAACACCAGGCCGGACGTGTGCGGCAGGACGGTGCGGGCGGCGTCGGACAGGGTGCGGTAGCGCGCCACCTCCGCGTCGTAGTCCGGCACGCTGGCCCGGGCGTTGTACTCGCGGTCGAGGACCTGCTGATCCCAGCCGTTCCAAATTGCGACCATGCCGAATTGTAGCCCAACCCCCGCAATCCCGTAAGCTTGCTTCCCCCTCTCCCTCCGGGAGAGGGCCGGGGTGAGGGAACGGCAAGGACCAGGGCCCCGCCTGATCCGGCGCCGGCTTTGCTCCTGCCTTGGTGAATTCGGCCCTTGCGGCCTCCGTCACCCCGGTCCTCTCCCGAAGGGAGAGGGGGAAGCAAGCCGCTTGACACGGGCCGACCTGCCGGGCTGAACCCACCCGCAATGCGCCGCGCCATCGTCCACATCGGCACCCCGCGGACCGGGACCACCAGCCTGCAGCACATCCTCACCCGCCTGCGCCCGGCGCTGGGCGAGGCTGGCATCCTGTATCCCGACCTGACCCCGGCCAGCGCCGCCGCACCGCATCTCAGCCACCAGCACCTGGGCGAGGCGCTGGACGGCCGCCGCCCGCCACGCGAACGGGCCGAGCTGCTCGGGCGCCTGGCCGCCGGGCTGCGGGACACGCGGTGCGACGTGGTGCTGCTGTCCTATGAGGGCCTGTGCGGCGTGCCGCGCGGCCTGGGCGTGGCGCGCACCTTGGCCAGCCTGTTCGACGCGCACGGCTTCGCCATGGAAACGCTGGTCACGGTCAAGCCGCAATCCGAGTACCTGAACTCGCTCTATACCTGGCGCAGCCAATTCCTGCGCGAGGGGCGGAGCTTTCCGGCTTTCGCCGCCGCCTGGATCGGCACGGCGCGGCTGGACTTGGTCGGCATGGCCTCCCCTTGGCAGAAGGCCTCCGCCGGGCGGCTGCACGTGGTGCCGGTGCGGGACCGCTGCTCCGGCCGACCCCTGGCCGAACGCACGCTGGCGGAGGTCGGCCTGCTGGACCGCATCGCCCCGTTGCTGACCGCCGCCGATGCCGGGCTGGCCGAGAACCGCAGCCCCGGCCCGGCCGCCATCGAGGTGCTGCGCCGCCTGCACCAGGGCGGGGCGCGCCGGCTGCTGGGTCCGCGCGCCCGGGAGGCGTCGCGCCATGTGGAGGCGGCTGCGCGCAGCCTCGGCACCGCGGGGTTCCAGGGCATCACGGCGGCCCTGCACGCCGAGGCCGCGATGCGATGGCAGGCGTCCAACGATGCCTTGGCGTTGCAGGCCTGGGGCGTCGGCTGGGCGGACCGTGTGGCGGAGCCGCCGCCGCCGCCGGTCAACGAGGTCAACGCCCAGCCGCCGGACCCGGCGCTTGAGGCGCAGCTTGCGGCCATCCTGGATGACACCTGCGCCCGTTTCGGACTTTGCCTGCGTCACGGCTGGTCCGCACGGGCGCATGGCGCCGCTGATGCCGCCGCGACCCTGGCCAGCACGGCCTTGCGGCGCGGACGTGCGGCCTGGGGCATGGTTGCCGGAGGAGGGTAGGGCAAGGCGACTTGACCGCAAGCCGTCTACAGGCTGGGGTGGTGCGCCACAGCCGCCGCAACCACCGTGCCTGCACCGCCGCTGGTCCTGCTCCCGGCACAAGCGCGCCGTTTCTGCTGACTTGTGCGGGCCGGGACGGCACGGCGCCAGTCAGGCCGTTCTACGCCACCGTGCGACAAGCCCCGGGGCGGCAGGGGCACAGCCCACTTGGGCGAGCAACGCCATTGCCAGCACCACCACGGTGGTCGGTCTCGCTTCGGGAAAGGGCATCCCCGCGCTGTCGTTACAGCGTCACACGAGCAGCTTGACGTTTTCCATGCCGGTCGCGTCGGTGAGGCTGGCGCTCAACCCACCCGGGGTCGTTGCGGCCGCTATGTCGCTCCGCAACGCCTCGCCGGACGTCAGCCCGACTTCAGCAGCCCCGCCGACCGCAACGCCTGGTCGATCACCGATGCCACATTGCCCACACGAGCGGCGATCGGCAGCGCGAACTCCGGCAAGGAGATGCCGGGCAGGGGGCCGGCTGCCGCTTGCGGCGCCTCGGTTCGAACTTGGGCGGCTGCGGTCAGCAGGCCCCAAGACCGCGCCTGGAGCCAGGTGGAGGAGATGCCGGCGTCCAGCATGAACGGCCCAGCACGCCCCACCGATCCGTCAACATCCGGCGCCCCAAGGTTCAGCGGCGTGCCGTGCTGCATCCCCGGCACCATGAAGCTCTCCAGCAGCACCGTCCCATCCGCCCCGTGCCAGGCCTGGTGCACGGCGCCGTCCACCTGGTCGGTGATCGTCGGCGCGGACGGCAGGCCGTGCAGGTCGGCCCACTGCTTCACCAGCTCCGCCGCATTGCCCGGCCGCACGGTGGTGTCGGCGTTGCCCTGCCAGACCTGGATGCGTGGCCAGGGACCATGGTGCCGGGAGGCCCGGCGCACCAGGTCTCCCCAAGCACGGGCCGGCTGGACGCGGCGGCCGCCCATCGCCTCGAACGCCTCCTGCATCGATCCCGCAGCGCCATAGGGCAGGCCGGCGATGATGGCGCCGCCAGCGAACACCTCGGGGTAGGTGGCCAGCAGGGTGGCTGCCATGGCACCGCCAGCCGACAAGCCGCTGACGTAAACCCGGGCGGGGTCGAGGCGGTGGCTGGCCACCATCGAGGCGATGCCCTGGCGGATGCTCTCCGCTTCGCCGCCCGTGCGCGCCGTATCGGCTGGCTGGAACCAGTTGAAGCAGCCGTTCGGGTTGTTGGCCCGTTGCTGCTCGGGCAACAGCACCGCGAAGCCGTGCCGCTTTGCCAGGCAGGACCAACCGGCGCCAGCATCGTAGCCCGCAGCGGTCTGTGTGCATCCGTGCAGTACCACGACCAGCGGCGCACCCGGGGGCAGACCCTGCGGCACATAGGCCAGCATCCGCAAGTTTCCGGGGTTGGCTCCGAAGTTCGTCACCTCGGTCAGCATTGCCGCCGGGGCCGTGGGCGCCGCGCGGGCGGCGGCCTCCCGCAAGCGGCTGTTACGGACGAGTTGAGCGATGGTATCGCCGAGACCAGGCATGTTTTGGCCTTTCAAGTTATAGGCATAGGCCAACAGGGCACGGTGAGGTTAACGCGGCAGAAATCGGATATGGTGCGCCGCAACATTGATCTACAAACAAACCTTTGCGAGGGCGCTGGCTACCGCGCGCCGGGTCGCCGTTCTGTGCCGGTGGCCCAGCTATGCCCAGGGCTCGCAGCCGTCCCAGTGCATGCAGGGTCTGTGCGGGATGGATGTTGCAGGTCACGCGGCGCTTGCCGGGCTGGCCAACGGCTTCAGGCCCAGCGCGGTCCGCATCCGCCCCGCCGTGGTGGAGCGCGCGACGGGGCAGCGCCACCCATGCAGACCGCTCGGCCGGCGATGGCCGCCGGTCCCGCCGCGGGCTAGGTCACGGCCAGCACGGGGGAGGGTGCCGGGGCCAACTCGGGCTGCATCCGGGCCAGGCGGCCACGGGCGTCGGCGTACTCGCGAGCCATGCGCCCGACCAGCGCCGCCGTGGGAACGACGGCCTGCACGGCGCCGATGCCCTGGCCGCTGCCCCAGATATCTTTCCAGGCCTTCGCCTTATCGCCGCCGAAGTTCATCTTCGAGGCGTCGGAGGCTGGCAGGTTGTCCGGGTCCAGCCCGGCGGCCACCAGGCTCGGCCGCAGGTAGTTGCCGTGCACGCCGGTGATCAGGTTGGTATAGACGATGCCGTCCGCGCCGCCGTCCACGATGGCCTGCTTGTAGGCCGGGTTGGCGTTGGCCTCCTCGGTGGCGATGAACGCCGAGCCGACATAGCCCAAGTCCGCCCCCATCGCCTGCGCCGCCAGCACCGCCGACCCGGTGGCGATGGCGCCCGACAGCGCGACCGGGCCGTCGAACCAGACCCGGATCTCCTGCAACAGCGCGAACGGCGACAGGGTGCCCGCGTGCCCCCCCGCGCCCGCCGCGACGGCGATCAGCCCGTCGGCGCCCTTCTCGATGGCCTTCCTGGCAAAGCGGTCGTTGATGATGTCGTGCAGCACGGCGCCGCCGTAGGAATGGACGGCCTCGTTCACCTCCGGCCGGGCGCCGAGCGAGGTGATGACGATCGGCACCCGGTGGCGCGTGCACACCTCCATGTCGTGCTCCAGCCGGGCGTTGCTGCGGTGGACGATCTGGTTCACCGCGAACGGCGCCGACGGGCGGTCCGGGTGGTGGGCGTCCCAGTCGGCCAGGGCATCCTGGATCTGCATGATCCAGTCGGCCAGCGCCTCCGCCGGCCGGGCGTTAAGCGCGGGGAAGGAGCCGACGACCCCCGCGGTGCACTGGGCGATGACCAGCGCCGGGTTGGAGATGATGAACAGCGGCGATGCGACCACCGGCAGGGCGAGCCGTCCGCGGAGCAGGGTGGCAAGGGCAGGGGTGAGGGCCATGCTGGGTTCCGTTCGGGGCGGCTAGGGCGGGAGCCTGGCGGCTAGGGGTAGGGGTGGTCAAGCACGCCGAGGCGCGACGCCAGCATATGGTTGCGGTCCATGCCATGGAGGAGTAGGTGGACTAATATCAGTCCATTGGGAGCGTGCCATGCAGACCGTCAACATCCATGCAGCAAAGACCCACTTCTCGCGCCTGGTCGATGCTGCCGCGGCTGGCGAGGAAATCGTGATCGCACGCGCTGGGAAGCCAGTGGCGCGGCTGGTGCCGTTGGCCGAGGCCAAGAAGCCGGATCGCGTCCTGGGCACGCTGGCCGGCAAGCTGAACATTTCTGATGACTTCGACGCGCCATTGCCTGACGACGTGCTGGCCCTGTTTGAAGGACGTTGATGCATATACTTCTTGACACCAACGTTCTGATTTGGGCGCTCAGCAATCCGGCAAAACTTGATGCAAAAACGCAGATGCTGCTGCGGAGTGCCGAGAACAAGGTTGCCTTCAGCGCCGCGAGCATTTGGGAGATTGCCATCAAATCGCGGCTGGGACGCACGGATTTCCGGGTCCGGCCGGAACAGGTTGTGCAGGAGGCCCGTGACATCGGCTTCACCGAACTTGCCATCCATGCTGCCGTTGCAGTCCGGGTTGCAGACCTACCGCTGCACCATGGCGATCCATTTGACCGCTTGCTGGTTGTCCAAGCGATGGCAGGTCCAATGCACCTGTTTACGTCTGACGCTACGCTGCAACGTTACTCCGAACTGGTCACCCTCGTCGGCTGAGCCGATTGCTGCACCGCACCCACAAACATCCCCGTTGACGCGCCCGGCCCGCACAGGGAAGGTGTCGCCAACACGGACAGCGCCCGCACCAGTGGCGCCGCCAGGGGAAACCACCATGCTCACCCGTTTCGCAGCCGCGGCTGCCCTCCTGCTCGCCCTCCCCGCCGCCCCGCGCGCCGAGGAGGTGGTGCGGATCGCCTACATCGACCCGCTCAGCGGCTCGCTGGCCGCGACGGGGCAGTTGGGCGAGCAGCACTTCCGCTTCGCCATCGACCGCGCCAACGCCGCGCAGGCTGCCGGGCCGGGCCGCCGGCTGGAGCTGGTGGCGCTGGACAACGAGGTCAGCCCGGAGAAGTCGCTGACCCTGCTGCGCAAGGCGGTGGACGACGGCATCCACTACATCACCCAGGGCAACGGCAGCGCGGTGGCGTTCGCGCTGGTGGACGCGATCAACAAGAACAACAAGCGGGCGCCGAACCAGGCGGTGATGTTCCTGAACTACGCCGCCGTCGATCCCGCGCTGACCAACGACAAGTGCAGTT
>CAXTFY010000314.1:0-6879 GCA_964243265.1 uncultured Acetobacteraceae bacterium | reverse complement strand
CCATCCGCCCCTACATCCGCACCTTCGCCTCAGGCGGCGCGGTCGAGGCGCTGGCAGGCGGCCAGACCTGCCTGGCCATGACCTACTCCGGCGACGTGATCCAGGCCGCGGCGCGCGCCAAGGAGGCCGGGCAGAAGGAGGTCCGCTACGTCGCGCCCAAGGAGTTGGCCGAGCTGACCTTCGACATGCTGGCCATCCCCAAGGACGCGCCGCACCCGGCCGAGGCGATGCAGTTCATCAACTTCCTACTGCAGCCCGACGTGATGGCGGCGATCACCAACCAGGTGCGCTACCCCAACGCCGTGCCGGCCAGCCTGCCGATGGTGAACCCCGCCGTGCGCGACGACCCCAACGTGTTCCCCGACACCAGCAGCCCGCGCTTCTTTACCGTGCGCGCGCCGAGCCAGGCCGCCGACCGGCTGCGGACGCGGATGTGGGCGCGGTTCAAGGCTGGATAGGCCGGGGCGGGGTAGCAGCGGCTTGGCTGACGTAGAAGTCGAGGGCCTGACCGTGCGCTACGGCCCGGCGACGGCGCTGGACCGGCTGGACCTGCAGATCGCCGCCGGCGAGATGTTCGTGCTGCTGGGCGGCTCCGGGTCGGGCAAGACCACCTTGCTGCGGGCGCTGGGCGGCTTCGTGCAACCGCAGGCCGGGCGGATCGTGCTGGGCGGCCAGGACATCACCCGCCTGCCGCCGCACCGCCGTCCCGTGAACACCACGTTCCAGTCCTATGCGCTGTTCCCGCACATGAGCGTGGCGGACAACATCGGCTTCGGCCTCCGCCGCCAGGGGATCGCGCGGGCGGAGATCGCTCAGCGGGTGGCGGCGCTGCTGGACCTGGTGCGGCTGCAGGACTTCGCCGCCCGCCGCCCGGATGCGCTGTCCGGCGGGCAGCGGCAGCGTGTCGCCCTGGCCCGCGCGCTGGCCCCCCGCCCGCGGCTGCTGCTGCTCGACGAGCCGATGTCGGCGCTCGACCGCGGCCTGCGCGAGCAGACCCGGCTGGAGCTGCTGCGCGTGCAGCGTGAGACCGGCACCACCTTCGTGCTGGTGACGCACGACCAGGACGAGGCGCTGTCGATGGCCACCCGCATCGGCCTGCTCAATGCCGGCCGGCTGGCGCAGGTCGGCACCCCGGCGGAAATTTACGAGCATCCCGCCAACCGGTATGTCGCCGCCTTCATGGGCGCGGCCAACATCTTGCCGGCCCGGGTGCGCGTGGCCGGGCCGGCGGCGGAGCTTGACCTGGACGGCATCGGACCCGCGCACGCCGCCGGTCCGGCGCCGGGCGGGGCAGGGGAGGTGGTGCATGTGGCGCTGCGGCCGGAGCGGCTGCGGATCGTGCCCGGCGGCGAGGCCGGCGTGAACTGCGCGCTGGGAGTGGTGACCACCAGCGCCTACCGTGGCGGCGTGGTGGACCATCACGTGCAGTTGCCAGGTGGCGCGACGCTGTTGGTGTCGCAGCCGCTGGGCGACGGCATCGGCGCCGGGCTGCTGGCACCGGGCAGCGCGGTGGTGGTATCCTGGCACCCCGATGCCTGCGTGCTGCTGTCCGAATGAAGATGCTGCTTCGCCTGCTCCCTCTCCCTTTGGGAGAGGGTTGGGGTGAGAGGGCGGGCAAGCGCCGTCCTTCCCGGCACGAGGGTCGTTCTGCCAACCGCCGGTGTCAGCGCCACAAGACCCCCTCACCCCAACCCTTTCCCGAAGGGAGAGGGAGCAGGCAGACATGAAGCAGCGCCTGTTCGTCCTGCTGCCGATCTGGGCCTGGCTGCTGCTCTCGGTGGCGCTGCCGGTGATGATCGTCGCCGCGCTGTCGTTCTCCACCAGCGTGGCCGGCGTGCCCCCCTACACCCCGCTGCTGACCAACCCCGACACCGCCAACTACGCCGCGCTCACCGAGGACGACTTCTACCTCGACGCCGGCCTGAAAAGCCTGGCCGTGGCCGGCGTGTCCTCCATCGCCTGCCTGCTGCTAGGCTATCCCATGGCGCTTGCCATCGCCCGGGCGCCGGACCGCTGGCGCAGCCTGCTGCTGCTGCTGGTGATGCTGCCGTTCTGGACCGGGTTCCTGCTGCGCATCACCGCCTGGATCGGCCTGCTGCGCGACGGCGGCTGGATTGACCTGGCCCTGACCAGCCTGGGCCTGCCGGCGGCCCGGCTGCTGTACACCAACACCGCGATGTATATCGGCGTCACCTACGCCTACCTGCCCTTCATGATCCTGCCGCTGTATGCCCGCCTGTCCCGCCGCGACCCGGCGCTGGAGGAGGCCGCGGCTGACCTCGGCGCCAATCCCTGGGTCACCTTCCTGACCGTCACCCTGCCGCAGTCCGTGCCGGGCATCCTCGCCGGGCTGGCGCTGGTGTTCATCCCGGCGGTGGGCGAGTACGTCATCCCGGAGCTGCTCGGCGGCCCCGGCGCGCAGACCATCGGCCGCGCGCTATGGAACGAGTTCTTCAGCAACCGCGACTGGCCCATGGCAGCGACCGTCGCCAACGCGCTGCTGCTCGGCTTGCTGCTTCCCATGATCGTGCTGCGGGCGCGGCAGTGAGCCTTACGGGATGGGGCGGGGCGGAATGAGCCAGGCCGCACGAAGCGGGGCGTCACGAAGCGGAGTGCCATGAGGCGGGGCGGCTTCCTGACCGCATGCCTGCTGGCGGGCTATGCATTCCTGTACGTGCCGGTGCTGCTGCTGGTCGCCACCAGCTTCAACCCGTCGCGGCTGACGACGGTGCTGGGCGGTTTTTCTCTCCGCTGGTATGCGGCGCTATGGCAGGACGACAAGCTCATCGCCGCCGCCGGGCTGTCGCTGCAGATCGCAGCGCTGTCGGCGACGGGCGCGGTCGTGCTGGGGACCGGGGCAGGCGTCGCCCTGGCGCGGTTCGGGCGCTTCGCCGGGCGTGGAGCCTTCGCGGCGCTGCTATCGGCGCGGCTGGTGCTGCCGGATGTGCTGGTCGGCCTGTCCCTGCTGCTGCTGTTCGTGCAGATGGAGCAGACGCTCGGCTGGCCCCAGGGCCGGGGCGCGCTCACCATCACCCTGGCCCACGTCTCCGTCAGCCTGTCCTACGTCGCCGTGGTGATCGAGGCACGGCTGGCCGACGCGGGGACCGAGCTGGAGGACGCCGCGATGGACCTCGGCGCGTCGCCCCCCAAGGCATTCCTGCTGGTGACGCTGCCGATGCTGGCGCCGGCGCTGCTATCAGGCTGGCTGCTGGCGTTCACGCTGTCGCTCGATGACCTAGTGGTGGCCACCTTCACCTCCGGCCCCGGCGCGACGACGCTGCCGATGGTGGTGTTCTCCGCCCTGCGGCTAGGCGTGACGCCGGAGCTGAACGCGCTGGCGACGATCATCCTAGCGCTGGTGTCCCTGGCCCTGGGCGTGGCATGGCTGGCCAGCCGGCGCTTCGCCTCACGTAACTAAGCCCCACATCACTGAACTGGGGACTAATGCCCCGGGCTGGACGCCGCGAACCCTGCCTTCTGCTCCGCCGTCGCCTCCTTCTGGTGCAGGGCCTGCCACTGCTTGTAGGGCATCCCGTAAACGATCTCCCGCGCATCGGGGTCGGTCAGCGACAGGCTGCGGGCATCGGCCTCCTCGCGGTACCAGCGGGACAGGCAGTTGCGGCAGAAGCCGGCCAGGTTCATCAAGTCGATGTTCTGCACGTCCGCCCGCTCCCGCAGGTGCGAGACCAGGCGGCGGAAGGCGGCGGCCTCCAGCTCGGTCTGGGTGGCAGGGTCCATTTCTGGGATCGGCATGGCTGATTCTCCTCTAGCTGTGCTGCATAGATGGAGTGCCCGGCGCAGCCGCACCATCCCTTCGCAGGGATGGTGCGGCTGCAAGGGGCGGTTGCAATGACGGGATCAGGGGTTAGGCGTCGCCGCACCCTGGTTGAGCCGCTTCTCCGCAGCGCGGAACTGGGCGTACTCACGCGCGCCCCGAGGATTCTTCTTCCAAGCCGAAGTGCCTTTGTAGCGCGCGAAAGGCGGGACTTTCTGGCCGGGAGCGCCGAAGCGGCGCGCTGGCTCGGGGTGGCTGGGCGTGGAGGTGTCGCTCATGTCAAGTGATCCCGGTTGATGCGACGCTCTCTGACCACTGCATGGGCTTGTACGCAAGGGGTTGCTGCTGCCCCGAGAGCATGTTCAGCCAACGTCCGCTCCGAAGCACCGCTCGTCCAATGCGGACGGCCCAGTCCCAGTCGATCCCCCGACGGTCCGGCCGCGGCTGCGCAGGTAATGTCCTGCCGCATGGTGATATAACGGCCTTCTTGGTCGAGGAATCCCTCTCAGGCAGGTGGGGCCTAGATCATCCGACACGACCGCCGCATAGTGGCTGCAGGGCAGGAGGCGGTATGGATTGGGACGACCGACGCGCAGGTACGGCACTGTGGGCGATGTTCGACGCCTCGATGGCCTGCCGAGCCACACCGGGACCTGACTGCGCACCTGCCAAACCCGGCCCGTCGTGACGCCGCATAGTGATAGCCGCGTAGTGATGATCGACGCCAGCAAGTCCCCTGCTGCCCTGGAGGTCGCCTGGCCCAACTTCGCAACGGCCTGCGCGCTATCCTGACCGCTTAGAAGGACTCCTCCCCCATGGCCCTCCGCGTGAAGATGCGCCGCCGCCGGCGCACGAAGATCATCGCCACGCTCGGCCCGGCCAGCAGCTCGGCCGAGGTGCTGGCCCGCCTGTTCAACGGTGGCGCCGATGTGTTCCGCCTGAACTTCAGCCATGGCAGCCACGACGACCACCTGGCCCGCATCACCATGATCCGCGCCCTGGAGGAGCACACCGGCCGCCCCATCGGCATCCTGGCCGACGTGCAGGGGCCGAAGCTGCGGGTCGGCCGCTTCCAGGGCGGGCGCGTGGCCCTGCAGACCGGGCAGGGCTTCCGCCTCGACCTGTCCCCCGTGCCCGGCAACAGCCTCCGCGTGCAGTTGCCGCACCCGGAGATCATCGCCGCCGCCGGCATCGGCACCAGCCTGCTGCTGGACGACGGCAAGCTGCGCCTGCGGGTGGACCGGGTGCGCGGCGACCACCTGGAATGCGAGGTCATGGTCGGCGGCCCCCTGTCCGACCGCAAGGGCGTCAACGTGCCCGACGTGGCGCTGCCGATCCCCGCACTGACCGAGAAGGACCGCCTGGACCTGGACTTCGCCCTGCTGCACGAGGTCGATTACATCGGCCTGAGCTTCGTCCAGCGAGCCGAGGACGTGGCCGAGGCCAAGGAGATCGCCGCCGGCCGCGCCTGGATCATGACCAAGATGGAGAAGCCGCAGGCCCTGGACAACATGGACGAGATCCTCGCCCTGTCCGACGCCGTGATGGTGGCCCGCGGCGACCTCGGCGTGGAATTGCCGCCCGAGGAGGTGCCGCTGGCGCAGAAGCGCATCATCCGCGCGGCGCGGCAGCGCGGCATCCCTGTCGTGGTGGCGACGCAGATGCTGGAAAGCATGATCACCGCCCCGGCCCCGACCCGCGCCGAGGCGTCCGACGTGGCGACCGCGGTGTTCGACGGCGCGGACGCGGTGATGCTGAGCGCGGAGACGGCCGCCGGGCAGTACCCGTATGAGGCCGTCAACATCATGGATCGCATCGTGGAACGCGTGGAGCGCGACCCCGGCTGGCGCGCGGTCATCGAAAGCAGCCGCCCGCCGCCGGAGCGCAGCCCGCCCTCCGCCATCGCCGCCGCGGCCCGGCAGGTGGCGCACACCATCGGCGCCTCGGTGATCGCCGCCTTCACCGAGGGCGGCAGCACCGCCCTGCGCGTGGCGCGCGAACGCCCGAGCTGCCCCGTGCTGGGCCTGACGAGCAACCTCGCCACCGCCCGCCGCCTGGCCGTGGTGTGGGGCGTGCATGCGGTGATGACGGCCGAGTTGCACACCATGACCGAAACCGTGTCCCGCGCCACCCGCATCGCCCGCAGCGAAGGCTTCGCGCAGCCCGGCGACGAGGTGGTTGTAACAGCGGGCGTGCCCTTCAACCAGCCCGGCACCACCAACGCGCTGCGCGTGGCGCAGGCACGCTGACGCCCGTCGTCCAGGACGCCCGCCGCCGATGAACAGGCTGTCATTGCGAGCCACGCTTGCGGCGCGGCAATCCAGGGCCGCTAGGACTGCGATCACCGCATGTGGCCCTGGATCGCCGCGTCGTTGCGCCCCCTGCAATGACGGGGTTCAATCATTGGGATGAAGCCTTTGCTGCCTTGGATACAGCGTGCGCCTGGCGTGCCTTATTTCCAGACCGACGACGGCCAGCCCTGGACGCCCATCGGCCAGAATGACTCCATAAGCTGGGTGGAGTTCGCGGGCCTGCTGCACGGCCGCGACTTGGACGCCGTGGCCCGGCACCTGGCCTACCTCGCCGGCAGTGGCGTCACCTGCTTGCGCTTTATGCTGGAGTATGCCGAGTTCGGCGGCCACTTCTTCGAGCAGCCGGCCGGCACCTTCAACCCCGTGCTGGTGCAGCTATGGGACGACCTGTTCCGCCTGTGCGGCGAGGCCGGCCTGCGCATCCTGCTGACGCCGCTGGACACCTTCTTCCAGTGGGTGCGCTGGGACCTGCACCCCTACAACTCTGCCAACGGCGGCCCCTGCAGCGCCCGCACCAGCCTGATGGTACATCCCGAGGTGCGCCGGCTGATCAAGGCCCGGCTGCGCTTCGCCGCCGAGCGATGGAGCGGCAGCGGCACCCTGTTCGCCTGGGACCTGTGGAACGAGATGCACCCCGTCCAGGGTGAGGACCGCCCTGGCTGCTTCGAGGACTTCATCGGTGACGTCGGCCCGTTCCTGCGACACGTCGAGGTGCGCGCGCATGGCCGGGCCCACCTGCAATGCGTGTCGGTGTTCGGGCCGGAGCTGCACTGGAAGCCCTGGCTGAACGAG
>CAXTFY010000313.1:0-6911 GCA_964243265.1 uncultured Acetobacteraceae bacterium | reverse complement strand
CCCGCGGCAACATCGTGTACTTCCCCGATGGCGTAGTGCCCATGCTGCCGGAGGGGCTCTCCAACGGCTGGTGCAGCCTGCGGCCCCAGGAGGACCGCGGCTGCCTGTTCGTCGAGATGCACGTGGACGGCACCGGCCGCAAGCTCCGCCACCGCTTCGGCCGCGGCCTGATGCGCAGCGCCGCCCGCCTGACCTACACTCAGGTGCAGCACGCCGCCGACGCCGGCGACGACCTCGGCCTGCCCGGCGTGATCGCCCCGCTCTATGCTGCCTTCCGCGCCCTGCTCGCCGCCCGCCAGGCCCGCGGCACCCTCGACCTCGACCTGCCCGAGCGCAAGGTGGTGCTGGAGGACGGCAAGGTGCTCCAGATCGCCCCCCGCCCCCGCCTCGACAGCCACAAGCTGATCGAGGAGTTCATGATCCTCGCCAACGTGGCCGCCGCGGAGGAGCTGGAGCGCCTGCGCCAACCCTGCATGTACCGCATCCACGCCCCGCCCTCCGAGGAAAAGCTGGAGACCCTGCGGACCTTCCTGCACGGCCTAGGCATCAGCCTGGTGCCCGGCAACGACCTGCACCCCCGCGACCTCGACCGCGTGCTGCAGCACGTCGCCGGCACCGAGCAGGCCCCCCTGATCAACGAGGTCATCCTGCGCAGCCAGTCACAGGCCGCCTACAGCCCCGACAACATCGGCCACTTCGGGCTGAGCCTCCCCCGCTATGCCCACTTCACCAGCCCGATCCGCCGCTACTCCGACCTCCTGGTGCATCGCGCCCTGATCATCGGCCTAAAGCTCGGCCTAGGCGGCCTGGCGCCGGAGGAACTGCCGGGCCTGCCGGACACCGCCGAGCACATCAGCGCCACCGAACGCCGCGCCGCCCTGGCCGAGCGCGAGGCCATCGACCGCTACCTCGCCGCCTACATGGCGGACAAGGTGGGCTCCACCTTCGCCGCCCGCATCTCCGGCGTGCAGCGGTTCGGCCTGTTCGTCACCCTGGCGGACTCCGGCGCGAGCGGCCTGGTGCCGATGTCGGCGCTGCCGGACGACTACTGGCTCTATGAGGAGGCCACGCAGTCGCTCTCCGGCCGCCGCACCCGCATGACCTACCACCTGGCGCAGGACGTCGAGGTCCGCCTGTCCGAGGCGACGCCCGTCACCGGAGGCCTGCTGTTCCAGATGGTCTCCCCCGCCCGCCCAGCCGCAGACGACGGCATCGCACAGGCACCCGTCCGCCGTGTGGTCGGCCGCCGGTCCGGACGACGATGAGAGGGGCGCTGCTGATCCTCGCGCTACAGTTCGCCTCGCCGGGCTGGGCGCAGCCGCCGCCGAGCGCCGGCTTCAACTCTGAACTGGCGGCCTCGGTGTTCGCCGCCGCCCTGGCCTTCACCGCGCCGCGCACCATCGAGGCTGTGACGATCCCGCAACTCACCGTGTGGGGCCTGAACGGCGTCACCGCGACCGACACCGCGCTCACGGTCGAGCTGCGGGATGGCGGGATCGCGCTGGACGTCGGCGGCAAGACCCTTTTCCAGCGCGGCGCCCCACCCCTGCCGACGCCGGACGCCTGGGCCGCCGCCGCCGCCGACGTATTCGCCGCCGCCTGGGCCGCCTCCCCCGCCCTCCGCCACGCTGGCACGCAGGGCCTGATCAGCGCGTTCTTCGACGAGATCTTCAACCATCTGGACCCCTACTCCCGCTACGTCGCGCCCGAGCCGGCGGACGCGGACCGGTCGCGGCGGTCCGGGGAGGCAGGGGCCGGCCTGCAGGTCGCCCGCCACGGTGCCGTCCTGGTCGTACAGGGCGTGAACGCCGACGGCCCGGCCGGCGAGGCCGGCATCGTCGTCGGCGACCGCGTGTTGGCCGTGGACGGCCAGCCGACGCAGAACGAGTCGGCGGACACCGTTATGGGCTGGCTGGACGGCCTGGAGGGCACCGACGTCTCGCTGACGGTGCGAGGCCGCAACGGCCGCCGCCGCACGGTCGAGGTCGAGCGCGCCATAACCCCGCCTGAGACCGTGTTCCCCCAGCGTGCCGGCGCCGTGCTGACCCTGCGCATCACCGGCTTCAGCGCTGACACCGCCCAGCGCGTCGGCCGCGAGCTGGAATCTGCCTTCCACACCCTGCCAGCCGCCCGCCGCCCACACGGGCTGGTCCTGGACCTGCGCGGCAACCGCGGCGGCCTGTTGCGCCCGGCGGTCGCGGCGGCCGACCTGCTGCTCGACGCCGGGGTGATCGCGGTCACGCAGGGGCGCAACCCCAACGCATCGCACCAATGGATGGCGACCTCCGGCGACATCACCGAGGGCGTGCCGGTCATTGTGGTGGTGGACGGCCGCTCCGCCAGCGCCGCCGAGATCCTCACGGCGGCCTTGGCCGACCAGGGCCGCGCCATCGTCGTCGGCAGCTCGACGTTGGGAAAGGGCCTGGTGCAGACCATCGCCACGCTGCCGGACGGCGGCGAGCTGTTCGTCACCTGGAGCCGTGTGCTGGCGCCATGGGGCTGGCCGATCCAGGGCCTGGGCGTGCTGCCCCAGGTCTGCACCAGCCTGGGCCAGGACCAGGTGGCGCAGCAACTGACCAGCCTGGAACGCGGCATGCAGGGGCTGCAATCCGCCCTGGAGCGCCACCGCCTGGCCCGGGTGCCGCTGACCACCGCTGCCGTCCTCGACCTGCGCAGCGCCTGCCCGGCCGGCGAGGGCCGCGACGCCGACATCGTTGCGGCGCAGTACCTTCTGACGCATCCAACCGCCTACGCCACGGCACGGATCACCCCGCCGCCTTCTGTACTCTCGCAGTCTCCGGCCCAGACCTCGGCGCAATAGCAGGCCGGGCTTGACCGCCGGGCCGCACATGAGCATGTTCCGGCCCTTAGCTGCGCCTTGCTGGGCGCATCGCACATCTGTGCCCCGAGTGGGCGCGCATCACTGGGAATACGGCCGTGGCCAAGAACAACACCGTGCAGATCCGGTTGGTATCCACTGCGGATACTGGATACTTCTACGTCACCAAGAAGAACGCCCGCACAACGACCGGTAAGCTGGAACTGAAGAAGTACGATCCGGTCGCCCGCAAGCACGTGCCGTTCAAGGAAGCCAAGATCAAGTAGCAACAACCGCTGCGGAACCGCTGCTGCGTTGCCAAGCTCTCCCCCGTCACTGCGAGCCGGCTTCGGCGTGGCAATCCAGGGCGGAAATGGCCGCAAGCGCAGCCTCTGGCTTGCAGTGCTGCAAGGGCGGCTCGAAACGGTGGTGACCGGTTTGGACCCTGGGCTGCTTGCAGGATAAAGGCTCGACAACTGCATGTGCCGCCGCCCGCTGAACTAGCTTCTGATGAAACCGGTCGCCGACACAAGTTCTCACAACGTAACCGTCCGCCAAGCCCACGTCTTCGCGGCGGTATGGACCCGATGACCGTCGGCCAAGCCCAAACCTAGATCATCGCAGTCTTCCGCAGGGGTGGACCAGACACCGCCATCCCGTTTCGTTGACCCGGCCCAACCCTCCGCAAGTCTTAAACCTTGTCCATGTTGAGCCGATAGACCTTGCGGCGTGGCACCGGCTACGCCAGCGTCCGCGGATGACCGAACCCATGCCCACCGCTGCCATCGAGACCATGATCCTGGCGCTGACCGCCGCCCGTGGACCCGGCAAGTCGATCTGCCCCAGCGAAGTCGCCCGCGCGCTGCGCCCGGAGTGGCACCCCCTGCTCCCCGCCGTCCGCCAGGCCGCCAGCCGCCTGGCCCTGGCCGGGCAGATCGACATCCTCCGCAAGGGGCAGGCAGTCGATCCGCTCGGCGTAAAGGGCGTGATCCGCCTGCGCCAATCCGCACCCAACCAGTCGGCCCCCAACCAGGACGCCGCCTGATGCGCGCCCTCGGCCACGTCCTGCGCGACGCCTGGCGCCTGACCGCCCCCTACTTCCGGTCCGAGGAACGCCTGAAGGCCTGGCTGCTGCTGGGCTTCATCGTCGCCGCCATCTTCGTCATGAACGGCCTGAACGTGGTCCTGAACTACTGGAACGCCGCGCTGGTCAACGCCCTGACCGAAAAGAACTTCGACGGCTTCCTCGAACTTTTGCTGACCTATCGCTCCGGTCCCGAAGGCTTCATGCCCGGCTTCGTGCCGATCCTGCTGGTTTATGTGCCGTTCGCGATCTACCGGACCTACCTCAACCAGGTGCTGCAGATCCGCTGGCGCCGCTGGATGACCGACCGCCTGCTGACGGAGTGGCTGTCCGACCGCGCCTATTACACCATGAGCGTCAGCGCACGCGCCCCTGCCACGACGGGCCTGACCGCCGGCATGGCCGGGGCCGACAACCCCGACCAGCGCATCGCCGACGACATGCGTACCTTCGTTGAGGGAACGCTGTCCCTCGGCCTGGGCCTGCTGTCCAACGTGGTCAACCTGGTGAGCTTCTCGATCATCCTATGGGGCCTCTCCGGCGCCCTGACCGTCTGGGGCCTGACCATCCCGGGCTACCTGTTCTGGATCGCCCTGCTGTATGCCGCCCTCGGCAGCTACTTGACGCAGCTCGTCGGCCGCCCCCTGGCGCAGCTCGAGTTCCACCATCAAAGGACCGAGGCCAACTTCCGCTTCGGCCTGGCCCGCCTGCGCGAGAACACCGAGGGCATCGCCCTCCTGGGCGGCGAAGCCGAGGAAAAGGCCGGCTTGGCCCAGCAGTTCGCCGCCCTCTATGCCAACTGGATGCAATTGATTGGCCGCCGCAAGTGGCTGAGCACCCTCACGGTGATCTACGGCCAGGTCTCCAGCATCTTCTCCATCGTGATCGTGGCGCCCCGCTACTTCGCCGGCGCCATCAACCTCGGCCAGCTCTTCCAGGTCAGCGGCGCCTTCGACTCCGTCCAGGGTTCGATGTCCTGGTTCATCGACGCCTACTCTCCGGCGGTATCCTCCACCAGCTCGCTGACCTTCTGGCGCGCCAACGTCGCCCGCCTGACCGGCTTCCGCGAGGCCGTCGCCGCAGCGCGGGCCGCAACCCAGGCCGGGCTGGCAGTGCAGACCGGCACCGGGCCCGACCTGCGGATGGACAGCGCGACCGTGGCACTGCCGGACGGCACGCCGCTGCTGCGCGGTGAGACAGTGCGGTTTACCCCCGGCCGCTCGACCGTCATCTCCGGCCGGTCAGGCTCAGGGAAGTCCACCCTGTTCCGTGCCCTGGCCGGCATCTGGCCCTTCGGCGCCGGCCACATCGAGCGCCCGGCGGGCACCAGCCTGTTCCTGCCGCAACGCCCCTACATCCCGCTCGGCACCCTCCGCCACGCCATCTGCTACCCGGCGCCGGCGGACCGCTTCCCGGACGAAGCTCTCCAGCAGGCATTGCACGCCGTCGGCCTGGCTGCCCTATCGGACCACCTGGACGCCGACGAACCCTGGCCGCAACGCCTATCCGGCGGCGAGCAGCAGCGCCTGGCCATCGCCCGCGCCCTGTTGCTGCGCCCGGACTGGCTGTTCATGGACGAGGCAACGGCCAACCTGGACCCCGAGGGCGAAGCGGACCTCTACGCTATGTTGCGCCGCACCCTGCCGGGGACGACGATCATCTCCATCGCCCACCGCCCGGCGGTCAAGGCATTCCATGACGAAGCCTTGGTGTTCCGCCGCCTGCCCGGCCAGCCCGGCACGCTGGACGCAGCGGCCCAGCCGGTGCCGGTCGCGCCGGGCTGACGCGGCCGTCCCCATCGCTGGCTGCTCAAAGCGCCCGCACCACGACTTTCTTCCCCCTCTCCCTCCGGGAGAGGGCCGGGGTGAGGGAAGCGGCAAGAACTAAACCATGCTGTAACCAGAGCCAGGCTTCATACCCGTTCCGCCAGGTCAGGTCCCTGCCGCCTTCCCCCAGCCCTCCCAAATGAAACGGCAGCAGCCAGACAAAATCCGAAACTTGAGCTTCGGCTTTGCTCGACCATCCATCACCCACGCCGGCGCACGACCCCGCATCATCCGTGCTGGCGCACGATGTCCACCACGTCCGCCCCATAGCGCTGCAGCTTCGACCCGCCGACCCCCTTGATATCGCCCAGCGCATCCAAGTCGTCAGGCTTCGCCGCGGCAATCTCCCGCAACACGCTGTCATGGAAAATAACGTAAGGCGGCAACGCCTGCGACTTAGCCTGCGCCGACCGCCAGGCCCGCAGCGCCTCAAACAGCGGATCGTCACCCACCGCCGCCGGCGTCCCAACCACGGCACGCTCGCGCCTGGCCTTCCGCGGCGGCCGGCCAGCCTCAGCCTCCTCCCGCAGCATCACCTTCTCCTCATTGCGCAGGATCGGCCGCGCCAGGTCGGGCACCAGCGACAGCGAGGCATACTCCCCGCTCTCGGTCCGCAGCGCCCCACGCGCGATCAACTGCCGGATCACCCCCCGCCAGAACCCCGGCGAATGGTCTGCGCCGATACCATAGGTCGGCAACTGGTCATGGCCGTACTTCACGACCATCGGGTTCTCCTTCCCCAGCAGAACCGAGACGATATGCAGCGCCCCAAACCGCTGCCCCGTGCGGTAGATCGCCGACAGCACCTTCCGCGCCGCCTCGGTCCCATCGAACAGCGCCACCGGCGCCAGGCAGTTGTCGCAGTGCCCGCACGCCCGGCCAAGCTCCTCCCCAAAGCAGCCCAGCAGGCTCGCGGTCCGGCATCCCGTCGTCTCCGTCAGCGAGATCATCGACTCCAGCCGTTCCCGCATCACCCGCTGCTGCGCCTCGGGCGCCGCGGACTGCGACAGCCAGTGCCGCGCCCGGGCGATGTCCTCCCCGCCATACAGCAGCAGGGTATCCGACCGCTCGCCGTCCCGCCCAGCCCGGCCAATCTGCTGATAGTACGCCTCGGGGCTATCGGGCATATCCAGATGCACGACAAACCGCACGTCCGGCCGGTCGATCCCCATGCCAAAGGCGA
>CAXTFY010000312.1:0-6916 GCA_964243265.1 uncultured Acetobacteraceae bacterium | reverse complement strand
ATGTTCGCATCCATCGTGGCGTCCGTGGTGCAGGGCACGCCGCAGTCCGAGCCGTAAACAATCTGCTGGGGCGTGGTCATCCGCAGCGCTGCTCCTAGGGTGGTCGGCGATGTCGCAGCAGTGTCAAGGAAAAGCCGGCGCAGATGCGTGCGCATCTCGACCGGGGTGACATGGTTGGGATTGGGCACCCAGTTCTCGTGACCCAGGATCAGCAGCCGGCCCGAGAGCGCCGGCAGGGCGCCGCCACAATGGGCGACCACGAAGCGGACGTTCGGAAACTTCCGGAACGTGCCCTGGTAGAGCATGTCGACAAACGTCCGCGCGGTCTCGAAGGCAACCTCGATCAACGCGGACGGACGGCCCATCGAGCCCGGCGCATAAGCGTCGGGGTGACAGAATACGACGGCGCGCCGGCGGTCGAGCTCGGCCCAGACCGGGTCCAGCCGCGGGTCGCTGAGATAGACCCCGTTGTAGTGGCAAGTGACCGCGAACCCGTCCGGTTGCAGAGTATCGGCGGCGCGTGCGATCTCCGCCAGGGCGGCTGCGGGATCATCGGTCGGCAGGGCCGCCAGAAAACCGAACCGCGATGGATGTTGGCGCACCAACCAGGCGCCATGGTCGTTGGAAGTGCGCAGGCGTTCCAGAGTTTTTGGGATATTGCTCAGCATTTGCATCTGGATGCCGGTCCGGTCCATGTAGGCGAGCGTCTGATCGGCGTTCCAGACCGGCGGCTCGACGGTGCACCAGCACGCCTCCCGCATCTGATCCAAGCGGTCCCTGCGCACTGCGTCCGACTCTGGCGGGTAGAAGTGGGCGTGAACGTCAATCCAGTGGTCAACCTGCACGAGACCCCTCCGGGCTAGACTTCATGATCCGGGAAGCCCTGCGGCCTCGCACCCGGTCCGCTCCTCTTGCGGCCGGGCATTGAACTCGCCCGGGCGTTGGGCAGTTTCCAGGTCGGGCATCACTTAGGCCACAGGCCGGGCGACGCATGGCTTCCCCGTGACGGACTCGCACGCGGCCGTGTCGCATGGACCGGAGATGCCGGTGCGGCTGGCGTTGTTAGCTGGCGGGTTTGGAAGTTCATCAGCGTTGTAGGCTATACCGAATGCACGTCGGAGCCCAAGATGGCATAGATCACTTCGGATTAGGCAGTATCCCCGGGTTGTTGCGAGTTCCCATCAGCTGCGCCTCGCGTACGCCGAAGGCATCTTGCTGAAACCGCCTGACATGCCCTCCAGGCTAAACTGCTGATCTGGCAACAACGCCCTTCGATGGCAGCTACGTGTTGATCGGCGCAGATGTCGGATCAAGGAGAAATCTAACTCTTTAATAGGCTATTGTGCTGATCAGCATCACGACCCATTGCTGGCCTACGGCTTCGGACTTCACTGCCGAGATGCGGACTTTCGACGATGTCTCAGCCGGCTCCGTCGAATGCCGGGGGTCTTCGATCCCGCTACACACCTTGGTCAGCCGACATCGGATCTGGCATCTCCACGAACGCCACCATGTCTACTGAACGACAACGGCTGAGTAATCCGCTCTGTCGCATTTACGACTTCTGAAGCAAACTCCGTAAAGCACGAACGTTCGACAGTGCCTCGAGCGCGAAAACCTGCTCAACGAGCGCGTCCGTCTGCCCTTTGCCGATGACCGGCTCGCAGAGATCGCGGGCCTTCCGGATAACCTCTTCACGTGGCATCGGATTGCCGACAGTGCCGCGCACCGCAGTGACATGATCGCTGAAGACCGTACCGTCGTTCAAGGTGATCTCCACGATAGCCTGCCGCGCCGGTTCCAGCCTTTGCAGCTCCTCGCTCTCGATCAGTTGGACCTTCGCGCGCTGGCGCAGAACCGCGGGGTCGTCCATCCGCGCCTTGTCGTGTGCTGCCTTGAACGACGCAGTCTTGTCGAGCAGCATCACGGCGATCATGTGCTGCAGGCAGATGTCCGGCATGTCGCGGTTGTCCACCGTGCGTGCCTCGGTATGAGCAAGGCGGACGATGATCGCCTTCACGTCGTCAGGGTTGACTTGATGCTTGGCGAAGATGTTGCTCATGGCGTCGAGCGGCGCTTGGATCGGCGAGCCCACCGTCCACTTCTTGATATTGGTGCGGGCGATCTCGTATCGTTGACCCAGCTGTTCGATCAGGAGACCCGGCCTGGCCTGCGGTGCGTAGGCCTCGAAGTAGTTATCCGGCCCAGAGAAGATGTCATCGACGCCGGTGAAGCCCGACTGAACGGCAAGTGCTGCGGTCACGCCGTTGCGCGCCGGCATGCCTGCGAACACGAAGGACTTCTCGACATGAGAGGTATCGCGCGCCCAGGCGCCGATGCCCGATGATTGCTGGGCCGTGTAGTCGAGGAGCCAGCGCATCTGCTGCGTGTCGAGCCCGGCGAGCGAGCCCGCCGCTGCCGCCGCGCCAAAAACCCCGGCGATCGCGTGGGTTGCCTTGTGACTATTGTCTCGGAACTCAACGGCACCAAAGCTGATGGTAACGCGCGGGCCGATGTCGTAGCCGAGCGTCACGGCACGGAGAAAATGCACGCCATCGGCGCCGAACTTTTCCCCGACCGCAAGGGCGGCGGGGACTACGGCGCAGCCGGGATGCGATTGTGAAAACTCGTTCGAGTCATCTGTCTCGTCGGAGTGTGCAAGCATGCCGTTGATCAGCGCGGCCTCAATCGGGTTCGCGGTCATCTTGGAGGCGGCGATCGTCGCCGTGGTGTCGGCCGTGTAATCGCGCGCGAACTTCAAGGCTGCTTGCGCTGGTGCAAGGTCGGACCCAGAGATCATGGCCGCGAACGTGTCGAGGATATGGTGCTTCGCATTCTCGATGACCTCCTCGGGTAACGGTCGCTCGCCGGCTCCGGCCATGTAGCTGCTCAGGGTCGTCATCACGGAACTGACGGGCACGGGAGCCGCGAAGGTCCACCGCGGCAGCGCGGCCGTCCCCAGGGTCGTGCCGGTGCCGACAAGCAAAGAGCGCCGGTTGAGTCCTGTCGGTTGGCCGAACCTGATCATGCCGTTCTCCCATGCCGCATCCGTCGTGCGGGGCAGGCGTCGGCGAGCTTATGTGGTCGGACTCCGCAGAAGTCGGGATCGAGGTCGTTGAGGCAATTGGGTGAGAGGACTGCCACCATGTGCTCCAAGTGGTATGGCGCCTGACCCCAGATACGGGCAGGGTTCGTGCGCCCACATCTGAAATACAGGTGCATGGATCAGCGCCTAAGCTGTGGGCAGGGCATCGTCAACTTGTTGGGCTGAGATCGCGATGGCACGCGATTGGCAAGGCGTGCCCGTGATTGCCGCTGACAATGCTGTCGAAAACTGCTTCGATCCCACACGTGCCGGCATCCGACTTGCGCCCAGGTTCATGGTGGTTTCTGAATGCGGTTCATGTGCTTCGGATGGGGCAAGGCTCCCTTCTAGGGTTCGATGCCGCGCGTGGTGGGGGTGGGTTGCCGGGCCTGCCCCCGTCGGAGGCCGTCGCTAGATCACCACGCCGTAGTCGGCGAGGTCCGGGGTCATCGCCTCGATGACGAAATCCACGAAGGCGTCCGGGGCGTCGAGGTAGAACTCCTTCTCCGAATAGCTGCCCACGGTGGCCTCCATCCCGCGCGCCCGCGCCCAGGCGGCCAGATGCTCCAGCGCGGCTTGAGGGGTTTCACTTAGGAACGACACCTGCGAGCGACTCTTGTCCGCAGCGCGATCGATCGTGTCGCTGCGGCTGAACTGCAGGTCCACGTTGGACCCGGGCTGCCGCAGCCAGATCGCCCGCTCCGTCCTGCGGAGTTCGACGAAGCCGAGCTCCGCCTTGAGCATCTCGACGACGGTCTCGAAGTGCCAGGGACCGAGGCGGTTAGCGACGTGGTTAAGTCTCATCGCATTGCGTCCCCGATCATGTTGTGTCCCTGACCTTGCCCGCCACCATTCCGCGGGATCGGGGCGTCGCGACATGACAACTGCGACCGTCCGCTGTCCATCCTTGTGCTGCGCACCCCAATCCCGTCGAGGTAGGCCTGCCTGTCGATCACCATGACACAAGGGGCCCGGCATTGCCGCCTCAGCAGCTTGCGCAACAGGCGCTTGGCGGCCTGCGCGTCGCGCCGGCTTTGGACAAGGATGTCCAGCACCAAGCCATTCTGGTCGATTGCGCGCCACAGCCAGTGCTTTACGTCGGCAATCGTCAGCGCGACATCATCGAGGTGCCACTTGTCTCTGGCCGTGGGCAGCGTGCGGCGGATCTGGTTCGCGAATGCCTGGCCGAATTTCAGCGCTCATTGACGCCCGTTGATCAGCGTCTCGCCTCGACCATGGCTGACGATGATGCCCCGTGCGGCCAGCAGCTCGTCCATCATCCGCAGGCTGAGCGGGAAGCGGAAGGGGAGCCAGACGGCGTGGCTGATGACCTCAGCCGGGAAGCGGTAGCCGGCGTAGCTGGGAACGGTGGACGTTATCACCCCGCCCCGCTACCTGGCTCAGCTTCATCTTACAAGCTGGCCAGCTCCCAAGTCGACGGTGCCCTGCCAGAAGGCTGCCAATTCGAGCAAATGCCGCGATTGCTACTGTCCGGTGATCTGGGCGTGCTTTAAACACTAGCAGCGCATAGAGGCTTGTTGCTCCCCCGTGGCGTCCCACACCGGGTGAAGGTGTGATCGTCGGGGTCCCGCCCGAGCTTCCGGTTCCTTGCCGGGAATACCAGGCGAACCATGAAGCAGATCGCGACCACCAAGCCGGCCGAGCGCACGGTCCGCTGGTTGCTGAACGCAGCCGCAAGATGGCCACCTCGGCCTATGCATATGTTCGCGGCAGCACGGTCCAATTCTACGACTGGCTGGCGTCGCAACGGTTACCGTCGCTGCAGGGCCCGTCGGTCTGGATTTGCAGAGACTGCCACGTCGGCAACCTAAGGCCCGGTCGCAGGCCGCGGCAGCACGGTCGGCGTCCAGATACGCGATCTCGACCTGACGTAAGCGTTTGGTGATGGCCGCCTTGTTGGCTTGGGGCTGATTTGGTCTGCCTCTGGCGTTCAGGGCGTTGGGGGCAGGACGTGTGGGCAGCGGTGTTGATGCAGCGTGAACGGCAATGGGGACATCCAGAGGTCACGAGACAAAGCGACCTTCTACTCTGCCCGGCTTCTCACCACCAATCAGCCGGTGCGTGCACCACGCTGACGTTCACCCTCTCCATCCCGCTATTCATCAAGCTGGGGCTCGGCCTCAAGCAGGAAGTCGAGCAGTACAAAACGGCCTGGCGGCTTGAGTCACCAGCTAAAGCCGCCAGGCCTAGATCGCCAACGTCAGTTGCTGGTTCGCCGACGTCTCCTCAGTGTTCAGCGACGACAGGGTGACACCGAGGAGCCGCACACCAAGCCGTACCGGCAAAAGCGGTGCGAGCAGATCGAGCGTGGTGCTTTCCAGCACCGACACGCTCGGCACGAAATCGGCGAAGGACCGGCTGCGCGTGATCTGCTGGAAGTCGGCATACTTGACTTTCAGCGTCACGCTTCGGCCGCGCGTGCCCGACCGCAATGGTCCCACACCTTCTCGGCCAACGGCCGTAGTCGCTCACACATGGCAGCCAGCGTGGTCAGGTCCTCGGAAAAGGTGTTCTCAGCGCCGACCGACTTGCGTATGCGATCGGCCCGGACCGGGCGCTCGTCTACACCCCGCGCGATCCAGTAGTAGTAGGGGCCGCTCTTGCCGAACTGTTCGTGTAGGAACGCCATGCTCTGCGCTCGCAGGTCGAGGCCAGTGTGGATGCCAAGCCGGTTCATCTTGGCCGCCGTCACCGGGCCGACGCCGTGGAAGCGGCCCACCTCAAGGTTCTCGACGAAGGCAGCGCCGCGGTCGGGCGGGATCACGAATAGCCCATCCGGTTTGCGATGATCGGAGGCGAGCTTCGCCAGAAATTTGTTGTAGGACACTCCGGCCGAGGCGGTCAGCCCTGTCTGCTCGCGGATGCTGGTTCGGATCGCTTGGGCGACTTGCGTCGCCGTCGCGATGCCTTGTAGGTTTTCCGTGACATCGAGATAGGCCTCGTCCAGCGACAGCGGCTCGATAATGGGCGTGTGCTCGGCGAAGACGGTGCGGATCTGCTGCGACACTGCCTTGTACACGTCGAAGCGCGGCCGAACGAAGATCAGCTCGGGGCATATCCGCCGCGCCGTGATCCCGGACATGGCCGAGCGTACACCGAAGCGTCGGGCCTCGTAGCTCGCCGCAGCCACGACGCCGCGCTCACGCGAACCGCCGACCGCGACCGGCTTGCCTTGCAGGGTCGGGTCATCACGCTGCTCCACGGAAGCGTAAAAGGCATCCATGTCGATGTGGATGACCTTGCGCTGACGCTGCTGTGGCGCGGCTGGCAGTTCTGCGGCTGGGGTGGGTGAGTCCAACATGTAGGGAGATTACCAGCCCAGGACGGGGCCACGCACGGGCCTTCCATTCCGGTTGCCCTACTCTTCGGCGTAGCGCTTTGGCCCGGGCCGGCTTATCCCTGGCGCCATGTGCGGTCGCTTTGCCCTGTCCATGACGCCAGCCGACCTCGCGAGGGTGTTTGGCACCGGCAACGCCATACCGAACTTCGCGCCCACCTGGAACCTGCCACCCAGCCAGCCAGCGCCCGTAGTGCGGCACAATCCCAAGACCGGCGAGCGCAGCCTCGACGTATTGCGCTGGAGGCTTATTCCACACTTTGAGTGCGACCCGGCCCATGCCCGCATGCTCAACAATGCCCGTGCCGAGATGGTTGCGAAGCTGCCGAGCTTCCGAAGTGCCTTCGCAGCCCGTCGCTGCATCGTACCGGCCGAGGCCTTGAAGTTGACCCGCCCTCATGGAGTGTTGGTGGGCTTTGGTGGCTACGGTTTGGCTTCGGCCACCTGCATGGTTGCTTCGTAGGCCATGGGCG
>CAXTFY010000311.1:0-6922 GCA_964243265.1 uncultured Acetobacteraceae bacterium | reverse complement strand
CGGCGCGGGAGGTAACGAAGACCAGCACCTTCCGGCTGCAAACCTTCCGCAGCCCGGATTTCGGCCTGCTGGGGCATGCGGATGCGGACCGGGTTGCGTTCTACCGCGCGCCGCTGCGGCGGCGGGCGCCGGATACGGAGTTCGACATCCGTGGGCTAGAGGGTCTGCCGCGGGTGGACATCAGCCTTACGTATGCCGGGTCGGACGGGGTGGCGATGCGGGCCTTCGTGGCGGCTGGGGCGAGGGGGATCGTTTCGGCGGGGTTCGCGCCGGGGTTTCCGACGCCTGGGGACACGGAGGCTCTGGCGGAGGCGGTGCAGGCGGGGGTGGTCGTCGCGCAATCGACGCGGGCCGGGAGCGGGCGGGTGGTCTGCGGGGCGCGGTCGCGGGAGCATGGGTTCATTTCGGCGGATAACCTGACGCCGCAGAAGGCCCGGCTGCTGCTGACGTTGGCGCTTAGCGTGACGGGGGACAAGGAGCGGATTGCTGCGATGTTCGAGGTTTACTGAGACCGAGAGTGCCCGGCTCCGAACCCGGCGCCTGGCCTACTGCATTGCCCGCGCCATCAAGTCATCAGACTAGTTCTCCCGCCAGAATGCAGCAGCCTCTGCGACGTCGGCGGCATTGTCCCGGGCGGCGTTGGCACGTACGTCCGTCAGGACGCTGCGCGCGTGGGCCACATGGCAGGCCCGTCCTCGTCCGCCAGCGTCGGGGTATGCGACAGCTTGTTGTTCTCTCGTGTGGACGGGCCGCCTGACGGCCTGCCGCAGGGGATCATGCGCTGGGGCTGGTCAGCATGCCACGACCGGCTCGCAGACCTTGCCGATCAGGTCACCCCGGTGATCGACGCCACCAGCGTCCGCGGGTCGCGCACCGGCCAGCGTCCGCACTCCACCTGCACCAGGAACGCCCCTACCAGCCGGTTGAACTCGTCCGGGTCCTCCAGGTTGATCGTGTGGCCGCAGTTCGGCATCACCGCCAGCGCCGCCGACGGGATCGACCGCTTCATCAGCAGCGCCGGTTGCAGGCACGGCCAGTCCTCGTCGCCGGTCAGCACCAGGGTCGGCACCTGCAAGGCCTGCATCTCGGCCACCAGGTCATACAGTGAGGGCCGTGCCCCCTGCACGCCGATCTGCGTGTTGGCCGACCCCAGCGCCGAGTGCTCCGCCAACGCCTGTGCGAATTCGGCGAACCCACGCGGGTCCTTGTTCTCGAACTGCACCCGCGTCGGGCCATAGGCGTAGCGGCCGGCAAACCGCTGCATGCCCTCCCGCTCCAGCGCCGCGGCGATGGTGGCAGCCTCGGCCTGGAAGCGCTCGCGCTGCCCGGGTTCCGCGCCATAGCCGCAGCCGCCGACCACCAGGGACCGCGCCCGGCCTGGATGGCGGAACCCAAAGTGCAGCGTGGCGAACCCGCCCATCGACAGCCCCACCACATGCGCCCGGTCGATGCGAAGGTGGTCCAGCACCGCCAGGATGTCGTCGGCCGCCCGCGCCTGGCCGTAGCTCGACGGCTGCTCCGGCACGTCGGACGGCGGGTAGCCGCGGGCGTTATAGGCGATGGCCCGGTGCCGCTGCCCGAAGTGGCGCATCTGCGGTTCCCAGCTCCGCATGTCGCCGGCGAACTCGTGCACGAAGATGACCGGCGTGCCGTTGCCGGTCTCCTCGAAGTACAGCCCTGTCCCGTCATCGGCGGTCGCGTGCGGCATCCCTAACTCCTCCTTTGCGGCGGGGGCAGGCGGAACAGCCCGCCCCACCCCGTAACGGCGGCGGCGTCCGCCCCGGCAAGGCCAAGTGCGCCCCACACCGCCGTTGCAACCGTGTCATACACCGGCAGCCCCAGCTCCGCCTCCCACCCCGCCACCAGCGCCGCCGCGCGCAGGTTGGTGCAGACGACGGCGATGGCGTCGGGCCGCGCCGCCGCCACATCGCACACCATGCGGCGAAGCCCGGCCGCGTCCACCTCGGCAAAGGAGAAGTTGTCCTGCAAGCCCAGGTGCCGCTCCGCCACGCACTCGATCCCCAGCGCGGCGTAGTTGGCGACGATGCGGGCCTGCACGTCGTCCCGGTACGGCGTGACCAGCCCCAGCCGGCGCACCCCGGCCAGGGCATGGTTCAGCGCCAGGATGCTCGTCGTCGCGGGCACGCCGGTCGCGGCCTGGATGCTGCGACACAACGCCACATCGGCCGCGAAGCCGAGCCAGCTTGCCGACGTGCCGCTCCAGGCGATCACGTCCACCCGGGCGTCAGCGAGCAGCCCGGCCGCCTGCAGCACCGCAGCCTCATCGAACTGCGCCAGCGCGCCGGGCGTCAGGGCGATCTCGGTGACGCGGAACCGGCTGAAATGCACCGTCACGTCGGGCAGCCCGGCGACGATGGCGGCCGACAGCGGTTCCAGCACCGTGTTGGACGATGGGGTCAGCACGCCCAGGCGCGTCATGCGATACCGCTAGCGCGGAGGTTCGGCCGGTCAGGGCGTGCCGTCATCGCGAACCCCGGTTGCGGCGCGGCACTCCAGGAGGGCGAGCGCGGTTTTTGCAGCCTGGATTGCCGCGCCGAAGCCGGCTCGCAGTGACGGCATGGCTCGGGACGGCAGCGATCCGGGTTGAGATGGTTGCGTCCTTTGGCCAGGGTCATGCCGGACCACCGAACAGCCGCACCAGGGACGGCGACACCCCGAGCATCGGCTTCGGCGCCGGGTGGCGGAAGCTGCCGGCGGTGGGCTTGCGCGGGCGCAGCGCCGCCAGCACCTCGGCCTGGCGCACGGCTGCGGCAACACCGTCCACCAAGGGTACCGCAACCCTGTCCGCCACCTCCGCCGCCAGCCCGGCCAACGGCGCGCCGCCCAGGATGCACACCTCCGCCCCGGCCGCGACGGCTGCGGCGCACAGGGCGACCAGCCGCGCCGCCTTCTCCCGCGCCACGTCCGCCACGTCAGCAAATGGTTCATCCAGGCAATGCACGCCCGAGCAGCGCGCCGCCAGGCCCACGGCATCCACCGCTTCCTGGTACCAGGGGCCGAGCGCCGGGGCGAACGTCACGATGGCGAAGCGCCGGCCCAGCATGCATGCCGTCAGCATCGACGCCTCCGCCATACCGGTGACAGGCACCGGCAGCAACTCCCGCGCCGCGCCCAGCCCGGGGTCGCCGAACGCGGCGATCACGGCGGCGTCGGCGTCCCCGGCATGGTCGGCCAGCAGCTCCAGCACCGCTGCGGCCCCAAGCACCGCCTCCGCCCGGGTGGCGATGTAAGGCACGCCGCTTGCGGCGGTCACCGCACGGATTTCCGTTCCTGGGGAGGCGCTCGCACGGGCCACGGCGGCGATGCGGTCCGTCACGGCCTGGCTGGTGTTGGGGTTAGCCACGAGCAGCCTCATTCGCTGCCGCCCTCCGTCCCCAACGCGGCGCGCAACCCCAGCGCGACCTGCGCGAAGGCGGCCGTGCCGGGCACGCGCGGGCGCGGCAGATTGACCGGCACCACCGCCGACAGCCGGCCCGGCCGCGGCGTGAACACTAGGATGCGGTCGGCCAGGAACACCGCCTCATCGATGCTGTGGGTGACGAACAGCACTGTGGTGCGCTGGTGCTGCCAGATGTGCAGCAGCTCCGCCTGCAGGTGGCCGCGGGTCTGGGCGTCGAGCGCGCCGAACGGCTCGTCCATCAGCAGCGCCTGCGGCCGGGTGGTCAGCGCGCGCGCGATGCCGACCCGCTGCCGCATCCCGCCCGACAATTCGTGCGGGTAACGCGCGGCGAAGCCCTGCAGCCCCGTCAGGGCGAGCATTTCCTCGCCGCGCGTGCGGCGGTCTGGGGCAGGGATGCGGCGGGCCTTCATGTTGAACTCCACGTTGCCGCGCACCGTCATCCAGGGAAATAGGCCGTGGTCCTGGAACACGATGCTGGTGGCCGGCGAGGGGCCGTCCAGCTCGCGCCCGGCGACGATGACCGTCCCGGTGCTCGGCGTCTCCAGCCCGGCGATCAGTTGCAGCAGCGTGCTCTTGCCGCAGCCGGACAGGCCGAGCAGGCAGACGAACTCGCCGGGTGCGCAGGCGATGTCGATGCCGCGCAGCGCCTCCACGGGGCCAGCCTTGCCGGGGTAGGTCTTGCCGATGCCGATGCACTCGATGAAGCCGTTCATGTCAGGGCGGTGGTCGATGGTTGGATATTGCGAGCAGGGCGACGCTGCCTGCCTACCCCCTCTCCCTTCGGGAGAGGGCCGGGGTGAGGGAGGCCACAAGGGCCAAGCCCCGCCGGGTTGGGCGCGGATTTCGTCCCCTGGCAAGCAAACCGGGTCCGTGCCGCTTCCCTCACTCCGGCCCTTTCCCGGAGGGAGAGGGAGGAGGCAGCAAAGGCCGTCACCCCCCGCTCGCCGTCAGGCCGTCCTGCCAGCGGCAGACGCGGGCGCGCAGGCGGCGCACCCCCTGGTCCGCCAGCAGCCCGATCGCGCCGATGACGATGATCCCGGCAAAGATCAGCTCGGTCCGGAACGTCATCTGGGCATTCAGGATCATGTAGCCCAGGCCGGACTTCACTGCGATCATCTCCGCCGTCACCACCGTCAGCCAGCCGCCGCCGATGGCCAGCCGCAGCCCGGTGAAAATCGCCGGCAGCGCCGCCGGCAGCACGATGTCGCGCAGTACCAGCCCCTCGCCCGCCCGGGCAGAGGCGGCAACCTTGAGCAGCGTCCGCTCGATCCCGCGCACCCCGAAGATGGTGTTGAGCAGCAGCGGCCAGACCGCCGACAGGAAGATCAGCACGATGGCCGGGGTGTCGCCGATGCCGAAGAACAGCATCGCCAAGGGGATCAGCGAGATCGGCGGCACCGCGCGGAACGCCTGGATCGACCAGTCGGTCAGCCGGTCCAACACCGGGTAGCGCCCGATCAGCAGGCCCAGCGGCACCGCCACCACGAACGCCGCGCCCACGCCCACCGCCACGCGCGTCACGCTGGCCAGCGCGTTCGTGGCGATCAGCGGTCCCCACTGCACGAACGCGCCGGCTACCTTTGCCGGCGAGGGCAGCAGCACCGGGGGATAGAACCGGGCCATCACCGCCACCTGCCACACCGCCAGCAGCCCCAGCAGCGGAACCAGCCCGAGCGCCAGCCGCGCCCGCGTCATGCCCTACAGGAACCGCGTGTCGAGGAACGTGGCCCAATCCGGCTCCTCGTCCAGCAGCTTATCGGCCACCATCATGGCGGCGAGCGACCGCAGCCCGCTCTGGAACAGCTCGCCGCTGTCGGCGCTGAAGAACAGGTTGCGCGTGCTGGCCTCCGCCACGTCGCGGGCCATGTTGAACTGCTTCACCGTGGTGTCCACCGCGATGGCCGGGTCGGCCTTCAGCCGGTTGGTGGCGGCGACGTGGGCCTGCACCAGGGTGCGGGTCAGGTCCGGCTCCGTGCCGACGAAGGTGGTGCTGGCGACGAAGCCCAGGTTGGTCCGGCCCATCGGCGTGTCATACGGCACCCACAGGCGGTGGCCGAAGCCGCTCAGCTCGGCGAACGCGGCATAAGGCTCGAAGCAGCAGATGGCGTCCACGTCGCCGCGGGCCAGCGGCACCGGCTGGTCCTGGTTGTCGAGGAACAGCAGCTCCACCTGGTCCTGCAGCCCCTCGCGCTGCAGCTTCCAGGTCAGGCTGACCAGCCCGATGGAGCCATTCTGCACGGCGACCTTCTTGCCGCGAAGCTGCCCGAACTCGGTGATCCCCGGCTTCGCCAGCAGCATCCAGCCGCCGTCGCAGCCATTGGCCAGCACGGTCATGGGAAAGCCCTTGGTGGCAACCTGCATGGTGGCTGACAAACCGCCATTGCCGACATCGACGCTGCCGGACGCCACCGCCTGCATCCGTTGCACCAGGCTGGGGAAGGTCACGATCTCGGCGTCGATGCCCTGGGGGCGCAGCAGGTCCGGCATCAGGAACATGGCGTTGGTGGTGGTGGTGAACGCCGACCCCAGCTTCACCTTGCGCAGCGCCTGGCCGAGCACGGCATGCGGGACGATGGCCGGGGCGGCGAGGGCGGCGGCGAGCAGCGTGCGGCGGAGCATTAGGGGTCACCGGGAGTGGTTGCTGCCGGGACCATGCAAGCGGTTTGCCACCGCTGTCAGCGCCGCAGCCTCATGCCTGGCCAACCCGCTGCCATTTCCCTTGTTTTCCGGCCAGCCGCCGTCATCGGCCAGCGCGCGGAAGCTGCATCACCCGGCTTATAAGGCCATCGATGCCCCTTTACGCCCGCCATCCCTGTCTCTGATCATGCAAGCCGCCCTGCCCGTGGCGGAACAGGCAGGGCGTTGACGGGGGCTACCGGTGCGTCGCGGTGGCCGGGATGCCTTCGATGGGGCATTCCTCAGTCCCGACGCTGGTGCGGGTGATCGCCTCCACCATCTCGCGCGTCGCGTCGGGGTCGGCGACCCACTTCTTGTAGAAGTCGAACGGGCAGTCCGCCGCGCCCTTGTCGCCGTCGCCGGAGTTGATCATCCCCGTGTAGCCACGGTGCAGCAGCTTGAACAGGTGGTTCTCCGACTGCATGTTGGCCCGCGCGTCGCGGATCAGCGACGTGGACAGCGCCGCATACTGGATGCCGTACTCCTCCGTCCCGCACTCCCCGAGCGTGCGCCCATCGAAACCCACGATGGAGGAGTGGCCGAAGTACGAATACACCCCGTCGAACCCCGAGGCGTTGGCCACCGCGACATAGACGTTGTTCGCCCATGCCATCGCCTTGGCCATGACGATCTGCTGCTCCTTAGCCGGATACATGTAGCCTTGGCAGCGCACGATCAGCTCCGCCCCGCGCATGGCGCAGTCCCGCCAGATCTCCGGGTAGTTGCCGTCGTCGCAGATGATCAGGCTGACCTTCAGGCCCTTCGGACCCTCGGACACGAAGGTGCAGTTGCCGGGATACCAGCCCTCGATCGGCACCCAGGGCA
>CAXTFY010000310.1:0-6944 GCA_964243265.1 uncultured Acetobacteraceae bacterium | reverse complement strand
TCGTCTTCGGCGGCGTCGTCGGGGGAAGCATGGTCGGGCGCCCCATCCCGTGCCGGCCCGAAGTCGATGCTGCCTGGATGAGACGCCATCAATACCTGCCTGCCAGTGGACGAGCCACTAAGAGCGAGTTGTCCCATCCGCCCTAGCAAGATGCCAAGACGAGGCCAGACAGGGAGCAGCACCAAGGGGTCGCCGCATGAGAGAAAATAGAAGTAAAAGCCTCAGGAAGCAAACAAAAACTGTCAAAGGCAACTAAAGCGCGCCAGATCAACAGCAAAACGCGGACGCATGACTACGCCCGCACTTGACCATTTCCAGGAATGACTAAAAGCGGCAGGGGCCGCCAGCCGAACTCAGACGCTGGCGGACTGCGGCCCGGCCAACGCCTTCACCCGTGCGGACAGCCGCGACAGCTTGCGGGAGACCGTGTTCTTATGGATCACGCCCTTGCCGGCGGCGCGTTGCATTTCCGGTTGGGCGGCGCGCAAGGCTGCAGCAGCCGCGTCCTTGTCGCCGGATGCGCAGGCGAGTTCGACCTTCTTGACGAACGTCCTCATGCGGGACTTGCGCGCAGTGTTGCGCAAGGTGCGCTTGGCAGTCTGGCGGATGCGCTTGCGCGCAGATGCGGTGTTGGCCATGAACTCTCTCGTACGCTCGGTGCGGGTGCGCTTGGCGCACTGGGAAGGGCGGTTTTCTAGGTTTCGGCACCCGCCAAGTCAAGCGTTACAGATTCGCGACGGTCGTAAACGCACAGCCCGCCGCCGGGCAGGGGTGCACCATCAAGGATTAGGATTGGCAGGGGTGATGCCCTATATCGACGGGTTCCGCAGCCTATCTGCCCGCTGCTGCATTGCCCGCGGATGGATCGCCCACTGCTGAACTGCCCGCTGCTGAATTACCCGCTGCTGAATTGGTAGAACAATGCCCTTCCCGACCGTCAACCCGGCCCTCAACCGCGCGCTCGACGCCCGCGAGTACACCGAGCCGACCGCCGTGCAGTCCGCCGTCCTGGTGCCGGAGGCGGAAGGCTGCGACCTGCTGGTGTCCGCGCAGACCGGGTCCGGCAAGACCGTCGCCTACGGCCTGGCCCTCGCCCCGACCCTGCTGGGCGGCGAGGAGCGGTTCGGCAAGCCCGGCGCCCCGCTGGCGCTGCTGATCGCGCCGACGCGCGAACTGGCGATGCAGGTGCAGGGCGAGCTGGCCTGGCTGTACGGCCCGACCGGCGCGCGCATCGCCACCTGCGTCGGCGGCATGGACAGCCGGGCCGAGCAGCGGGTGCTGGCCGGCGGCTGCCACCTCGTCGTGGGCACGCCGGGCCGCCTGCGCGACCACCTGGAGCGCGGGCGTCTCGACCTCGGCGCCTTGCGCGCCGTGGTGCTTGACGAGGCCGACGAGATGCTCGACCTCGGGTTCCGCGAGGACCTGGAGTTCATCCTCGACGCCACCCCCGCCGAGCGCCGCACCCTGCTGTTCAGCGCCACCATCCCCAAGGAGATCGCGTCGCTCGCCCGGCGCTACCAGCGCGACGCCCTGCGCATCGACGCGGGCACCGGGCGCGAGCCGCATGGCGACATCGAGTACCGCGCCGTCACCATGGCGCCGCACGACGCCGAGCGCGCGGCGGTCAACGTGCTGCGCTACTTCGAGTCGCGCGCCAGCCTGGTGTTCTGCGCCACGCGGGAGGGCGTGCGCCGCCTGCACGGCCGGCTGATCGAGCGCGGCTTCGACGCCGTGGCGCTGTCGGGAGAACTCAGCCAGCACGAGCGCACCGGCGCCCTGCAGTCCCTGCGCGACGGCCGCAGCCGGGTGTGCGTCGCCACCGATGTTGCGGCGCGCGGCCTGGACCTGCCGGACCTGGACCTGGTGATCCACGCCGACCTGCCGACCAACAAGGAGACCATGCTGCACCGCAGTGGGCGCACCGGGCGGGCCGGGCGCAAGGGTACCTCGGTGCTGCTGGTGCCCTACCCGAAGCGCCGCCGGGCCGAGCAGTTGCTGACCGCCGCCGGGGTGGACGCCGGGTGGAGCGACCCGCCGAGCGCCGAGCTGATCCGCGAGCGCGACCAGGAGCGCCTGCTGGCCGACCCGATCCTGGCGGAGGCGCCGTCCGAGGAGGACCTGGTGCTGGCCCGCCTGCTGCTGGAGGGCCGCCCGGCGGAGTGGATCGCCGCCGCCCTGGTCCGCCAGTACCGCGGCCGGCTGCCCGCGCCGGAGGAGCAGTTCGACGAGGCCCCCCCCGTGCGCGAGCCGGTGGCGGGCCGCTTCGGCGGCATGGTGCGCGAGCCGCGGGAGCCGCAGCGGTCGATGACCGGCGGCGCCTGGTTCCGCCTGACCATCGGGCGGCGGCAGAACGCCGATCCCAAGTGGCTGATCCCGCTGATCTGCCGGCTGGGCGGCGTCACCAAGGCCGACATCGGCGCCATACGCATCTTCGACACCGACACCCGGTTCGAGATCACCGCCGAGGCCGCCGACCGCTTCGCCCAGGCGACGCGCCACGCGGGGGAGGGGGAGGCGCGGATCGAGCCTGCGACGGCCGGGTCGGACCAGCGCACCTCGGGGCCACGGCCGGGCCGCAGCTACGTCAGCCGTAAGGCGCCGCGGGCGGCACGGGGCTGATGGCTGCTGCTTCGCTGTTCCAGGTCAGGGCATCGGGATCAGGGACAGTTTGGCGTCACGCCAGAACATGAACAGGGCGGACTGCAGCGGGAAGCGTTGCAGCACCACCTCCCGCAGGCGGTCCACCATCATCCCGAACCGCTCCGGGTCGGCCGCGTCCCACTCCGGCGGCACGATCAGGCTGGCAACCTGCTGCAGCCCGAGGTCGATCCGCAGCATCATGGTGTCCTTGTCACGAGGCCGCAGGGTCCAGCGAGTGCCAGCCGGGGTCGTGTTCGGCCATAGCTTCGGGGCGCCTGCGGCTAGGGATGCGCCGGGTGCGGGCGAGCCTCGCCTGGGCGTGGCGAAGCTGCTCGTCAGCGAGTTTGACGAGGTGTTGGAGGCTCGGCCGACATCGACCATCTCGACCTGGGGTGCCGTCGACGCGAGCTGCTGGACGGCCTCCTCAAGCATCACGTCGGTCTCCGGGCGCTTGTCCCTAGTGATGACCAGCCGGACGCCCGTGCCGGGACCTCCGCCGCCGGTGGTCGCGGGCTTGGCGCCGGTCACGTCGAGGGCGATGATCGTTGGGCTGTTGGACGGCTGCGGCGCGCTGTCGAAGGTCCCGTTCCAGAACAGGAAGCCACCTACCCCGGCGGCGGTCAGTGCGGCCGCAGCGAGGGCCTTGCCCGGCTTGGGGCGGCTGCGGTCCTGCAGCGTGGCGCATAGCACGCAGAGCGGACGCTTGCCCCACTGCTCCACCGAGGCCTCGCCGTCGGCCGCGCTGGAGAAGGTTCCGAGCGAGACCTTGCGGCTGTAGGACGGCCCGCCGATCGCCATCCGGCACACGAAGCAGACGAGGGAGACCATCGGCGCGTTCCGGATGTTTACCGGTTTGATAGGGCATTGACCCGGGATGGCCCTGCCAAGATTTGTCAGCCGTATGCTGGCTGCTCCCTCCCCCACTTCGGGAGAGGGCCGGGGTGAGGGGGTCTTGTTTGCCAGCGAGCCGTCCGACGCCGGCAGAACCTGGCTGCCTGGGCCAGCAGGTCCGTGCCGCACGACCCCCTCACCCCGGCCCTCTCCCGGAGGGAGAGGGAGCAGCGATCATGGGTCCTTTACCAGCAGGAACGTGTTGCTGATCCACTCGCCCGGCCGCCCCGTGCACCAGTCCGGCTGCACCTCCGCCACGCGCAGGCCCGCACGGTGCGCCGCTGCCAGCACCGCGCCTTGCGGCACGAAGTGCATTTCCATCGCCTCGGCGCCGGCCTCGGCCGGGTAGGCGTAACCCTGGGCGTAGGTCGGCACCTGGAAGAACGCGCAGCCGCCCGGACGCAGCCCGGCGAAGGCGCGCCGCAGCACGTCCATGATGACCGGCGGCGGCGAGTGCTGCAGCGAGATCACCGAGTAGAACAAGTCCACGCCCTGCAACGCCGCCAGGTCCGGGGGCCCGTGCACCCGCACCAGCTCGACATTGAGGCGCCCATCCGCCGCCAGTCCGGCCGCCGCCGCCCGCAGGTGCGGCGGCGACACGTCGAAGCCGATCACCCGGCGGAACAGCGGCGCCAGGTTGCGGGTGACGCGGCCGACGCCGCAGCCGAACTCCGCGCACACCCACTCCGGCCCCGGCGTGATCCCGGCCCGCCGCAGCCAGGCCAGCAGCCGCTGCACCTCCCCCGCTCCGGTCTCCTGGAAGGCGGCCAGCGCCGCGTCGTCCAGCGCCCCGGCGCGGAACCGGGCCTCGGTCAGCACGGACCAGTGGGCGTCCGTCTCGCCGAGGCCGGACCAGACCCGGGCCACGCGGTCCCACAGCGCCTGCACCAGCGCCGGGTCGCCATCGAGCGCCACCTCCATCGGCGGCGCCTGATCCAGCGGGAAGCTCTGCCCCGCCGCCCGGGCCTGCAGGGCGCGGAACTCGTCGGACGCGGCCAGCAGCCCGATCAGCCAGGCCAGGTCGCGCCCGCCACGCAACGCCCGTGCGTAGTTCGCCATCCCGTCGGCATCGGCCCCCCGGTGCAGCACCGCGCGGTAGGCCAGCGCCACCTGCGCCTCGGCGTCCACCGGCGCGGCTGCATCGGCGCCGGGCCGCCGCCTACGTAGCGGCCAGGGCAACGATCTGCTCATCTACCACCGGCGCCAGCCCCAGCGCGATCCAGGGCTGCGTCTCCGAGTTGGTCTCCCCCGCGATCCGCGCCGTCAGCACCTCCAGCATGTCGTCCCCGTCGCCGCGGTGCCACCGCATCGAGGGGCCGAGCAGCTCCAGGCACAGGTCCCGCCGCATCGCCAGCCGGCGGCGCGTGCCGGCGTCCAGGTCCAGCTTGCCCGCCCCCGCCGCGTGCTCCACCGCGCGCAAGGCCCGCAGCACCATGCCAAGCTTGAAGTTCCAGAACCCGGTGTCGGCGTGGGCGTGGCCGCCGTCGTTGACGGTCGCCAGGCTGTCGGCCGTGACCGTGTGGCCGCCGCCGAGGTCCACGACGCCCGAATACAGCTTGATGCCCAGGATGCCCTCGCACACCGCCTCGGACAGCGTGCCTTCGGGGTCGCCGTGCCAGGCCGCCCGCGCCAGCGCCAGCACGCAGGAGGCATGGTTGTCCAGGAACGGCACCCGCCCCGCCCAGACGTCCACGAACGTGCTGTCGTGCTCGTCGCGGCCGCAGGGTAGGCGCTTGCGGGTGCGTAGGATCAGCGACACCGCCAGGTCGAGCTGCTGCCGGTAGCGCGCCTCCCCGGTCGCCCGCACCATGCAGTCCAGCGATAGTGCCACGAAGGCGATGCCGCGGGTGAACACGCGGGCGAGGTCGTCCGGCTCGCCAGGGCGGATGAAGTCGAAGTAGCATTGGATATGCCGGTCGTACCAGGCCTGCAGGGTGGCCAGCCGCGCCGCATCCGGCGGCCGGGCATAGCGGCCAGCGCGGGCGAACAGGACATGCGCGGCGACGGCGTTCAGCTCCGCGCCGATGTCGTAGGTCATGCTGGGGTCGTAGCCGCCGCCCCCCGCGCCGTCGCGCAGCACCGCCTCGTAGTGCTGCAGGGCGTCGTAGTAGCCGCCGCCGGTCAGCATCCGCTCCTCGGTGATCGCAACGGCGCCGCCGGGCGGGACGGGACCGGTGCGGTAGCGGTGCAGCACCCAGTGCAACCAGCCCGCCTTCTGGCCGCGGGCCAGGATGTCGTCCAGCCGCGCGCCGTCCCGCAGCAGCGTGTGGATGGCGTAGGAGAAGCCCGGCGACGCCCCCTCCTGCACGATGCCGGTGTAGTCGGCGGGTCCGGTGTGCACCGTCACCCGGTCGTCGGCGACCCGGCGCAGCGTGCGGTCCACGCCGCCCGCCCGGATGGCCAGGGCGCGGTACTCCACCCCGTGCACGATGCTGAGCTGGTCCACCGCCGCCGTCAGCACGCAGTCGTCCAGCGCCACCCCGGGGTCGAGCCGCAGTTCCACGCGCAGCGTCACCGCCGGGCGGTCGCGGTGGACGGTGTAGGTGTAGCGCACCTGTCCCAACGGCCGGGCCTTCTGGCGCAGCAGCGGCAGCGCGGGCATGGCGACGGCGCTGCTGTGCCACAGCACGACTTGGTCCTCCCGCGGCTCGACGGCGAAGACCTCAATATTCTTCTCGATGTCCAGCGTGCGGGTGCGGCGGCCCTGGCGGACGGTGACGGTGTTGCCGGTGTGCTGCGCGGCGGTGACGGTGCGGCCGTCGTTGAAGCGCAGCGAGTGCCGCACCAGGCCCTGCGACAGGTCGCCCTCCAGGATGAAGAACGCCGTCTCCACCCGGAAGGCGCGGGGGTCGGTGGACAGCACGCGCAACTCCGGCGGGCCGCAGCGGCGCTGGATGACGGCGCCCCCGGACATGCGGAGCACGAAGTCGATGGCGGCAGTGGCGGTGGCCGGGTCGGCGTCGAACAGGGAGGGCTCGCACAGCAGCTCGGCGGCCTTGGCGTTGTCGTCGGTCCAGAACCAGCTCGTGTCGTTGAACCGCTCCGCCGTCTCGGCCAGGGCGGGGAAGGTTTCGGTGCCCATGTCGGCGGTCTTGACCAGGCGGCGCTTGATGTAGGCGACCATGGGGGGAAGGATGTCGGGCTGCATGGTCTCCGACTTACCACACCGCGCCGTGCCGTCACCCCATGGCGGAGTGGCGCCGCGCTGACTCCCTCTCCCTCCGGGCTTGGGCCGTGAAACGGACCAAGGCTGGGGTGAGGGCGGCGGCAAGGGCTGAACCGGGCGTGTTCGGAAGCGGATCTCGTCTTCAAGTCCGCAGGCTGGACAAGTCCGCAGGCCGGGTTCTCGCGGCATCCTTCACCCCGGCCTTGGTCCGTTTCACGGCCCAAGCCCGGAGGGAGAGGGAGCAGGC
>CAXTFY010000309.1:0-6979 GCA_964243265.1 uncultured Acetobacteraceae bacterium | reverse complement strand
AGGCGGCGCTGCGGTCCACCTTGGTCGGGTCCTTGCCGCTGAACGCGCCGCCGCCATGGGCGCAGGCGCCGCCATAGGTATCGACGATGATCTTGCGCCCGGTCAGCCCGGCGTCGCCATCGGGGCCGCCGATGACGAAGTTGCCTGTCGGGTTCACATACAGCTCGTCGTCCGGCGGCATCCAGCCCGGCGGCAGGGTGGTCTCGATGATCGGGCGCAGCATCGCCTTGATCGCGCCCTGCTCCATGCCCTCGTCGTGCTGCGTGGAGACGACGACGCTGGTGGCCCCGACCGGCTTGCCATCGACGTAGCGCAGCGTGACCTGGCTTTTGGCATCCGGCTGCAGGCCTGCCACGGTGGGGTCCCCCGCGCGGCGCATCTCGCTCATGCGGCGCAGGATCAGGTGCGCGTAGTGGATCGGGGCCGGCATCAACTCCGGCGTCTCCCGGCACGCGAACCCGAACATGATGCCCTGGTCGCCCGCGCCCTCGTCCTTGTTGCCGGCGCTGTCCACCCCGGCGGCGATGTCGGTGCTTTGGGCGTGCAGGTGGCACTGGATGTCGGCATTCCGCCAACTGAACCCGGCCTGGTCATAGCCGATGTCGTGGATCGCCAGGCGCGACAGGTGGCACAGCAGCTCGGGCGTCACCGTCGCCGGGCCGCGGACCTCGCCGGCGAGCACGACGCGGTTCGTCGTCACCAGGGTCTCGCAGCCGACGCGGGCATAGGGGTCGGCGGCCAGGAACGCATCGAGCACGGTGTCGCTGATGCGGTCGGCGACCTTGTCGGGGTGGCCTTCCGAGACGGATTCGGACGTGAACAGGTAATCGCCCTTGTCGCGCATGGATTTCTCCTCTTGTCGCGTGGTTGTGGCAGGTGCGGCGTCCCGGTGGGCCAGGGATCGGTCCGCCGCGCCGGCCGGATGCCGGGGCGCGGGGTATGTGACGGAAAGGGGTTGGCCGGTCAAGGCAAGCGGGCGCGGGCCAGCACCCCGGGCGGGATGGCGGCGCGGATGGCCAGTTCCGCCACGGGTCCGGAGCGGTAGGCGGCGACGGGGCGGAAGGTGTGCTCGTCGCGGCGGGCGCGGGCGGCGCCGCGGACCGTGGAGCCGGTGTTGAAGGTGGAGTAGTAGGCGTCGGCCAGATGCGGGGTGACCAGCCCCAGGGTGTCGAAGGCCAGCACGACCGGCGGGGTGTCGGACGGGGCGGCGCGGCTCTTGCGGCGCTCGCGGCTGGTGGCGTGGATGAAGCCGTCGCGCCGGGCCGGGTCGGCCCAGAAAAAGGCATGGCTGTCGATCATCGCGCGCCAGGCCGCGGGCTGGCCGGTGAACTCGCCGGCGAGGGAGCCGGTGATCTTGGCGTCGGGCATCAACTGGAAGCGCAGGACGGCGGTGCCGGCACCGGGCAGCGGGAGCGGCACGTAGTCGTCGCGGTTCTGGCCGGTGGCGGCGACCCCGGCGTGGCGGCGCAACTCGGCCGCAGGCAGCAGGCCCAGGGCCTCGATGGCGGCCAGGCCATCCGCCTCGGCCACATGCCATACGACGGGGACGCGGCTGGCGAAGCGCGCTAGGCCGTCCGGTGGGGTCATCCCACGCCCATGACGTCCGCCATCGAATACAGCCCGGCCGGCTTGCCCCCCGTCCACGCCGCCGCCCGCACGGCGCCGGTGGCGAACATGCGGCGGTCGAAGGCGCGGTGGGTCAGGGCGATGTGCTCGGCCCCGGCGGCGAACAGCACGGTGTGCTCGCCCACCACCTGGCCGCCGCGCAATGCGGCGAAGCCGATGGCGCCGGGCTGGCGCGGCCCGGTGTGGCCGTTGCGCCCGCTGTCCATGACGTCCTCCAGCCGCACGCCGCGGCCCTTGGCGACGGCGCGGCCCAGGCCGACCGCGGTGCCGGAGGGGGCGTCCACCTTCTGGCGGTGGTGCATCTCGATAACCTCCGCGTCGTACTCCGCGGCGGGCAGGGCGGCGCCGAGGCGCTCGGCCAACGCCAGCAACAGGGTGATGCCCGGGCCGAAGTTGGGCGACTGCACGACGGGGATGGCCTGCGCAGCCCGTGCTACGGCGGCGTCGCCGGCCGGGGACAGGCCGGTGGTGCCCAGCACCCAGGCCGTGCCGGCGGCGGCGAGGACCGCCGCATGGTGCCCGGCCGTGTCGGCGTGGGTGAAGTCGATCACTGCCTCGGACGCGGCGGCGAGGGCGGCCAGGTCGGGGAAGGCGGTGATCCCGTCCGGCACCGGGTAGCCGGACTCGGGCCGTTCGGTGCCGCCGGACAGGGTGTGGCCGCCGGCGACGACCTCCTCCGCGATCAGCCGCCCCATCCGCCCCGCCACGCCTACAACCCCGATTCGCATCTCGACTCCCTCCTCGCTGCTGCTGCTCCCTCTCCCTCCGGGAGAGGGTTGGGGTGAGGGGGTCTTTGCTGCGGAGCAATAAGCCAACGGTGCTGACAGACTGCACCCCCTTCACGGCCAAGTTTGCGCCAGCAGACCCCCTCACCCCGGCCCTCTCCCGGAGGGAGAGGGAGAAGCGAAACTACCCCTTCGCCTGCACCGCTTCCCGGAACAATGCGGCGTAGGCGCGGGCCGGGCCAGTCCAGCCGACCTCGGCGCGCATGGCGTTGCGCTGGGTCTGCGCCCAGGCGGAGGGGTGTCGCCACAGCTCAGCCGTGCGGGCAATGGCGGCTTCCAGCGCCGGCTGCGTCACGGGCGCGAATACGATGCCGGTGGCGACGCCAGCGGCCACCGCGGCAGGGTTCGCATCGATCACGGTGTCGGCCAGCCCGCCCACCCGGGCCACCACCGGCAGCGCACCATAGCGCAGGGCGCAAAGCTGCGTCAGCCCGCACGGCTCGAACCGGGACGGCACCAGCAGCGCGTCGGAGCCGGCCTGGATCAGGTGGGCCAAGTCCTCATTGAAGCCGGCCGTCGCCGCAACCTGGCCGGGGTGGGCCTGTGTCGCCGCGGCGAGCGCCACCTCCAGCGCCGGGTCCCCGGCGCCCAGCACGACGAGTTGCGCGCCTTGGGCCAGCAGGGCGGGAATGGCGGCCACCAGCAGGTCCATGCCCTTTTGGTCCGTCAGCCGGCTGACGACACCGAACAGCAGGGTACCGGGATTGGGCGCCAGCCCGGCTTGCATTTGCAGGGCGGCCTTGTTCCGCAGGCGGCGGCGCAACCGGTGCACGCCGTATTCGGCGGCGATGTGGGCGTCGGTGGCCGGGTTCCAGACGCGGGTGTCGATGCCGTTCAGGATGCCGGACAGCGCGGCGTGCCGGGTCCGCAGCAGGCCATCCAGGCCCATGCCGCCGCCGGGCGCCGCGATCTCGGCCGCGTAGGTCGGGGACACCGTGGTGATGCGGTCCGCCAGGCGCAGCCCGGCCTTCAGGGTGCCGACGCCACCATAGAACTCCACGCCGTCGATGCCCCAAGCCTCCGGGGGCAGGCCCAGCGAGCCGAACTGGTCGGCGGCGTAGCGGCCCTGGAACGCCAGGTTGTGCACCGTCATCACCGTTGCCGGCCGCGCGCCCTCGCTGAAGTGCAGGTAGGCCGGCGTCAAACCGGCCTGCCAGTCATGCGCCTGGACCAAATCCGGTGTCCAGCCGGCGGCGCCGCGCCCCAGCGCCGCCCCAACCTGCGACAGCGCCGCAAAGCGTCGCAGGTTGTCCGGCCAGTCCCCACCGTCCGGCCCGGCATAAGGCGACCCCGGCCGGTCATACAGATGCGGCGCATCCACGCAGAACAGGCCCAGGCCGGACGCCGAGGCGGCCAGCACCCGCGCCGGGCCGCCGAACAGGTCCGGCAGGGTCAGCACCGGCTCCGCCCCCTCCAGCGCCGCCAGCACGGCGGGGTAGCCCGGCGCCAGGCTGCGGACCTCGATGCCCTCCGCCGCCAGCGCCAGGGGCAGGGCGCCGGCCACGTCTGCCAGGCCGCCGGTCTTCACCAGCGGGAAAATCTCCGACGTCACCGACAGCACGCGCATCGAGGTCAGGGCGATAGCTTGTCGATCATCGGCTGGGTGATCAGGCACACGCCGCGCGCGGTGCGGCGGAACCGGGCGGCGTCGGCCACCGGATCCTCCCCGACCACCAGGCCCTCGGGGATGCGAACGCCACGGTCCACCACGACGTTCTGCAGCCGGGCGTGCCGGCCGATCTCGACGTAGGGCAGGATCACCGCCCCCTTGACGCACGAGTAGGAGTGGGCGTGGACGCCGGTGAACAGCAGGGAACGGTCCACGGCCCCGCCGGACACGATGCAGCCGCCCGACACGAGGGAGCTGACGGCGCTGCCCCGGCGGTTGCTCTCGTCGTGCACGAACTTGGCCGGCGGCACGATCTCGCCATAGGTCCAGATCGGCCACTCGCTGTCGTACAGGTCCAGGCCGGGGATGAAGTCCGTGAGGTCGATGTTGGCCTCCCAGTAGGCGTCCACCGTGCCGACGTCGCGCCAGTATGCCTGGTTCTCCGACGACGACCGCACGCAGGACCGGGCGAAGCGGTGCGCCACTGCCTTGCCGCCCGAGACGATGTGCGGGATGATGTCCTTGCCGAAATCGTGGTTGCTCAATGGGTTGGCCGCGTCCCGGCGCAACTGGTCAATCAGGAACCGCGTCTCGAACACGTAGATGCCCATGCTCGCCAGCGCCTGGTCGGGGCTGCCGGGGATGCCCGGCGGGTCGGCGGGCTTCTCCAGGAACGACAGGATGCGGTCCTGGTGATCGACCCCCATCACGCCGAACGCCACGGCCTCCATGCGCGGCACCTCGATGCAGCCCACCGTCACGTCGGCGTCCTGCTCGACGTGCTGCTGCAGCATCGGCTCGTAGTCCATCTTGTAGATGTGGTCGCCGGCCAGCAGCACGATGAGGTGGGGGGCGTAGCTCTCGATGATGTCGATGTTCTGGTACACGGCGTCGGCGGTGCCGGCATACCAGCTTGTTTCGCTGATGCGCTGGCTGGCGGGCAGGATGTCGAAGCTCTCGTTGCGCTCGGGGCGGAAGAAGTTCCAGCCGCGCTGCAGGTGGCGGATCAGGCTGTGCGCCTTATACTGCGTGGCGACGCCGATGCGGCGGATGCCGGAGTTGAGCGCGTTGGACAGCGCGAAGTCGATGATGCGGGACTTGCCGCCAAAATAGACCGCCGGCTTGGCGCGGGTGTCGGTCAGCTCCATCAGGCGGCTGCCGCGCCCGCCGGCCAGGACGTAGGCCATCGCGTGCCGGGCCAGCGGCTGCCCGGCGGCGGCGGCACCCAAGGAGCGGGCGGGGGCGGAGGGCGGCCTCATGCCGCACCGGCCAGGACGGAGCGGGCGTTCCAGATCTCGGCGGCATACTCGGCGATGCTGCGGTCGGAGGAGAACCAGCCGACCCCGGCCGTGTTCATCACCGCCGCCTGCCACCAGGCCGCCGGGTCCCGCCAGGTGCTCGCCACGACCTCCTGCTGCTCGACGTAGCTGGCGAAGTCGGCGGCGACCATGAAGGTGTCGCGCTCCAGCAGGTCGTGCACCAGGCCCTCGTAGCGGTCCGGCTCGGTGGCGGAGAACACGCCGGAGCGGATGGCCTGCAATGCCTGCGCCAGGGCAGGGCAGGCCGCCACGTCGGCATAGGCCGTGAGGTCGCGGCGGGCACGGGCGGCCACCTGATCCGCCGTCATGCCGAAGATGAAGATGTTGGCGGCACCGACACGGTCGCGGATCTCGATGTTGGCGCCGTCCAGGGTGCCGATGGTCAGGGCGCCGTTCAGCGCCAGCTTCATGTTGCCGGTGCCGGACGCCTCCATCCCCGCGGTGCTGATCTGCTCCGAGAGGTCGGCGGCGGGGATGATCTGCTCGGCCAGGCTGACGTTGTAGTTCGGCAGGAACACAATCTTCAGGCGCCCGGCGACGGAGGGGTCCCCGTTGATCACCTGCGCCACGTCGTGCGTCAGGCGGATCACCTGCTTGGCCAGCCGGTAGCCCGGCGCCGCCTTGCCGGCGAATATCTTCACCCGCGGCACCCAGTCCCGCGTCGGCTCCGCCCGGATGGCGTCGTACAGCGCCACCGCCTGCATCACGTTCAGCAACTGGCGCTTGTACAGGTGGATGCGCTTGATCTGCACGTCGAACATCGCGGTGGGATCGACCTGGATGCCGACGCGGTCGGCGATGATCCGCGCCAGGGCCTGCTTGCGCCCCAGCCGCTCCCGCGCGAAGGCGGCCTGGAACCCGGGGTCGCCGGCATGCGCCCGCAGGTCGGTCAGCGCCTCGGCGTCGTGCAGCACGCGGCTGCCGATGGTGTCGGCGATCAGCCGGGTCAGCCCGGGGTTGGCGCGGTGCAGCCAGCGGCGGAAGGTGATGCCGTTGGTCTTGTTGTTGATGCGGCCGGGATAGATGGCGTTCAGGTCGGCGAACACCGTCTGCTGCATCAGCCCCGTGTGCAGCGCCGACACGCCGTTGACCGAGTGCGACCCCATGAACGCCAGGTGCCCCATCCGCACCCGCCGGCCATTCCGCTCGTCGATCACCGACGCGGCGCGCAGCACCGCATCGGCGGCCGGGCTGGTCGTGCCGCCCCCACCTGCGTTGTTCCCGCCAGCATTGGCCAGGTTGGCGCGTACGCCCTCCAGGTGGCGGCCGTTCAGCAGGTAGATGATCTGCATGTGCCGGGGCAGCAGGCGCTCCATCAGCGGCACCGCCCAGGTCTCCAGCGCCTCCGGCAGCAGGGTGTGGTTGGTGTAGCTGATGGTGGCGACGGTGATGCGCCAGGCCTCGGCCCACTCGACGCCGTGCACATCGACCAGCAGGCGCATCAGCTCGGCGACGCCGATGGCGGGGTGGGTGTCGTTCAGTTGGATGGCGGCCTTGTCCGGCAGGGTGAGGACGCTGCCGAACTGCTCGACGTGGCGGCGCAGCAGGTCCTGCAGCGAGGCGGAGGCGAAGAAGAACTCCTGCCGCAGCCGCAGCTCCTGGCCGGAGTCGCTCTCGTCGCCGGGATACAGCACGCGGGA
>CAXTFY010000308.1:1173-6990 GCA_964243265.1 uncultured Acetobacteraceae bacterium | reverse complement strand
CAGCCGCCCGGCCGCCAGCGCCAGGTCCAGCCGCGCCTCGGGCAGCACCCGCAGGGCAACCGCGCCACGCGCCGGGGAGCCGCCGATCTGCAGCGCCAGCTCGTCCGCCACCGCCAGCCCGGCCGCCGCGCTGAGCCGGCCATCGGCCCGCCAGGCAACCTTCGGCGCCGGCATCAACTGCGCCAGGTCCGGCCCGCGCCCGGCTACCCGCCCGGTCAGCGCCCCGTCCCCGGCGATGGTGCCCGAGAACGTGCCCCCGGTGTTCTGCAACGGCCCCTGCCCGTCCAGGCTGGCGTCCAGTGCGGCCGAACCGTCCCGCCCCGGCTGGGTCAGCCGTGCGGTGAACTGCCAGGATTGTGCCGCCGCCGACCCGACGCCGACCTGTCCCACGCCGGACACCGACAGGGTGCCGGTGTCCGGGTCCGTCGCCAGGCGGGCGTCGATCGCCTCGACCACGAGTCCGCCGACCTGGATGCGGCCGTCCTCCACCTGCGCCTGCAGGCCGGACAGCCAGGTGGGCGGACGCCGCGTCAGCGCGCCCGGCGCCGGCGGCCAGGGCAGGCGGAGATCGACCCCCCGCAGGGTCAGGTCCCGCGCCTCGACCCGTCCGGCCAGCAGCGGGCCGAGCGCCACGCGAAGCCGCAGCTCCTGCGCCCGCAGCACGCCGCCGTCCCTGCTGCCGCCATCCTCGCCGCCGGCCGGTGCGCCTCCGGCGATCCCGTCTCCGGCGACGACGACGTTCGCGGCGGTCAGGATCGGTTCAGGCAGCAGGTTCAGGGTCACGGCGCCGGCGATGCGGACCGGGCGGCCCAGGCCAACGGTCGCCAGCTCCTCGATGCTGCCGCGGTAACGGCCCCAGTCGAGCATCCCCGGCACGACCCAGACCCCGGCCACCAGGACAGCCAACAGGGCCGCCACGCCGGCCAGCAGTGCCCATCTGGCGCGCATGTCAGCGGACACCCGGCGCAGGGCCAGGCCAGGCAACGCGGTGGGAGGCGGGCATGAAGGTCGGCACGGGCACAAGTAGGCGTGTGCGGCACCTGCAACGCAAGGCTTGCCTATCCTCCAACACCGCACTGACTCCCTCTTCCTTTGGGAGAAGGTTGGGGTGACGGAGGCGGCAAGCGCCAAACCCGGCATGCTTGGAAGCAGTCGCTGTCCCCAAACAGGCCGAATCAGGCCCTGCCCGCCCCCTTCACCCCGGCCCTCTCCCGAAGGCGGAGGGAGCAGGCGGCGTCCTCACGCCATGCGATCCCCCTGGGCCTTCAACGATTCCTGGTTATTAAGCACTGGCGTGCTACTTTGGCGACATGAGCTATTGGGGACGGTTGCTCGGCGGCATGGCCGGGTTTGCGATGGGGGGGCCGTTTGGCGCCGTGGTGGGTGCCGCGCTGGGCCACGCGGCGGAGCAGGGCGCGCTGCCCCGCATCAGCACCAACTTCACGTTTGGCGACGGCGCTGGGCCATTGCACCCCGCGCGCTTGGCCGCTGCGGTCGGCGGGCGCGAGCAGGTGTTCGCCGTCGCCGTCGTGGTGCTGTCGGCCAAGCTCGCCAAGTGCGACGGCGCAGTGGTACGATCGGAGATCGACGCCTTCAAGCGGCAGTTCCGCATCCCGCCCGAAAGCGTGCGCGACATCGGCCGGCTGTTCGACCAGGCGCGCGACAGCACCGCCGACTGGCGCCCCTATGCGGCGCAGTTGGGCACGAGCTTCGCCGACAACCGCGGCCTGCTGGAGGACGTGCTGGCCGCGCTGTTCGCCATCGCACGCGCCGACAAGCCGCTGACCCGGGCCGAGGACGAGATGCTGCGGGGCATCCACGGCGCGTTCGGACTGGACAACCTGGCGTGGGACCAGGCCCGCGGCGCGACCGCCCGGGGCGCGGCCGGCCGCGGCGGGGAGGGCGATGCCTACGCCGTCCTCGGCATGACCTCCGCCGCCACCGATGAGGAACTACGCGCCGCCTGGCTGCGCCTGATGCGGGAGAACCATCCGGACAGCCTGGCCGCGCGCGGCGTCCCGGCTGAGTTCATCGCCCGCGCCGGCGACAAGGTGGCGCGCATCAACGCGGCCTGGGACCGCATCAAGCGGGAACGCCGGCTCTGAGCCTGGACACCCCCGTGCTGCACATCGGCGACCTGCCCAGCCCCAACCAGGACGTCCGCCTGGACGGGGCGCCGGTCGATACCCTGATCCTGCACTATACCGGGATGCGATCCGCGCAGGCCGCCATCGACCGCCTGCGCGACCCGGCCGCCGCCGTGTCCTCGCACTATGTCGTCGAGGAGGACGGCGCGGTCTGGCGGCTGGTGCCGGAGGAGCGGCGTGCCTTCCACGCCGGGGTGTCGGCTTGGCGCGGACATGAGGCGTTGAACGGCCGCAGCATCGGCATCGAGATCGTCAATCCCGGCCACGAGTGGGGCTACCGGCCGTTCCCCGCCCTGCAGATGGCGGCGCTATGCGATCTATGCCTGGGCATCCTGTCCCGCCACCCGATCCCGCCGCGCAACGTCGTCGGCCACAGCGACGTGGCGCCGGACCGCAAGCAGGACCCAGGGGAGCTGTTCGACTGGCGCGGCCTGGCGGCGAACGGCGTCGGGCTGTGGCCGGGGCCGGACGGCGCGCCCGTGGCCGACCCCGGTGCGGCGCTGCGGGCCATCGGCTATCCCGTGCCCGACCTGGGGACCACGTTGCGCGCCTTCCAGCGGCATTGGCGGCCAGAGTCGGTGACCGGCGACGCCGATCCAGGCACGCTTGCACGTTTGGGTGCGGTGCTGGCCGTCATCCAGGATTGACGGCCGCCCCCGGCACGCGCAAACCCCAGCGGGTCAGACGGCTGGACGGCCGCTGCCCCTGCCGCGGCGCATTCGCGTTCCGGCCGGGGTGGAGGAAAGTCCGGGCTCCACGGGAACACGGTGCCGGTTAATGGCCGGCGGGGGCGACCCCAGGGACAGTGCCACAGAAAACAAACCGCCCGCTGCGCCGTGAGTGGTCACGGGACGCGGGCAAGGGTGAAACGGTGCGGCAAGAGCGCACCGCGCCCCCGGCAACGGGGGTGGCAGGGTAAACCCCACCGGGAGCAAGACCGAATAGGGGGGGCCGGCGGCGAATCGGGGAAGCCCGTTTTGTGACGCAGGGGCGTTCTCGCCCTGCCGCCCGGGTTGGTCGCGTGAGGCGCGCAGCAATGCGCGTCCCAGAGGAATGGTCGTCCCGCAACCACCTGCGCAGGTAGGCGGCGGCGGACAGAACCCGGCTTACAGGCCGTCTGACGCTCATCCCCACGATTACAGCATTTGTCCCCCGACTTGTCCACAGGACCGAAGCTGGAGACTTGAACGTTGCTGAAGCAAATTCGCACGAGCGCCTTTCAATATTGAAAGGCCCCTGACTCTATACAGGACGCCCGAACAACTTGTCATTCCAGGCGATCTAATCCCTTTGACGCCCATGTTTGCCCATGGTAGCCCATGTCATCCCAATTGTTCACCAGAATGTGTGCGCCTGGGACGCGGCCCGCAGCAGGACGGGTAGGGTGAGATGAACGGGGGCAGCAGTTCGGATGACCCAGTTCCTCGGCACCCATCAGAACCGCCTCGACGCCAAGGGCCGCGTTTCCGTCCCAGCCGCCTTTCGCACCGCCCTGCGCGGCACTGATGGGGTTGCCGCCCTGGTGCTGCGCCCGTCGCACAAGCACCCCTGCATCGAGGCCTGGCCGCGCAGCGTGTTCGACGCGCTCGACACCCCGGTGGACCGCATGGACCTGTTCAGCGACGACCAGGAGGATTTCGCCACGAGCCTCTACTCCGACGCCTACCCGGTCGAGGCCGACAAGGAGGGGCGGATCGTGCTGGCCGAGGACCTCAAGCGGCACGCCGCCCTGACTGACGCCGTGACCTTCATGGGCATGGGCCGCACGTTCCAGATCTGGGAGCCCGCCGCCGCCGACCGCCGCCGGGCCGAGGCGCGCGAGCGCACCCGCGCCCGCAACATCTCGCTGCCCGGCGCGCTCGCCGCCGCCAAGCCGCAGGGCAGCGCCTGATGCGGCACATCCCCGTCATGCTGCCCGAGGTGTTGCGCTACCTGGCCCCCTCGCCCGGCGACGTGCTGCTGGACGGCACGTTCGGCGGTGGCGGCTACAGCTCCGCCATCCTGGAGGCCGCCCCCTGCACGGTGTGGGCCATCGACCGCGACCCGGATGCCATCGCCCGCGGCGCGGCGCTGGCGGCCCGGCATCCTGGCCGCCTGCACCTGGTGCAGGGCCGGTTCGGCGACATGCTGGACTTGCTGACCGCCCAGGGCGTGGCGGCGCTGGACGGCGTCGTGCTGGACCTCGGCGTATCGTCGTTCCAGATCGACGACCCCGCCCGCGGCTTCAGCTTCCGCAGTGACGGCCCGCTCGACATGCGGATGGCGCATGGTCCCGCGGATCGCGGGCCGACCGCCGCCGACCTGGTGAACGGCCTGCCGGAGGCGGAGCTGGCCGACACGCTGTACCAATTCGGCGAGGAGCGGCTGTCCCGCCGCATCGCCCGCGCCGTCGTGCAGGCGCGGGCGGAGGCGCCAATCACCACCACGCTGCAACTGGCGGCGGTGATCCGCGGCGTGGTGCCGCCCGACCGCTCCGGCATCGACCCGGCCACCCGCAGCTTCCAGGCCTTGCGCATCCGGGTGAACGACGAACTCGGCGAGATCGAGCGGGCGCTGGCGCAGGCCGCCGGGTTGCTGGCGCCGGGCGGGCGGCTCGTGGTGGTGTCATTCCACTCGCTGGAGGACCGGCTGGTGAAGCGCTTCATGCAGGACGCCGCCGGCCGCACCCCAGGCCCGTCGCGGCACGACCCCGGCGGCCTGGTTCTTCGCGCGGCCCCGGACTTCGCGCTGCTGACGCCGAAGGCGCAGCGGCCCACGGCGGCCGAGGCGCACGGCAATCCGCGTGCGCGTAGCGCCAGGCTGCGCGCCCTCGCCCGCCTGCAAACGAGCCTCCCTCAGACGAGCCAGCAAGGGGCCTATCCAGCATGATCCGACCCTTTACCGCCATCTGCATGTCCGCCGCCTTCGCATCCGGCCTGTTCCTGTACCAGACCAAGCATCAGGCGCAGATGCTGGACCGGCAGATCATGGGCGTGCTGAAGCAGACCGAGGCCGCACGCGAGCGCATCGGCGTGATGAAGGCCGAATGGGCGCTGCTGAACGAGCCCGAGCGGCTGGCCGAGCTGTCGCAGAAGCACCTGGGCCTGCGCACCTTGGCACCGACGCAGTTCGTGGCGGTCGCGGACCTGGGCAGCCGCCTGCCGCCGCCGGTAGCTCCTGCCGCGCCCGGCGCCACTGCTCCGGCAACGGACGAGGCCGCCGAGGCATCCCCGACCCCCGTTGCGGCTGTGGCCCCCGCGCCAATGGCTGCCTCCCAGGCTGTGCCTTCGGCGCGGGTCGCTGCTCGTAACCCGCCGGCTTCTTCGGCCCCGGCGCCGGTTCAGGTTGCATCTGCCGCCGTTCGGCCGCATGCGCCGCCTGAGCACCGGGTTGAACCCGCAGCCGCCGCCCGTCCGTCGCCAGTGGCGCCGGTGCAGATGGCGTCGCTGCCTGTGCCGGCCCCTGCACCGGTGCCGCCCGTGCATCATCTGTCGGCGCCGGTGGTCAGCATCGGCGCGACCGCGATCCAACCGCCGCACCCCCCCGGGCCGGTCAGCGGCGCGTTGGCCCGCAGCACGGCAACCCACAGCACGGCCGCGTCGCCTGCCCGCGACACTGACCCACGCCTAGCTCCGGCGATGCTGGCGAGCGGCCCCCCGGCGTCTGCCTACCAGGCGTCAGCGACCTACCA
>CAXTFY010000308.1:0-1073 GCA_964243265.1 uncultured Acetobacteraceae bacterium | reverse complement strand
CGACCTACCAATCCGCCTTGGGCGGTGCACGGCCGCCATTGCCGCCGCCGGTCCCCTACGGCGCCGCCCAGGCGCGCTGACCGGCACCATGGCGCTGACGGCACCCTCCGCCCCCAGCCCGGACGGGCCTCCCCCCGGCGGCCTGCGCGAGTCGCTGCGGATCGAGGCCGTGCGCGTGACCGCGCCGGACCTGGCCCGCCGCGCCGCCCTGGAAAGGACGCGCGGCCGGCTGGTGATCGCTGCCGGCGGCTTCCTGGCCTTGTTCCTGGCCGTGGTGATCAAGCTGGCCGGCGCAACGGTGGTATTCCCGATGGCCTCCAAGCGCCTGGAGCACCTGGCGCGGCTACCCAACCCCACCCCGGCGGCCAGCACGGACCCGGCCTCTGCGGGCCTCACGCCAACAGGGGAGCCAGAGCCCGCCCGTGACCTGGTCGCGCACCGCCGCGCGACGATCACCGACCGCAACGGCGAGATCCTGGCGGTCTCCCTCCCCACCGCCGGGCTGTATGCCAACCCGCGTGAGATGATGGACACCGACGCCGCCGCCGCCCGGCTGAAGTCGGTGCTGCCGCACCTAGACCTCGACCTGGTGCGCACCCGCCTGGCCAGCAGCAAGGGTTTCGTCTACCTCGCCCGCAACATCTCCCCGCGCGAGCAGTTGGAGGTGAACAACCTCGGCATCCCCGGCGTATACTTCCAGGCGACCGAGCGCCGCCGCTACCCGCAGGGCCGCGTGGCGGCGCATGTCATCGGCGGCGTGGACGTGGACGCGCACGGCGTGGCCGGAGTGGAACGCGCCTTCGACGACGTGCTGCACGACAGCGCCGAGCCGCTGCGCCTGTCAATCGATGTGCGCGTGCAGGCCGCGGTGCGCGACGAGCTGTCGAAGTCGATGGAGGAGTTCCACGCCATCGGCGCCTGCGGCATCGTCATGGATGTCCGCACCGGGGAGGTGATCGCCATGGTCAGCCTGCCGGACTACGACGCCAACAAGCAGGGCGAGGCCAAGCCGGAAGAACGGTTCAACCGCGCCGTCACCGGCATGTACGAGCCCGGCAGCACCTTCAAGCTGC
>CAXTFY010000307.1:0-6994 GCA_964243265.1 uncultured Acetobacteraceae bacterium | reverse complement strand
CGTGACTTGGCGCGGCTGGACGGCAACCCGCTGTGCGGGATCATCGGCAGCGACGTTGGCCCGGCGTTGGCCCCGTAGCTCGCCCCGGCCAACGCCGTTATGGGGAGGATGCGGTGGGCCTATACCGCCAGGCGCGCGAAGCTGGGATGCTGGGTCAGGTGTAGGTCTTGGCCGACAGCTACGACGAGGTCCCGAGCCCCTGAACCTGGGCGGCATGACGCCCGGGCACCTGTGACTGGCCACGACCTAGCACTACGGCGGCTGCCGCCGTGCCGTATCGCATAAGTTGTATGCGGACTATATGCGGCGCACCGGCAACGCGGTGCCGCCAGGACAGGCGGTCAGCCTTCCGGGCCATGGGATAGGGCTTAACCCGCGGGCACCCTCAATCCGGCTGCGCTCCACCAGGCCTGTTCCAACGCCGCCGCCTGGTTGGAGAAGCTGAAACGTTCGCCGACCTGGCGCACCGCCCGCGCCCGTGCCGCCGCCAGCTCCAGCGGCTGGCCTGCCAGCCGGTCCAGCAGCGCCGCCACGACGGCAGGCGCCCGTTCCGGCACGATCCAGCCGCCGTCACCCACCACGTCGGGGATGGCGCCGCTGCCCGAGCCGATCACCGGTGTCCCGCAAGCCTGCGCCTCGATGATAACCCGGCCAAACTGCTCCTGCACGGTGCTGGTCGTCCGCGTCAGCAGCGCCAGCACGTCCAGGCCGCCCATGAAGCCGGCCACCTCCTCCGGCGATCCCCATGGCATGATCCGCACCCGGTCCAGCACGCCGAGCGCCGCCGCCTGCGCGACGAGCGACGCCTGGAACGGCCCCTCGCCCATGATCGCCAGCCGCACCGGCGCGGCAGCCCGGCTGATGGCCTCAATCAGGTCGCCAACGCCCTTCTCCTCGATCAACCGGCCAACGTAGCCTACGGTGAGCCCCTCCGGCGCGAGAAGCCCAGGGACGCGCTCCAGCGGCCGGAACACCGACAGGTCAACCCCATAGCCGATCCGGCTAGCCGGCCCATCATAGCCGCAGGCCCGCACGACCTGGATCGCCGCCTCGCTCCGCCCCAGGACATGGCTGGTCTGCCGCAAGACGCCCCGCCGTATCTGCTCGAAGGGCGCCGGCAGCCGCTTCAGCAGGTTCTGGTCGACCTCCAGCACCAGCGGCGTCTGCGGGCAAAGCCGGTTGCGCAGCAGCAGCGCTTGCAGCGCGACCAGGCTCCACGGCTCCTGCCAGAGGTGGATCACGTCCGGCCGCAGCCGGCGCATCAGCCGCTCAAGCCCGACATAGTGATGCAGGTGCCACGTCGCCGGCCCCATGCGCGCCCACCGGATCGGCAGCGGATGCACCCAGCCCTCATCGGGGCGCGGCAGGTCCGGCGTCAGCCAGCGGCCCCGCTCCGACCACCGGTTGGGCATCAACACGTCCAGTTGCAGGTCCGGCCGGTCCAGCAGGGAACCATAGCGCAGCCGCCCGTGGACGCGGCTGGCGGCGGAATGCGAGATGCACAGCACCCGCAGCGCCTCGCCGCGGTGGCCATGCTGCGCCGCCGCGGCTGTCACGTGGCGCGTGGGGCTTGGGCGCCCAGATGGGTCCCCGAGCTTCGGATGGTTGAGACCTGTGCGTCCAAGACCCGGGCCACGATGCCGCCCAGCCCGCTCAGGTGCACCTCGGCCTGGGATGTGTGCTGGTGGGCGCCGTTCAGCGTGTTGCGTGGCAGCGCATGCAGCCCTGCCGGGTTCGCGCCACCCACCAGGCCGCGCCGGGTCGTCGCCGCCGTCACAAAGCCGGCCTGCTGCGCCAAGGCGGCCTCCCGCTCGCCGCAGTCGCCCCGCTGGCCATACGGATAGGCGAAATGCCGGACCGGCAGCCCGAGGCGCTCCTGCAGGCGCGTCCGGCACCCTGCGATCTCCCGCCGAGCCGTCTCCAGCGGCAGCGCCGACAGGCGGGCATGGCTGATGGTGTGGGCGCCGACCTCCACGCAAGGGTCGTTCCGCACCGCCTCCAGCATCGCCCACGACACCGCGTTGCGGTCATGCAGCGTCGCGGCATCATGGCCGTTCAGCGCGCAGAAACGCTGGTAGCGCAGCTCGGGCGCATCGGCCTCCCATGCCGCGGCCAGCCGGCTGAACAGCCGGCGCTTGGCCTCGGCGGTCCCGGCGTCGGCGCCGCATCCGTCCTCCAGCGTCACCTGGTCCCGGGCCATCAGGATCGCTTCCAGCCCGGCTTGCCACAGCGTCACCGTCCCGTCCGGGATGCCGGTCGTCACGAACAGCGTGACCGGGAGTTTGCGCGACCGGAACACTGGCACCGCGACCTCCAGGGTGTCGCGATAAACGTCGTCGATCGAGAAATTGACGAAGCGGCGTCCCCCGCCACCGCGGAGCCGGGCCATCGCGCCGTCCAGCGTGACCACGTCCCAGCTGGACGCCGTGACATGATCCAGCAACCGCCCGAGGAAGGCCGCATCGATGTGGAACCCACGGTTCGGCAGTCCGGACCAGACGGCGGAGGGAGCCACGCGATGCAGCACCAGCAGGCACCCTTGGCCACCCCCAACCCAGCGCGCGGCCGCCGTCAACCCGCCGGCATGGGCCAGCCACATTGCAAGCGCCCCAAGCCGGCCCTGTCCTGTCGCCATTGCCACCCATCACCCCTACACGCCCGCAACGCACAATCTCGCGCCAGGGCGCTATCACGCGTACCATAATCAATGCGCTCATGCATTAAAATTGCGATGTAGCGGCAAGGAAATTGCGAGCAGGTAGCAAAATTGCGCAGTCGCCGCCGGCCTTGGCCGGGGCTATTGGGGGAAGGCTCCTCGGTGGCTCGGACATGCGGGCTTGCCGGTTAGGTCACCTCGCCCGGCGTCGCAACCAGCAGCCCCTGCAAGGCAGCGTCCATCGACACCTCCTCCACCCGCGTTTACACCAGCAGCGCCGCGGCGTCCTGCATCCCCGGCGCCCGGGCCACGCCGATGGCCGTCTCGCACGACACCACCTCCAGCTTGCGCGCTGCGCCGATCAGCGCCGCATCCAGCAGCGGACCCGGCTCCACGCTTTCAGTGTCCCGCTTGGCGTCGCCTGGGATGCCAGAAGCCCACGGACTATCCGGACCCGCGGCCTTCTCGTTCATGCCCTCGGCAATGCGCTGCAGCCGCCGGGCCTGCGCCTTGCTGGCAGCATGGTATGCCACCAGGGCTGAATGCAGGCCCGGCAAGGTCACATGATCCAGCAGCCCCGGCAGCACGCCCACCGTCAGCACCTCGCTGCCGTACAGGTCCTACAGCCAATCGACCATCAGGCCCTTCGTGTCGGCGGCTTTGGACATCAGCGCACCCTCATAGGATTTCGTAGTGGATCGGCTTGAAGGCATAGTTGTTGCTCTGCTCGGCGCTGCACGCGGTCAGGCCGATGATCAGGTCCATCAGCGCCCGCAGCTCCACCCGGTCGCCGGCCTTGGACAGCGGCGGACGCACCAGCACGCGGCCGGCCGGCTCGATCTCGACGTTCATGAACACGTTGAACGTGGAGAAGATCGCCTGCCGCTCCACCCCAAGTGCCGCCAGGGCAGTGTGCAGGTTCTCGAAGCAACTGCGGTGTGGCGCCTTGGGTCCGGGATACAGCAGGTCGAACGTCTCCTGGCTGCAGGGCGCCAGCAGGATGTCGTGCCGCCCGACGGTGTCGGCGGCGATCTCCAGCATCGGCTCGCTCAGGTTTGAATACAGTGTGTGGCCGGTGGTGAGACGGATGGTCTCGGCAAAATCGACCGTCTTGCCCGCCGACAGCCCGGTGCGCGGCGTGCCCGTCGAGAATGCCGTGACGTCCGCCACCTGCTCACCCAGCGGATCGATCACCCGCAGGGTCTGGCCCTGGCGCAGCAGGAAGGCGCAGCCGGATTGCGGCGGGATGACCTGGAGGGTCACGCCGCTTCGGCCAAGGGGCGGAACGGGCAGACCCAGTCGGCCCCTGCTTGGCGGCCGGAGTACTGCACCGCCTCGGACGCTGCGCCGTGGTCGCGCAGGGTCGGGTTGATGCTGCCCTGCAGCGCCAGGTCGTTGTTGCGGATTCGGTCGCGCACGGTGTCATAGGCGCCGCGGGCTCGCAGCGCCTCGAACTGCGCGTGGGCGTTGAACATGATGGCGGGGTAGGCGAAGCGCCTGGCATGACGCGACGCGCCGGGGTGCAAGCCCACCAGGAAGAACGCCAGGCCGCCGAGGCTGAACGAGAAATCCGGGCTGGCGGGGTCCGCCGATACGGCGGGGTCCCAAGGGTGGTTCGGGCGATCCGACTCATGCAGGCGCTGCAGCAGCGTCCATAGCCCGGCCTCGAAGCCAGCCTCGTCCATCAGCCCGGTATCGGCGAAAATGGCGGCGAAGCTGCGGAAGCCGGGGGCAACCGCATCCTGCCCCCCGATGAACGCGTACAAGTCGGCCAGCAACGGCCTGGCGACGGCCGGGTCCCTCATGTCGCCATATACGTGCACGCCGATGCGGTCCTGCGCCGCGCTGCCGCGGGCGATGGTGCAGGGAAAACCGGGGTTGCGGACCAGATCAAGGAACTGCCGGGCAATGAAGCCATGCAGCGGCGGCACCCCTGCATCGCGTGGGACATCAGGCATGACAAAACCTCATCACATGAAAGTGCCCTAAGTATTGAGCTATAGTGATTCGCCCCCAACACAAAGGACTGACGCTGTTCCCAAGCAATTCTAACGCGGTCCCGTCTATTGGGGACGTTGAGATGCCGGCCGCTGTCGGCGGGACTGGATATGCCCTGGTTCAACGCAGATTCCAGACCAGGTTGCCCAACATCTGGACGGGTTCACCGGCATGTTATTACGACGGCTTGGCCCTCTTCGGCGTGTGCCCCGGCAAACTTGCTGGTGAGGGTGCGGCATGACCCGTCCTGCCTTCGCAGCACGTCCAGGGCAGCCATGATGTGGCGCAAAGACTGCGCTGACCCCCTCTCCCGCTTCGGGAGAGGGTTGGGGTGAGGGGGTCTCAACGACCCCTTAGCGGCGGAGCCGGGCGGCCTGGGACCCGCACACAGCGCGCTGCAAGCCTCCCTTACCCCGGCCTCCCCGAAGCAGGGACAGGGAGGGGATAGGCAGCACTCAGGCGACCTTCTTCAACGTTATACACGCAAACCAAAAGGCTTTTTGGTCAACGGAGCCGCAGCTTGTTTCAAAACCGGGCGGCGGTTTACCTGCGACCACAAACAGCGGGCAAAGGCCAACATGCAAGCTAGGCTCTGCCACCTGCCTCCGAAGCTTCGACAAGCGGCAACGCCCCCAAGGTGTTCAAGGTGGAGCCCGGCGGGAACATCGAGCGGACCACGGTCAAGGCCGCCGACCTGCCGGTCCAGAAACCGGAGCCGCGCATGGTCGTCACCAGCCCCCGTGCTGCAAGCAGTCCGCAAGTGCGGCATCGGGTCGCCGATCATCCTGGCGCCCGGAGCGGCGGACGGCGGCTTTGCTGCGCAGTTCGCCAGGGGATCAGAGGCGACCGCCTTGCCGGGCTGCTTCACCGAGAACGTACGCCATCGCGCCGATGATCCTGGGCAACACCGGCGCGCGGGGCCAGGAGCTGGCGGCCCGCCTGCTGGCTGCCACCGGCCACCGTGCCGGCTGGATCGCAGGATGCGGCGCGGCTGCTGGCACTGCGCCGGGCGCATGCCGGCGCCATGCCGGATGCCCGCCAGGCCGGCCGGGACGCAATCCGGGCGGCGCTCACCGGGAGCAACCAGCCGGAAGTGCCGGTCTCCGGCATCAACCGCCCCCGATACCTCGATGTTGCCCGGGACATGCCGCGGCCGGTCCGCCGCGGGTTTTTCCGCCAGGGCCGTTTCGTCAGCGCCCCTGCAGCCCGTGCGGGCGCAGGACTCCGGCCTGGATTAGCACTGTCCGCCTGCACATGTATTGTGGCGCGATAACGCGGTGGCGAGGCAGTTGGCATGAGGATGTTTCGGAGCCTGTTTTTAGTCATTCCCTTCATTGCGGCTTCTTGCGCTAATTCCGGCCCGAATCCCAATGTGCAGCCGCAGGCGGTCAATGGCCCTTGCACGGTGAAGCCGTTCTTTGTCGTACAGCTCTCACAGACACCAACAGAGATGACGACCCAGAATACCGGGCAAGCCTGCGTCGTTACAATGTTCAACCCTGACCTGGGTGCTATCCAGGATGCGGCGTTCGTGTCGCAACGGCCGGCGCACGGACAAGCCTGGACACAGATATACGGTGGGGACCGTGGGACGGTCGTTGTTTTCTACAAGCCAGCCGCAGCCTATGTTGGCCCTGACACGTTTGACGTCACGTTCGAGCCGGAAGCTCGGGACGTGCTCTTCCACGTCGCGGTGAAGCCGCCCGGCGTGCCATCCGGTTAAATGGTCATAGTCGCAGCGAGGTAGCACCGCCTGTCCGGCCAGGTTGACGGCCAGGATAAGCTGGTCCCTGGTTCCGGCTATGCTGCCGCTCCCGCCTGCGACGCTGTTGCCCGAGCACGTCCGGGCAACGGCGTCGGCAACACTCCACGATATGCCTCGTGCGGTGTCTGCCCAGCCAGCGCCGAATGAGGCCGGTGCGTGTTGCGGTGGCTGATCCACCAGGCCGGGCCATCGTGCAGGGCCGGTCTCGGACGCATGCAGGTGGACGCACTCACAGCGCAGCGACCGCCACAGCCGCTCGATGAACCCGGCGTCCGTCCAGCGCCCGCGGCCGTCCATGCTGACCGGGATGCCGGGCCCGGTCAGCACCCGGCGGCTGTGCCAGTCCAGGCCGGGCGAACCTCTAGGCTCGACCACCACCACCAAAAGCAGGAAGCCCCGCCACGTCGAACCCAGAAGTTCGCCGGACACGGGCCGGACACAGGAATGTCGGTGATATCCGGGCACCAAACCTGGTTGGGCCGCACGATGGCCAGGCTGCGCAACAGAAGGACTGACCCGGTGCTCCGGATGCGGCGCGCTGGTGCCCGGCTTCTGGTAGATCGCGGCCAGACCCA
>CAXTFY010000306.1:0-7022 GCA_964243265.1 uncultured Acetobacteraceae bacterium | reverse complement strand
GGAGAGGGCCGGGGTGAGGGAGGCGGCAAGGGCCCAGCACGCCCAATGGAGGACGAAAGCTAACCCCCGACCTAGAAATGTTTGGCCCTCGTAGCCCCCTCACCCCGGCCCTCTCCCGGAGGAAAAGGGAGAAGGCTGCTTACTGCGCCTGCGCGCTGGCGTCGCTGCGGGTGGCGCCGACGCGGGCGGCCAGGGCGGCGGCCATGAAGTCGTCCAGGTCGCCGTCCAGCACCGCGCCGGGGTTGCCCTTCTCCACGCCGGTCCGCAGGTCCTTCACCATCTGATACGGTGCCAGGACGTAGCTGCGGATCTGATGCCCCCAGCCGATGTCGGTCTTGGCGGCCTCCTGCACGCTGGACGCCGCTTCCCGCCGTTGCAGCTCCGCCTCATACAACTTGGCTTTCAGCATCGTCATCGCCGTGGCGCGGTTGCGGTGCTGGCTGCGGTCGGTTTGGCAGGCGACGACGATCCCAGTGGGAATATGGGTGAACCGCACGGCGGAGTCCGTCTTGTTCACGTGCTGCCCGCCCGCGCCGCTGGCCCGGTAGGTGTCCACCTTGATGTCGGACTCGTTTACCTCAATCTCGATGTTGTCATCGACCACCGGGTACACCCATACGCTCGCGAAGCTGGTCTGCCGCCGGGCGGCACTGTCGAACGGGCTGATGCGGACCAGGCGGTGCACCCCGGCCTCGGTTTTCAGCCAACCATAGGCGTTGGGGCCGCTGACCTGCATCGTCGCCGACTTGATGCCGGCCTGCTCGCCCTCGCTCTGCTCCATCAGTTGCACTTTGTAGCCGTGCTGGTCGGCCCAGCGCGAATACATCCGCGCCAGCATCTCCGCCCAGTCCTGCGCCTCGGTCCCGCCAGCGCCGGAGTTCACCTCGACATAGGCATCGTTCGGATCGGCCTCGCCGGACAGTAGGCTCTCGATCTCGCGCCGCTTGGCCTCCTCCATCACCTGGCCCAGCGTCGCCATGCCGTCCGCGACCATGGCGGCATCGCCCTCGGCCTCGGCGAGCGCAATCAGCTCGGCGGCGTCATCGGCTTCGCCCTGCATGGCGCGCAGGCCGTCGATCAGCCCGGCCAACCGGTTGCGCTCACGCATCAGCGCCTGGGCCGCCGTGGCGTCGTTCCACAGCGCCGGGTCCTCGGAAAGGGCGTTCAGCTCCTCAAGGCGTGCCGTGGAGACATCCCAGTCAAAGATGCCTCCTCAGCAGCGCGAAGGACTGCTTGATCTCGTGGTGGAGGGCGTCGGACTCGTTGGACATGGGTCCTAATATAGTCCGCCCATGCCGCTGTCGATGCCGACGCCGCCACCGCTGGCGGCCACGTCGCCACCGTCCCCATGATGGCCGCCGCCACTGGCGCCGCCGACGGTGCCGCCGCTCGCCCCAGGCACCTGGTCCGGCTTGAAGGCGTCGGTGCGGGAGCCGTTGCCGCTCGACCACGTCGCCATCCGCAGCCCGTCCGGCATCTGGAACACCAGCTTGGGCCGATCTTTCAGCGCCATCGCCATGTAGTCGTGCCAGATCGGCGCGGCGACGCTCCCCCCGGTTTCCTTGTCGCCCAGGCTGCTGTTGTCGTCGAAGCCGACCCAAACCGCCGTCACCAGGTCGGGCGTGAAGCCGACGAACCAGGCGTCGTTGAAGTCCTGGCTGGTGCCGGTCTTGCCCGCGATGGCCCGGTTCAGCCCGGCGCCCGCCGAGAAGCCGCTGCCCTTCGACACCACGCCCTGCATCATCGTCACCAACTGGAACACGCTCTGCGGATCGGCGATCTGCTTGCGGTTGTCGGTCAGGCTGGGCGGATGGGCCGGGTCATCGCAGCCGGCGCAATCGACGCCGGTCGGCCGCCAGATCGTCTGGCCGTCGCGGTCCTGGATGGAATCGACCATGGACGGCAGCACCTCCTTACCGCCCATCGCCAGCCCGGCATAGGCCGCGGCCTGCCGCAGCACCGTCGTCTCCACAGCGCCCAGCGCCGCCGGCAACACGCGCGGCATCCCATCCACCACGTGAAATGCAATGGCATTGTCGGCCACCGCGTCCATGCCGACCTTCTGCGCGATCCGCACCGTGACCAGGTTGAGCGACTTCTCCAGCGCGATCCGCAGCGAGGTCGGGCCGTTGAAGGTCATGCCGTAGTTGTTCGGCTCCCACACCCCGGCCGCCCCCAGGTTCTGCACGAACGGCGCATCCAGCACGCGCTGGCTCGGCGACATGCCGGACTCCAGCGCCGTCAGGTACACCATCGGCTTGAAGCTGCTGCCGGGCTGCCGCTGCGCCTGGGTCGCGCGGTTGAACTGGCTTTTTCCGGCGTTCCAGCCGCCGGACATCGCCAGCACGCGTCCGGTCGCCGGGTCGAGCGACACCAGGGCGCCCTGCACCTCCGGTTCCTGCCTCAGCCACAGCCGGTCGGTCCGGGCATGGCCGGGGCTGTTGCCGGGCACCGGCTCGGCCATCACGATGTCGCCCACCTGCATGACATCGGCGACCCGGCGCGGGGCAGGGCCGATGCTGCCATCCTTGTGCGCCGGCCGCGCCCAGCCCAGGTCGGAGAAGTAGATCGATCCGGTGCGCGACGCCCCGCCCGCCGCCTGGTCGATCCAGCCGACCTTGGCCTCGTCGTTAGTGGTCTCCAGCACGACGGCGACGTTCCACTCCGGCAGCATCCCCGGCGGGCGGGGGAAGGCGGCGAGGCGGTTGCTCCAGCCCAGCCGCATTCCGGTCCCTGCCTCCAGGTGCCCGGACGCGCCGCGCCAGCCGCCATGGCTGCGGTCATAGGCCAGCAGCGCCTTGCGGAGCGCAGTGTCGGCTGCGGCCTGCAGCACCGGGTCCAGGCTGGTGCGTATCGTAAGGCCGTTGTTGTTGGCGGGATCGGCGCCGAACTGCTCGATCACCTGGCGGCGCACCTCCTCGGCGAACCACTCGGAGCCGGGCGCGATCTCCGGCCGGTGGAACGCGGCGGGCAGGATCGGCTGCGCCTTGTAGGCCGCCGCCTGGTCCGGCGTGATGGCGCGGTCGTCGGCCATGCGGTCCAGTACCCAGTTGCGCCGGCTCCTGGCAGCGTCGGGATAGCGGAACGGATCGTAGTTGTTGGGCGCCTTGGGCAGCGCCGCCAGGAACGCGGCCTCCGGCACCGTCAGGTCGTCCAGGCCCTTGTTGAAGTACGCCTGCGCCGCCGCCGCCACGCCGTACGACCGCAGCCCGAGGTAGATCTCGTTCAGGTACAGCTCGAGCACGCGCTCCTTTGGCAGCGTCTTGTCGATGTCGATGGCGAGGATCAGCTCCTTCACCTTGCGGGCGATGCTGACCTCGTTGGTCAGCAGCATGTTCTTGGCGACCTGCTGGGTGATGGTGGAGGCGCCGATCGGCCGCTTGCCCTCCCCCCGGTGCATCAGGTCGAACCAGCCGGCGCGCAGGATGGCGACGGGATCGACGCCCTTGTGGCTCCAGAACTTCTGGTCCTCGGCCGAAATGAACGCCTGCTTCACCATGTCGGGGATCGCGTTGATCGGCACGAAGATCCGCCGCTCCGTCGCCATCTCGGCAATCAGCCGGCTGTCCCCGGCATACATCCGGCTCATGACCTTGGGCTGGTAATGCGACAGGCTATCCAGCGTCGGCAGGTCGGCGGCATAGCGGTTATAGGTATGCAGCGCGAAGGCGCCGCCCGCCACGCCGGCCGCAACCCCCAGGCCAAGCACCGTGCCCACGGCCCGGCGCACAAAGCCGAACCGCCGCGGACGCCGGGCCGGCTTCGATATCGGCGCGGGGCGTGAGGCACGGGGCGGCTGGGGCACGGCTTTCGGGGTGTCTTTATTCATTATGCAGCTACCTTTAGACCCACGCGCCCTAGCCCGCCAGGTGGGTGCTTGCCTCGGGACCGTCTAAAAATCGTTCCACGGCGCGGGCCAGCGCAAGGGCGACGCGTGCGCGATGATCAGGGCGGCGCAACGCGGCTTCGTCTTGCTGGTTCGACATGAAGCCCATTTCCACCAGCACGCTCGGGATGTCGGCGGCCCGAAGCACCATGAACCCGGCGTGGCGCGACGGGTTGGGCAGCAGCCCCACATCCGGCTGCATGGCGCCGACCAGATTGCGGGCGATGCGGACCGACCCGGACCGGGTTTCCCGCCGGACCAGGCTGCCCAGGATGCTGGCCACCGCCGGCGGCAAGTCGCGAAAGCTGGGGCCGCCGAAGCGGTCAGCACTGTTCTCCCGCCGGGCCAGCGCGGCGGTCTGCGCGTCCGAGGCGGTGTCGGACAGGGTATAGACGCTCGCGCCGCGCACGCCGGGATCGGCCAGGGCGTCGGCATGCACCGACATCATCAGCACCGCGCCCCGGCCCTGCGCGATGGCGACGCGGTCCTGCAGCGGGATGAACACGTCCCGCCCACGCGTCAGCTCCACGCGGCAACGCCCGCCACGCTCCAGCCGGCGCTGCAACTCCTCCGCGGTGGCAAAGGCAACGTGCTTTTCATAGGTGCCGGTGACGCCGATGGCACCGGGGTCCTTGCCGCCGTGGCCGGGGTCCAGCATCACCAGCGGCAGGGGCGGCTTGGCGCGCAGGACAGCCGGCGCAGCGCTGCGCCCCGATGGGGCGTTGCGGCCCAAGGCAGACGCCGGAGCGAACGCGGCGGCGGCCAGCAACAGGCGGCGGGACACGTTACTCATGGCTGCAGAATAGCACAGCCCGGGCCGTCCGGCACAAGGCGCAGGGGTGGGTTGCGCGCCGTACTTGCGGTAGGTCAGGGATTGCGTCATTGTTGCGACAACCCTGGCGGTGCGCCAGCGGCCTTGGCGTCCCCGGCCCCCTTGGCCACGACCCCCTGCCAGCCTGCACCGCCGCCCGCGCCGCGCATACCTGCGCGCCGGGTCCGCCCGACGGCTTCCATGCAACGCGGCGCGATGCCACGCAGCAGCAGCCCCGGGCAGGGCGACGACGCCTCAACCTAGGCGGCGCATCCCGGTGCGCCGGCCCACCAGCCAAGGGACCACATGCAGATCGCCGTGCCCGTCCACCCGACATCCGGACCTAGCACGTCGCGCGCACCCCTTGGGTTGTTCCACGGGTCCCAACACGGGAACCCGCTCCCCCACTGCCCCATCAGCCGCCGCCGCGCCCTGCTACGCGCGAAGCTGGCGCACCGGAGTCCCTCATCCCATGACGAAGCGCATGCTGATCGACAGCACCCACGCCGAAGAGACCCGCGTGGTGGTCCTGGACGGTAACCGCCTCGAAGACTACGACGTCGAGACCTCGACCAAGCAGCAACTTAAGGGCAACATCTATCTTGCCAAGGTCGTCCGGGTAGAACCCAGCCTGCAGGCCGCCTTTGTCGAGTACGGCGGCGGTCGGCACGGCTTCCTGGCGTTCGGGGAAATCCACCCGGATTATTACCAGCTTCCCGTCGCCGACCGGCAGCGCCTGCTGGAGATGCAGGAAGCCGAAGCCCGTGAGGAGGAGGAGGCCGAGGACCGTGCCGCCGCCCGTGAGGCCCGCGGACGCCCGCCCGCCATGCCGGCCGTGACGCCGAAGGAGACTGGGCCGGACGAGATGGCGGAGGAGATGCCCCGGCCCTCGCAGGTCGCGCAGGCAGTTGCGGTCGCCCAGGACATCATCGTCGCCCCGGAGGACGCCGGGCAGCTCTTTCCGGTGGAGGAGGAGGGCAGCGATATGGCGCCGGAGGCGGTCGAACCCGCCGCTTCCGACACCAACCAGCCGACCCTGCCCGGCGAGGACAGCAGCATCGAGGCAGCGCCTGAGGTCTCCGACCCGGCGCCGGATGCCGCCGAGACCGCACCCGCCGATGCGATGCCGGCTGAGACGGGGTCGGACGACACGCCTGACAGCCTGGCCTCCGACAGCATGACGCTGGACGACGGCGCGGAGGTGCCGTTCATGAACGGGCACTCCAGCCTGCCCGACGCCGCACTGCCTGACCTGTTCCCCGACACGCTGCCCGGCTCAAGTCCAGACTCCACCATTGCCGAGCCGCCCGTGGCCGAGGCGCTGCCGTCCGACATGCCTGCCGACGACGCCATCACCCTGGACGACGGCGCCCCGGTACCGCTGCCGGATGCCGAGGCGGACGCCGACGCCGGCTACCCCGGCCCGTCCGAGCCGCCGCCGGAGCAGTTGGGCGGCGAGACCGAGGGCGAGTACTCCCGCGAGCCGCGCGCCACGCCCCGCTTCCTGCGCAACTACAAGATCCAGGAAGTGATCCGCCGCCGGCAGATCCTGCTGGTGCAGGTGGTGAAGGAGGAGCGCGGGTCGAAGGGCGCGGCGCTCACGACCTATATCTCGCTGGCCGGGCGCTTCTCGGTGCTGATGCCCAACTCGCCGCGCGGCGGCGGGATCAGCCGCAAGATCACCTCCACCGCCGACCGCCGTCGCCTGAAGGAGGTGACGGCCGAGCTGGACCTGCCGCGTGGCATGGGCCTGATCGTCCGCACCGCCGGGGCCAGCCGGCCGAAGGCGGAAATCCTGCGCGACGGCGAGTACCTGCTGAACCAGTGGGACCAAATCCGCGACCTCACGATGAAGAGCATGGCCCCGACGCTGATCTACGAGGAGGCCAGCCTCATCAAGCGCGCCATCCGCGATGTCTACTCCCGCGACGTGGACGACATCCTGGTCGATGGCGAGCAGGGCTGGCGCGCCGCCCGCGACTTCATGCGGATGCTGATGCCGACCCACGCCAAGAAGGTGCAGTTGTGGCGCGACCCGCAGCCGCTGTTTGCCAAGGCGCAGGTCGAGACGCAGCTCGACGCCATGATGCTGCCCACGGTGCAGTTGCGGTCCGGCGGTTACCTCGTCATCAACCAGACCGAGGCGTTGGTCGCCATCGACGTGAACTCCGGCCGCAGCACGCGGGAGCGCGGCATCGAGGAGACGGCGCTGCGGACCAACATGGAGGCCGCCGAGGAGACCGCCCGGCAGTTGCGCCTGCGCGACCTGGCCGGGCTGATCGTCATCGACTTCATCGACATGGAAAGCCGGCGCAACAACGCCGC
>CAXTFY010000305.1:0-7024 GCA_964243265.1 uncultured Acetobacteraceae bacterium | reverse complement strand
CGATGCGGGACAGGCTGAGCAGGTCGTCGATCAGGCGGTTCATGCGCTGCGCCTGGTCGGCCATGATGCCCAGGAAGCGGGTTTGCGCGGGGGGGTCGTCGGCCGCCGGGCCGCGCAGGGTGTCGATGAAGCCGATCAGGCTGGCCAGGGGAGTGCGCAGCTCGTGGCTGGCGTTGGCGACGAAGTCGGCCCGCATGCGTTCCACCGCGCGTTCCCGGGTGCGGTCGGACAGGATGGCGACGATGCGCCCGCCATCGGCCAGCGGCGGGTCCAGGGCCATGACGGTGGCAAATACCTCCCGCGCCACTGGGACGGGCAGGCTCAGTTCGGCCAGTTGGTCCTCGCCCTGGCTCAAGGCGCGGTCGATTGCAGCGCGTAGGCCGGGGTGGCGCAGGACCGCGGCCATCTCGGTGCCGAAGGCGCGCTGTGCGGCGGCGTTGGCCCGGCGCACCTGCCGGTCGGCGCCCAACACGATCAGCGGGTCCGGCAGGCGCTGCACGATGGCCTGCTCGGCGCGCAGCAGGCCGCCGACCTCCGCCGTGCGGGCGGCCAGGTTGCGGGACAGCCGCTGCGCTTCGGTGGCGATATGGGCGGTGGCGGATAGCAGGGGGCGCCGCGGCGCAGGCCCGGACCCGTCGGGCGCCGCACGGTGCAGCGCCCAGATGATCAGGGCCAGGTCGCGCACCCAGGCCCAGGCCAGCAGGAGGGCACCCGCCGCCATGGCGGCTCCGGCTGCCAGCGCCGGCCGCCACGCCAGTTCCCCCAATGCGACCAGGAGGACCAGGACGGCAGCCGGCCAAGCCATCAGGGCGGCGGCGGTCCGCAGCGGAAGCGAGCCACGCATGGAGGGGTTGCGGCGGCCGGCCTAGCGCGTGTTTGGTGCAAGTAGAAGCACCAAACATGTTCTAGGCTTTGTTTTTGCGAGCATCTGTCCGGCCCAAGCGAAGCCGCTTGATCCAAACATGCCCTAGCTGCCGGGCATGGCCAGGCTCATCGGCGCGGGCTGCACGATGTGGGAGCCGCCCTTGTCGATCTCGAAGATCGCCAGGCCGCGCCGCACCTGGCCGTCCGGCAACAGGCTGAACAGGCCGTCGGCCCCGGTGAAGCCCTGTCCCCGGGTCAGTGCCGGGCCGCCGAACCCGATGGTGTCGGCGACGGCGCGGGCCACCCCGGCGGCGTCGAAGGCGATGTCGGTCAGCTCACGCGGGGGGGCGCCGTATTTGGCGGCGTATTGCTGCTCATAGGCGGCGCGCATTGCCGGGTCCGGGGCGGCGTACCAGGCGCCGGATAGGGCGCCGAGCTGCGCTCCCTCGCGCGCCCAGGTGGCGGGTCCGAGGATGCGTACCTGGCCGGGTCCGATGTCGTAGAACGTCAGCAACGGCGCGGCCTTGCCCAACAGCGGCCCGCTGGCGCCGAGCAGCAGCGCGTCGATGGGCGGCGGCGCGTCTGGCACAGCGGGCGGCGTGTCTGCAATGCCGGGTGGCGTATCGGCCGTGCCCGGCGGTGTGGCGGCTGGGTCGGCGGCGGCGTTGGGATTGGATGGTGCGGCATGGGCGGCGCGTTGCCGGGCCTCGATGGCGCCGCGACGCGAGTCATAGTCCGCGACCGTCTTGAGCGAGGCCGTCAGACCGGGGAAGCTGTTGGCGTAGTGTTCCACCCGTGGCGGCGGCAGGCTGGCCTCGGCTGCGGCGGCTGTCATGCCGCTGGCCAGGGCGTCGCCGAACGGGTTGCTGGGCACGACGGCGGCGAGGCGGGTCTTGCCCTCCGCCTGCACGGCCAGCACCAGGCGGCGCACCTGCTGACCCGGGGTGATGCCCAGGGTCCAGACGCCGGGCTGCGCCTTGGTCACGTCGGAGGTGAAGGCGAGCACCGGCACGCCGGCCGCCACGGCGAGGGGGGCGACGGCGCCGGTCTCCGCGGCGGTGAGCGGCCCCAGGATGATGCCGGCGCCGCCAGCCAAGGCCGCCCGTGCCGCGTTCGCCGCACCGTCCGGGGTGCCGGCGGTGTCGCGGGCGTCGAGCGGCGGGCTGCCGGGCTGCGACAGCGAGAGTTGGGCGGCGCGCAACAGGGCCTGGCCCACGTCGGCGTTGGGACCGGTCAATGGCAGCAGGATGGATACGCGGTGTCCCGGCACGTCGCCGGCCGGCGCGGCCCGCACAGGGCCGCCGGCCGCGTTGAGGCCGATGGGCTGGTTGTAGCCCCCGGCGTTCGGGTCGGCTACGCAGGCAGTCAGGCCGGCTGCGGCCGCCAGGAGCGTGAATGCCCGACCCCATGCCGCCCGATTTGGGAAAGCCAGACCTGAGGACGCCCGATCTGGGAGCGCCCGAGCTGATGACTGCCGGGCCCGTGCTGCCCGGCCCGAGCCTACAAGAACCATCGGCTGACCCCTCCCAGGATGATCCAACGCTGGACCGGTCCGCCCCTATAGCACCGGGACTCGTTTTGGTGGCCACTCCTATTGGCAACCTTGCAGATATGTCACATCGCGCCATCGACGCCCTGCGCGGCGCCGACCTGGTGCTGTGCGAGGACACGCGGCAGACGGCCCGGCTGCTGATGCATTACGGCATCGAGGCCCGCACTTCTCCGTTGCATGAGTATAACGAGGACGGGCGCATTCCGGGGCTGCTGGAGCAACTGGGCCGGGGCGGGCGGATCGCACTGGTGTCGGACGCCGGGACGCCGCTGGTGTCCGATCCGGGGTTCCGGTTGGTGCGGGCGGCGTTGGCGGCGGGGGTGCCGGTGTCGGCGATTCCCGGGCCGAATGCGGCGGTGCTGGCGCTGGTGCTGTCTGGCCTGCCGCCGCAGCCGTTCCTGTTCCTGGGGTTTCCGCCGCCGCGGTCCGCCGCACGGTTGGCTGCGTTCGGCAAGCTGCGTGCGGCGGAGCGGGCGGGGCTGTCGGCGACCTTGTTGTGGCATGAGGCGCCGCACCGGTTGGCGGAGACCTTGGCCGACTTGGCGACCAGCTTCGGCGACAGGCCGGCAGCGGTGGCGCGGGAACTGACCAAGCGGTTCGAGGAGGTGCGGCGCGGTAGCTTGCCGGAATTGGCCGGGCATTATGCGGCGGCGGCGGCGCGGGGGGAGATTACCTTGGTGGTTGGACCGGCGCCTGATGAGCCGGATGCCGAGGACCTGGATGGGCAACTGCGCCGGGCCATGCAGGGGAATAGCTTGAAGGACGCTGCGGCGATGGTTGCTGCGGCGACTGGGCTGCCACGCAAGACGGTTTATGCGCGGGCGTTGGCGCTTGGTTCGCCTGCTAGCGGGGGAGGGCCGGGGTGAGGGGGATTGGCTGCGGGGCTAGGAGGGTTGGTGACGTGGCCCGAAGAGGTTCGCAGAGGGTGAGGACCGTGCTTGCCGCTTCCCTAACCCCGGCCTTGGTCCGTGTTGCGGCCCAAGCCCGGAGGGAGAGGGAGAAGGTGGGTTAGCGGCCGCTGATGATGCGGTCCATCAGCTGCTTTACCGTCGGTATGAAGCCGTTGGAGTAGAACGGGTCGCTGGCGAAGCGGTAGGCGTTATGGCCGCTGAACATGAGCTGGTGCTCGATGGCCTCCGGCGTCTGGTCGTCGCGCCGTACCGATTGCAGCGTCTTCTGAATGCAGAAGCTGCGCGGATCGGCCTTCTTGCCATTGGAGTAGTCGGGTTCGTGCTGGCTCCAGTTGCTGAACCGGCACACGCTCAGGCAGCCCATGCAGGATACCTGGTCGTCGGTGATCTGCGCCGCCCGCTCGGGGGTTACGAAGATCAGCGTGCTGTCGGGCGTACGCAGCGCCTCGGTGAAGCCGCGGACGATCCAGCCCTCGACGTTGAACAGGTCCTGCGGGGTTAGGTACACCGCGCGCTTGCGGGGGCCGATGCCTAGGACGGCGACGTGCTCGCCGACCGGCTCGGTGGTGTAGGCGACCTGGTGCTCGCTGCGTTCGCGCAGCTCGCCGATGAAGCCGTTGTTGACGGCGCTGGAATAGAAGCCGGTGGGGCTGAACTTGTTGAGGAAGACATCGCCCGCCTTCAGGCTCAGCAGCCGGGTCTTCCAGGCGTCGCTGATCGGGCTTTCCTTGGTCAGCAACGGGCGGGTGCCGAACTGGAAGGCGATCGGGCCGAGGTCGGGGTTGTCGATCCAGTCTTCCCACTCCTCCAGCCACCAGACGCCGCCGGCCATGATGATCGGGACCTGGTCGAGGCCGAACGTCCGCATCAGCTTGCGCAGCGCCAGCACGCGGGGGAAGGGGTCCTCCGGCTTGGTCGGGTCCTCGCCGTTGGACAGGCCGTTGTGGCCGCCGGCCAGCCAGGGATCCTCATATACGACGCCGCCCAGCAAGGTCGCCGCCTTGGAGTAGGCGCGTTTCCATAGGGCGCTGAACGCGCGGGACGAGGATACGATGGGGTAGTAGTGCACGCCGAACCGGGCGGCGATATCGGAGAGGCGGTAGGGCATCCCGGCGCCGCAGGTCAGGCCGTTGATCAGGCCCTTGGCGCCCTCCAGCACGCCGGTGATGACGCGCTCGGCGCCGCCCATCTCCCATAGCAGGTTGGCGTGGATGCGGCCCTTGCCGCCGCTGATGTCGTAGGCGCGGCGGGCCTGGTCGATGCCGCCCTTGATGCCGAAGTCGATCAGCTCCTCATGGCGTTCCCGCCGGGTGCGGCCCTTGTAGGTCTGCGGATCGGGGTTGCCGTCCCCGTCGTAGAAGTCGGCGTTGACGGCGCTGAACGTGCCGGCCCCGCCGGCGGCGGCCCAGTGGCCTGACGAGACGCCGGTCGAGACGCCGATGCCCTTGCCGCCCTCGATCAGGGGGAGCACCTCGGCGCCGCCCATCATGATCGTGTTGACCGTCTTCATCGTCGATCCGCCCCTTTTCCGTACGCTGACGTACGTGCCTATACAATAGAGGCCGGGCCTGGCATTGCCAGACCCGGCCCTCGCTTTTTATTACGAACGGTTTCAGGAACGCAAGCTACTCGGCAGCGTCGCTTTCGGTGCGCTCGCCCCGGCCGCGGCCGCCCTCACGACCGCCAAAGTCGCGTCCGCCGCCCTCACGAGGACCACCCTCGCGGCCGGGCTTGCTGCCGACCTGCTCGGTGATGTCGGCGCCGGTCGCCTGGTCCACCACGCGCATCGACAGCTTGACCTTGCCGCGGTCGTCGAAGCCTAGGACCTTCACCTTCACGGTGTCGCCCTGGTTCACCACGTCGGTCGTCTTGTTGACCCGGTTCTGCTGCAGTTCGCTGATGTGGACCAGGCCGTCCTTGGCGCCCAGGAAGTTCACGAAGGCGCCGAAGTCGGCGGTCTTGACCACCTTGCCGTTGTAGATCTTGCCCACTTCCGGCTCCGCCACGATCCCCTGGATCATGTCGATGGCCTTTTGGCTGGCCTCCTCCGTGGTGGCGGCGATCTTGATGGTGCCGTCGTCCTCGATGTCGATCTTGGCGCCGGACTGCTCGACGATGTCGCGGATCACCTTGCCGCCGGTGCCGATGACCTCGCGGATCTTCTCCTTAGGCACCGTGATGACGGTGATGCGCGGCGCCGTCGCGGCCACCTCGCTGCGGGCACCCAGGATGGCCTTCGCCATCTCGCCCAGGATGTGCAGGCGGCCCTCGCGCGCCTGCTCCAGCGCGATCTTCATGATGTCGGCGGTGATGGAGGTGATCTTGATGTCCATCTGCAGGCTGGTGACGCCCTGCTCGCTGCCGGCGACCTTGAAGTCCATGTCGCCCAGGTGGTCCTCGTCGCCCAGGATGTCGGACAGCACGGCGAAGCCGCGGTCCTCCTTGATCAGGCCCATGGCGATCCCCGCGACGGGCCGGGTCAGCGGCACGCCCGCGTCCATCAGCGCCAGGCTGGTGCCGCAGACGGTGGCCATGCTGCTGCTGCCGTTGCTCTCGGTGATCTCGCTCACGACGCGCATCGTGTACGGGAAGGTGTCCTTGCCCGGCAGCACCGGACGTACTGCGCGGTAGGCCAGCTTGCCGTGGCCGATCTCACGCCGGCCCGGGCTGCCCATGCGCCCGGCCTCGCCGACCGAGTACGGAGGGAAGTTGTAGTGCAGCATGAAGTGCTCGCGCCGCTCGCCTTCGAGGGCGTCGATGATCTGCTCATCCTGGCCGGTGCCGAGGGTTGCAACGCACAGGGCCTGCGTCTCCCCCCGGGTGAACAGGGCGCTGCCATGGGCGCGGGGCAGCACGCCGACCTCGCCGACGATCTGGCGCACGGTCTTGGTGTCGCGGCCGTCGATGCGGCGGCCGGTGTCGAGGATGGCGTTGCGGACGACGTCGGCCTCAAGCTCCTTGAAGATCAGCTTGGCCTTCTCGGGGTCCATGCCCTCCTCGGCGAGGGCGGCGAAGGCGGCCTTCTTGGCGTGGCCGACCTTCTCCTGCCGAGCCTGCTTCAGGTGTTCCTGGTAGGCTTCGGCGAGCGGCGCACGGGCCAGGGCGTCCACGCGGGACACCAGGCTGGCCTGCTCCGGCGCTGGCTCGGGCAGCGACCACGGCTCCTTGGCGGCGTGCTCGGCCAGCTCGATGATGGCCTGGATGACGGGCTGCATGTGGGCATGGCCGAAGGTGACGGCACCGAGCATCACGTCCTCGGACAGCTCCTGCGCCTCGGATTCCACCATCAGCACGCCCTCGGTGGTGCCGGCCAGCACGAGGTCGAGCTTGCTGGTCTTGAGCTGCTCGGCGGTCGGGTTGAGCAGGTACTCGCCCTGCGCGAAGCCGACGCGGGCGCCGGCGATGGGACCGAAGAACGGGATGCCGGACAGGGTGAGCGCGGCCGAGCAGCCGATCATGGCGACCACGTCGGGGTCGTTCTCCATGTCGTGGCTCAGCACGGTGGCGACGACCTGGACTTCATTCCGAAAGCCGTGCGGGAACAAGGGGCGGATCGGGCGATCGATCAGGCGGCTGGTGAGCACTTCCTTCTCGGACGGGCGGCCCTCGCGCTTGAAGAAGCCGCCGGGGATCTTGCCGGCGGCGAAGGCTTTTTCCTGGTAGTTGACGGTCAGCGGGAAGAAGTCCTGGCCGGGCT
>CAXTFY010000304.1:0-7047 GCA_964243265.1 uncultured Acetobacteraceae bacterium | reverse complement strand
CCGCGCTCCGCCATCGCCGCCGCCAGCACCATCGCCACGCTGCTGGCGCTGGTCTGCATCTGGTTGGCCTCGGCCATGCCGGCTCCGCTGTCGTTCTGGCCGCGGGTGGTGGCGCCCTGGTCCTGCCAGGTCTGGAAGCGGTGGGCCGGGTCCCACTCGGGGCCGGACCAGTCGGGGCCGTAGAAGCCGTCCGGGGTGCGCTGGCGGGTGATGCTCAGCGCCGTTGCGGCCAGTGCCCGGTGCCAGGCGCCGGTGGGGTCGGCGCCGTCCAGCGACAGCACGTCGGCGACGAAGGCGGGGGCGTAGTCGCCGTCCGACCAGGCGTCGCGGTCGTTGACGAACAGGTCGCCGGGGCGAAGGAAGGTGGCGGGCTGCAGCATGCCGGCGATGATGCTGTCCACCTCGGCGCGGTATTCGGGAGCGCCGTCCTGCAGCCAGAGCGCCGCCGAGAGCGAGGCCATGGCCATGGTCCCGCCGATGTAGGCGACGCTGCCGCCGCGCTTGATGTCGCCGGGACGGTCGCCGCCGACGGGAGTGCGCAGGTGGGGGTTCGGCGCGCCGCCCACGGTGGGGCGGATGTCCAGCTCGCAGAAGTACACCCCGGTGGGGTGGCGCAGGTAGCGGTGCATCCAGGCCCAGGAGGCGCGGGCGCGGTCGAGGTAAACCTGGAGGCCGGTGGCGCGGTAGATGTCGAGGCTGCTGTGGGCGAGCAGGGCCTCGAACATCGTGCTGACGCCCTGGTGGTTGGGGTCCTGGCGTGGGGTGGCATACAGCAGGCCGGCGCCGCCATGGTTGGGGTCGGCGAAGAAGCGCCAAGTGTCGTCGGCCAGCGCCATCGCCAGGCGCAGGGCGGCCGGGTCTCCCGTGGCGTCGTGCACCTGCATGAGAAATTGCAGGGCCCAGGCCGCGTCGTCGCTGACGTTGATGATGCCGGCATCGCGGGCGCTGTCGGCGGAGGAGAGCTGCGCGTCGGTGTAGCGGCGGCGGATTTCGGCGAACTGGTTGCCGAGGCGGACGCGCATGTCCTCGCTGCCGGTGGCGCGCCATTGCCAGTAGAGCAGGTTCGCCATGCTGGCCATCTGCCAGAAGGTCGGGCGGGGGGCGGCGTTGCTGACGGTGCCGTTGCCGCTGGTGGGGCGGATGCGGGGGATGGCTGGGTCCCAGAAGTGGTAGAGCATGTCGGCCATGGCATGGTCCGCGCCGGCCTGGATGGCGCTGTAGGTTCGGCCGGGCGGGGCCTGTGCCCCGGCGGGGAAGGGCAGCAGCAGGGCCAGGACCAGCGTGCGCTGGGCGGCCTGCCGGAGTGCGCGGGTCACCGGGCGGGTTGGCGATGAGCGCTGCGCTGCGCTGCCTGCCTGCCGCGGGATTTGTGAAGGCGGGGTTGGGACCATGGAGCGGCACCTGCCGTGACTGCGCAGCGCCCGATGGCGCACCTCAGCGTGGCACCCGGCTGCGGGCTCGTCCAGGTAGCGGGGGTGGGAGCAAAGCCTTGGGGGGCCGACGCGCCGGTGGACAGTCGCCATGCTCCCCATGGTTTGAGGAACGCACCGGCTCCCTTGTCCGTCTTGGGAGGGGGCTTAGGGATGTTCAAGCGCGCTCCTCCTGGCTCATGCAGCCCAGCTTTGGCTACGCTTGGGGCTTTTGGCGACTAGGGTGAGCAAGGCCCCCTCACCCCAGCCCTCTCCCGGAGGGAGAGGGGGCAGCAGGGAGATGTCCTTGCGCCGGCTGCGTTCGCTCTGCCGGAGTGAAGATAAGACAATATTCCTTGCCCATGCACCCCGGCTAATTCTATGAGCTTGCTCAGCCTGCAACCCGGCTAGCCCCGCGTTGGCCAGGTGCGTTCCTGGGTCTTCGCCTACGCCAACCGCCTGCGGGCCGGGCTGTCCATCCACTCCGTCCGCACTGGCCGCTGGCCGCAGCCCGCATGCGGCCATGACGCCGCGGCTACCTTGGTTGCCGGGCTGGTGGGCGGCCCAGACGCAGGTGGCCGCCGACCGCCGGCGGGAGTCATCGGCGCGGCCAGGGCTGGGGCCTCGTCCGGGTGGGGCGTGCAGCATGGACGCCTCCCGTAGCATGGCCCCCTTAGCATGGAAGACCGCGCCGATGTCCCCCGGACCGCTCCCTGTCTCGCCGCTGCACATTATGCTGACGCTGATGAACCGCCACTGGGCCGCTGGCAACGAGGCGGAGGCGGTGGCGCTGGCAAAGCTTGCCGCGCCGTTCGTCCACCCCCGGGCGCCCGCGGCGCGCGCGCCCATCGACTTGTCCGATGCGACGGATGAGCAACTCGACGGCGAACTCGAGGGAATGGACCCGGAATGACCCGGTGCTGAACGAGCGGACGGCGCGGGAGTGGGCGGTCCGGCGGGGAATCCGGGGGAGCCTGGCGGACTGGGCGCGGCTGGCATTGGCGCCGCAGGGGTTCGCGCCGGCCCGGCACCACCTGCTGCTGATCCGGGAGCTGGAGGCGGTGGTGGCCGGGGCGACGGACCGGCTGATGGTGCTGATGCCGCCGGGGTCGGCGAAGAGCACGTATGCCAGCCTGGTGTTCCCGCCGTGGTTCCTGCAGCGGCATCCGCGGGCGCAGGTGATCGCGGCCAGCCATACGGCGGAGCTGGCGATGGGGTTCGGGCGCGGGGTGCGGGGGCTGATCCAGGAGCACCGGGCGCGGCTGGGCGTGGCGCTGGACCCGAACAGCCGGGCGGCGCACCGGTTCGGCACGCTGGGCGGCGGGACGTACTACGCCGCCGGGGTGCGCGGGCCGGTGACGGGGCGGCGGGCGGACCTGATCCTGATCGATGACCCGGTGAAGGGGCAGCTCGAGGCCGACAGCCCGCGGGTGCGGGATGCGGTGTGGGACTGGTACCGGTCGGACCTGGTGACGCGGCTGCGGCCGGGGGGGCGGGTGGTGCTGGTGATGACGCGGTGGCACCCGGATGATCTGGGGGGGCGGCTGCTGGAGGCTGGGGAGCCTTGGCGGGTGATCCGGCTGCCGGCGCTGGCGGAGCCTGGCGACCCCCTGGGGCGGGCGCCGGGGGAGGCATTGTGGCCGGAGTGGGAGGGCGTCGCCGCGCTGGAGCGCAAGCGGCTGATCCTGGGGGACCGGGCATTTTCGGCGCTGTTCCAGCAGTCGCCGGTGCGCTCCGGGGGCGGGCTGTTCCAGGTGGGCCGCATTCCGGTGGTGGATGCGGTGCTGGCTGGCGGATCGGTCCGTGCCTGGGACTTGGCGGCGACCGAGGGGGGCGGGGATTGGACGGTGGGGGTGCGGCTGGTGCGGGGGGAGGCGCAGGACATCCCGGTTTGGCAGGTGCTGGACGTGGTGCGGCTGCAGGGCGGGCCAGAGGCGGTGGTGCAGGCGATCCGGCGTACGGCGGAGGCGGACGGGACGGGGGTGGCGGTCGGGCTGCCGCAGGACCCCGGGCAGGCCGGGCGGGCGCAGGTGGGGTATCTCACGGGGCGGCTGGCGGGGTGGCGGGTGGTCAGCAGCCCCGAAAGCGGCGCGAAGGCGGTGCGGGCGATGCCGGTGGCGTCGCAGGCCAACGCAGGGAATGTGCAGGTGCTGCGGGCGCCGTGGACGCGGGCGTTCCTGGAGGAGCTGCAGGCATTTCCGGCCGGGCGGTGCGACGATCAGGTGGACGCGCTGGCGCGGGCGTTCGCAATGCTGGTCGATCCGGCGCCGATGGCGCGGGCGGTTCGGGTGGATTGGGGGCGGCGATAGGGCATGATCGAGGGGTGCCGGCTGTCACTCGCCTTGCCATCCTGAGACTGCCGATGGGTTCGTCGAGTTAGATGGGCCATCTGGGGCAGCGGTGCTGCGCCTTTGGGGCGGGCAGCGCAGGATTTGCAGTATGGAGGCGGCGGGCCGGATCGCGCACTCGGCGGTTGGGTCCAGGAGTACGTCTGGCGCGCTGGTTGGATGGGGGCGGCCGTGTCAGCCCTTCCCGTGGCGGCCTGGCGGCAACTCGTTGTCGCGCATGTAGGGTCCGCCCTCGGCCATGCCAGCTTCGGCCATGCCGCGCAGCAGGGCGGCGGCGGCCTTGTCGGGGCTGGTATCGCCGAGGGGAGCCGTGCCCTCGCCAAAATCGGCGCTGGTCAGCAAGACCTGGCCGTCCTGGACCTCATAGACCGCCATGATGGTGGTTCCATTCACCTGAACCCGGATGGTCACTTCCTCGAACGGCGATGGGGCTGGCATGGGGGGTGTCCAAGGTCCTTCGCAGGCAAGTAGGCTGGCGATGGCAGCCGGGTCTAATGACAAATTCGCGGGGTGCAGCATGGGCTTGCAGGACCAATGGGCTGCCGGAACCAGTGGGCCAACGCAGGCAGGCGCGGTTTTGGCGGCGTTCGTGGTCCGGCTGAAGTTCCTGGTGAGCCGAACCGGGGGTGAGCCGAACCGGCAAACCGATGTCAAGCGGTTTTGCGGCGTCGGCCCGGTGGTGACTCTCGCTGCGACGTGGATGGCAGGTTGATATTGGGCATGGCCTGTTGGAATGGTTCTCCTTTACAATCTAGGAACAAAATCCTTGCCCACCCACCCCAGGAAGTCCACACCGCTGCCCTAGGGTCGGCGCGGCCCGGGCACGCTGGCGGCCCAGCGTCGCTACCCCCTCCAACCACGCGGGGCCGGCATGTTCCAGACCATCTGCGACCTGATCCCATCCGATCCCGACATGGCGCCGCGGGCGCGCCGGCTGGACCTGATGCGCCGGGTGCTGGACGGCACGCTGTATGACGCGCTGCCGTACGAGTTCCATGACGAACGCTCGCCGAGCGGGGAGTATGTGCCGCTGCGGCGGCGGCGGCCCAGCGTGCGCTATGCCCTGGCCCGCGTGGTGGTGGAGGACAGCGTGGCGCTGCTGTTCAGCGAGGGCCATTTCCCGGGCATCGCCAGTCCCGATGCGGAGGTGCGCTCGGCGCTGGCCGCGGTCGCGCGGGATTGCCGGCTGAACCAGATCATGACGGAGGCGGCGCTGCGCGGCAGCGTCGGCAGCGCCTGCATCCTGCTGCGCATCCTGGGCGGGCGGCCGTTCCTGGACGTGCTGGATGCGGCCTGGCTGACGCCGGTTTGGGGGGCCGAGACGCCGGACGTGCTGTCGGAGGTGACGGAGCGCTACAAGGTGCCGGGGCGGGACCTGCTGGCGGCGGGGTTCGATGTGCCGGACCCGGCGGGGACCTACTGGTTCCAGCGGCGGTGGGACGCGCATGAGGAAACCTGGTTCGTGCCGCAGCCGGTGGGGCTGGATGCGCCGATGCGGCCCGATGCCGGGCGGAGCATCCGGCATGGGCTGGGCTTCGTGCCGCTGGTGTGGATCAGGAACCTGCCGGGCGGCGCCGCGCCGGATGGCGCCTGCACGTTCCGCAGCGCGGTGGAGACGAGCATCGAGATCGATTACCAGTTAAGCCAGGCTGGGCGCGGGCTGAAATACTCGTCCGATCCGACGCTGCTGATCAAGGAGCCGGTCGGGCTGGAGGGGGAGCTGTTGCGCGGCGCCGGCAATGCGCTGGTGGTCAGCGAGAAGGGTGACGCGCGGCTGCTGGAGATCGGCGGCACTGCGGCGCAGGCGGTGCTGGAGTATGTGCGGACGTTGCGCGACCTGGCGTTGGAGGGGGTGCACGGCAACCGCAGCGACCCCAGCCGGCTTGGGGCGGCGCAGTCGGGGCGGGCGCTGGAGCTGATGAACCAGGGGCTGATCTGGCTGGCCGACAACCTGCGGGTCAGCTACGGCGAGGGCGGGCTGCTGCAGTTGCTGCGGATGGTGCTGCGGGCGGCGCAGGTTTATCCGTTGCAGGCGGGCGGGCAGGCGCTGCCGGCGTTGGACCCGGCGGCGGCGCTGAGCCTGGTGTGGCCAAGCTGGTATCCCGCGACCAGCGGTGACCGGGCGCAGGATGCCGCCACGGTGCTGTCCCTGGTGCAGGCGGGGCTGCTGGGCCGCGCTGCCGCTCGCCGTCTGCTGGCGGCGGACTGGGGCGATGACTTGCACGAGCCTGAACCGGAGGCGGCGGCGGTGACGCCGTAGGGCCGCCGCGGGCCTGATGTCCAACGTTCATTGCGAGCCGCACCTGCGGCGTGTCGATCCAGGGACGGCCGGCGCAGGTCCCCTCCATCCATGGATTGCCGCGTTGCCGCGCTGGTCGCAGTGACGGCGACCGACGAGACGCACCAGCGCATAGGAACATAGAAAATGACGGACCAAGACACGCCCGAGCCGGCGGCGCCAGACCTGGCGGCTGAGGTGATTACTCTTCGCGCCCGGCTGATGCAGGCCGAATTGCGGACGGAGGCGCTGCGGGCCGGGATGGTCGATCTGGATGGGGTACGGCTGATCGATGCCGCCGGGCTGCAATTGACGGAGGCCGGGGGGCTGCTGGGCGGGCCGGCGCTGATGGCGCGGATGCGGCAGGACAAGCCGTGGCTGTTCGCCCGCCCGCATGGCAACAGCAGCAGCCGGGGGGACGCTCCGCCGCCGGTGGCGCCGGCGGCGCCGCGGTCGGCGATGGACATGGGGGTGGAGGAGTGGCGTGCGGCCCGGGCCGAGCTGCTGCGGCGGGGCCGTTAGTGGCGGGGTTGCGGCTGCTGGGCGTCTCCGGGTTGGCGGAGGCGATTGCTCGGCTGCGCGGTGCTGATCCGCCGGGCGCGATGGCGGCGGCGCTGGAGGGGCAGGCGGCGCTGCTGGCGCAGGCGGTGCAGGACGGGCTGGGCGACCAGCCCGGCGACGGGCATGACCGGCCTTGGCTGGAGACCGGCGCGTTGCGGGCCAGCGTCGGCCATCAGGCGGATGGCTTGCAGGCGGCGGTTGGCAGCAGCGACCCGGCTGCGGCGCCGCAGGAGATGGGCACGATGCACTTGCCGCCGCGGCCGTTCCTGGCGCCGGTCGGTGCGGCGATGGGGGAAGGGGTGGCGGAGGCGGTTGGGGCGGCGGTGGCGGGGCGGTTGGGTCAAGGCGGAGCGGACGAGCACGCGTTGGCGGGCGAGCCACCTCCAGGAGGGTAAACGTCAGTTTCAGCGACACGACAGTTGAAATTGGCGGCATTTTGCTGGGCCTTGGC
>CAXTFY010000303.1:5109-7048 GCA_964243265.1 uncultured Acetobacteraceae bacterium | reverse complement strand
CCAGGATCACCACGCGGCGGCCCGCGCCCGAACCGCTCAGCGCGGGCGGCGCCGTCTGCGCCGAGGCCATGGACATCCCGAGCGCGTCCAGTCCCGCCATCACCAGTCCAACCCCGCCCACGGCGGCTAGCCGGTGCAGGAACACGCGCCGCGACAGCGGGGGCCGGGGTGCGTCCGATGGAACCGTCATGCGCTCGTCTTCCTGGTCGATGGGCTGCGATGGTTGGGGGACCATCGCCCGCTGCCGTTGGCTGGTGCAGCAGACCTATGCCGACTGCCGAAAAGTTCCAGCCTGCTCACCCCAGCCCACGGCCGTTCCCATCTGCGCCGTCTCCGATCTGCGCCGTCTTTGCGAGCCGGCCTCGGCGCGGCGATCCAGGGACACGGACCATGCGTGCAGATTGTGGATTGCCGCGCCGCAGGTGCGGCTCGCAATGATGATAGGCCGATCACCGTTCAGGATTTCCGGCGATTGGCACTATGTCCTGTCGGACCCAAACTCATCGGGGCGGCTCCGTAAGGCTTGGGGTGCAGGGCCTGCCCCGAGGCCGCCCGGGTCTAGGCAGACCCCTGCAGGCTTGCGCGGCTTGGCACGGCCGCAGGCCATCCGTGTGACAAGCCGCGCAAGCCCGCTTAGGCCAACCCGCCCAGCCGCTCCGGCAAAAACCTGATGCGTTCCACGTCGGCCCCGGCAAAGGCCAGGCGCAGGTGTCCGTCCTGCCCGGGGCCAAAGGCCGGGCCGGGCAGGCACATCACGCCGCGCTCGACCGCCAGCCGCTCGGCCACCTGCGCCGCGGGCACGCCGGGGAACGGGTGGCGGACGTAGGCGAAGTAGGCGCCCAGCGCGTCGGCCTCCCAGCCCGGCAGGCGCGACAGCACCGAGCGCATGGCGTCGGCGCGGGCGTTGACCTCCACCCGCTGCGCCGCGCGCCAGTCCTGCAAGGCGGGGATCGCCCAGGTGATCGCCGCCTGCGCGGTGCGCCCGGGGCAGACGTGCAGGCAGTCCAGCACCTTGTAGAACTGCGTCATCAGCGATGCGTCCGCCATGATCGCGCCCAGGCGGTGGCCGGGGATCGCGAAGGCCTTGCTGAAGCTGTACAGGCCGATCAGCGAGCTGGACCATGCGGGGTCGGCGAACAGGTCATGGCCGCGCGGCTGGCCGGTGGGCAGCAGGTCCCGGTAGGTCTCGTCCAGCACCAGCCAGACGCCCCGGCGGCGGCACAGTGCCTGGAATGCGGCGATGGTCTCGGGCGGGTACACGGCGCCGGTCGGGTTGTTCGGGGTGATCAGCACCAGCGCGCGGGTGCGGCCGTCCAGCAGCGCCTCGGCCGCGTCCGGGTCGGGCACGAAGCCGGCGGCGGCGCTGCAGGGCAGGGGCACGGCGTCGATGCCCAGCATGTCCAGCGTCATCTTGTGGTTCCAGTACCAGGGCGCCGGCAGCACCACCCGGTCGCCGCGCTGCGCGACGGCCATCATGGCGAGGGTGAACGCCTGGTTGCAGCCGGCGGTGATCGCCACCTGGTCCGCGCCGACATGGCCCGCATGGGTCTCGGACACCCAGGCGGCGTAGGTCTCACGCAGCGCCGGGTCGCCGATGATGGCGCCGTAGCGGGCGTTGCCGGGCTGTCCCGCCTCGTGCGCCAGGCGGGACAGCAGCTCCGGCGCGGGCGGATGGCCCGGCGCGGCCTGGCACATGTCCAGCATCGGCCCAGCCGCGCCGGGGTAGCGGGCGGCCCAGGCGTGCACCTCGGGGATCGGCGGGCTACCGGTGTCGAGCAACAGGGGGTTCAGGGACGGGGCGGGGTGGGTGAGCATCGGCGGGGACCTCAGGCGCGGAAGGGATGCAAATGGAAGCGGATGCGCCAAGCGGAAGTTGCTTCTTCTCCCTCTCCCTCCGGGAGAGGGAACCTGCCATGCCGCCATCCGTCTAGGCCACTCG
>CAXTFY010000303.1:0-5099 GCA_964243265.1 uncultured Acetobacteraceae bacterium | reverse complement strand
TGGCCGAAGCGGCGGAGGATGAAGCGGGTCATCGGGCCGGGGTGAGGGGTCTGGCGGCGCAAGCTTCACCGGTCGAGGGCACGGGTCCGGCACGCTGACTCGTCTTGCAGCCCGGCAGCGTAGGCCCCCTCACCCCGGCCCTCTCCCAGAGGGAGAGGGAACCTGCCATGCCGCCATCCGTCTAGGCCACTCGCATCGGGGGACGCCAACCCGTGCGGCGGACCATTGCCCGGAGCCAGTTTGCCGCGCTCACCCGCCGCACCGGCGTGCGCCTCACGCCGCGCAGCCGCGCCAAGGCCTACAAGGCGTGCGGTGCCCTGCTGCGCATGCTGCAGCGCGTCCAAACCCTGCTGCCGGCCGGCGCTGCACCGGCGCACCAGTTCGACGCCGGGGTCGCATGGTGACGCCCACCATCCAGGACGCCGCCCGCGCCAATGCCGCCCGCACGCTGTCCCCGGTCGAGCTGACGCAGCGCATGCTCGCCCGCATCCGCGCCCAGGACGGCACGCCGCACGCCTTCATCGAGGTCACGCAGGCCCGGGCGCGGGCCGGCACGCTGCGGGGGCCGCTGGACGGCGGAGCGCGGTTCGGCGGGCCGTTGCGGGAGGGGCTGGCGCTGGGCGGGCTGCTGTCGGCAGCCGATTACGTGCAGGCGGTGCGGCAGCGCGGCGTGCTGTGCCGGGCCACGGCGGCGGCAATGGCGGGGCTGGATCTGCTGCTGCTGGCGACGCAGGCGTCCGAGGCGGAGCCGATGCTGGAGGACAAGGGATGGCTGCCGTTCGAGAAGCCGAACTACACCATGCCGTTCAACGTGACGGGCCAGCCGGCGATCAGCCTGCCGGCGGGCTTCGGCGCGGGAGGGATGCCGGTGGCGGTGCAGCTCGTCGCCCGGCCCTGGCCGGAGCCGTTGCTGTTCCGCGCGGCCCATGCCTACCAGGGCGTAGCCGGCATCGGCTCGGTCGCACCGGAGGGAAATTGAAGGGTGCAGCCGGCAAGGGGTGAAAGCAGCAGGGCTGTGCCTGGGGTCTCGCCGGGACTGCGGCGGTCAGGGCCGGTTGGCACGCAGGTGCCGGTGGGCGCCCAAGCCGCACCGATCCGGCGAGGGCCGCGGTTGCAGGGTCAGGCGGCGGTGTGCCGGCTGAGTTCGCGCCGGGACAGCAGCGCCCCGCTCACCGCTGCGCCAGCCGGAAGTAAACGCCCGCCAGCCGCGCCGGCAGCTCCTCCAGCCGCCGCACCGCCATCGTGTTGTGCCGCCCGAAGATGGCCGCGCCCGACCCGGCCTCGTCCGGGTCCATGACGATGCCGAACACGTCGATCCCGCGCAGCCGCAGCCCCAGCACCGCCCGGCGCGCGTCCTCCACCAATTCCTGCGGCTGCGCCACGTCGATGTCGGACGGCTCCCCGTCGGTCATCACCAGCACCAGCTTGCGCGTCGTGCGCTGCGGCGCCAGCTCCGCCCCGGCATGGCGCAGGGCCGCGCCCAGCCGGGTTGACAGGCCCGGGGACAACCCGGCCAGGCGCGCGGCGACGGCCGGGGTCATCGGCTCGTCGAAGTCCTTCAACCGGGTCAGCCGCACGTCGTCGCGCCCGGCGGAGGCGAAGGCGCGCAGCGCGAACACGTCGCCCCGGGCCTGCAGCGCCGCCGCCAGCGCCGCCACGGCCAGCCGCTCCGCCGCCAGCACCGACTGCCCGCCGGGACCGATCGCCGCGGTGGATTGCGACACGTCGAGGATGACCAGCGTCGCTAGGTCCCGCCCGCGCGGCCGGCGGTCCCGGTACAGCCGCGCATCCGGCTGCAGCCCGCCGCGCCGGGCGATGACGGCGCTGATCGCGGCGTCGAGGTCCAGCTCCTCGCCGTCCTCTTGCCGGCTTTGCCGCACGCTCTGCCCTACGACGCTGCTGCGGACTAGGCGGGCCACTTGCGCGCGTAGCTCGGCCTCTCCGGCCCATTCCGCCCCAGCCTGGCGCAGCACCGGGAGGGTGTCGCGCAGGGTGGTCCAGTCCGGACGCTCCACCCCGGCGGCGGCGTCCCACTCGGGATAGGTCGCCAGCACCGCGCCGCGCTCATCCCGCCCGGCATCGCGCGCCCGTGGGGCGGGTTCACCGTCGCCGGGCTGCGGCTCGCCGCCGTCGCCGTCGGTGCCGTGCGCGGCGTCCACCGTCAAGCTCAGCGCGTCGTCGGGGGTGTCCGGCAGGTCCCACAGGTGCATGTTGTCGTCGCGATAGGCGGGTTCCACGGCGTAGGTCTTGGCGTTGAACTGCACCCGCATCTGGCCGAGGTCGTTGCCGAGCAGCCCGCCGATGGCCCGGCTGATCGAGGGGTCGTCGAGGTCCGCGGCGGCGAACAGCGCGCGGCCCTTCGCGACGAAGCCGTCGGGGTCGCTGGTGCTGGGGGCCAGCAGGCCGCGGGCCAGGCGGGCCATCAGGTTCGTCGTCGTCACGGCCCCACTGGGTTGGGCGACGTGGAGGCCGGCCCACAGGCGGCGTAGCCCGGGGAAGCGGCGGATCGCCAGCGCCTCCACCCGCGCGTCCTCGACCAGGCCGATCAGCGCGACCTGCAACGGCTTGAGCTGGCCAAGGGGATGGCGCACCACCGGCGCCGCGAGGTGCGCATAGGCATGGGCCGCCGCCGCCCGATACAGGTCCCGCATCCCGGACGCCGGCGCCCCGGCGAACACCGGCGGCAGCAGCGCCATGCCCGAAGCAACCACCGTGCGCCGCAGTGGCCCATCGGCGCCCGGCGGCCCCGCCTTCAACCGCGGCTCGCCGCCCCATAGGCCGGTGACGAAGGCACCCAGCATCCGCTCGCAGTCGGCAAAGCCCGGCGCACCCGACCGACGCAGCAGCAGCGCCTTGGCCAGCGGGTCCTCAAGCGCGAAGAACGCTGCCCGCCGCGCCCTGTCGCCGACCGTCGCCTTCAGCCCGGCGGCGACGAAGTCAACAAAGCCCAGCCCGTCGCCACCGGCCAGCAGCGCCTCCACCCGCCGCGCCGCGCCCTGCACCACGCCCGGCGCCTCCCGTGCCAGGCGGTCCAGGCCGCGCCACCAGGCGGCCAGCCCGGCTGGGTTGCCCGCCGTCAGCCGGATCGCAGTCGGCAGCGCCTCCAAGCACGCGAGCGCCGCCCGCATCCCGGCATGGCGGCAGACCCCTGCCGCGGCCCGCCCGCCCGCCAGCACCGGCTGCAACCGGCCCGGCCCGGCCGCCGTGCCCGCCTGCCAGAACGCGGTGATGCAGGATGGGCCGGCGTTGACCTGCGACAGTTCGAGCGTCGTTTCGGCCCACTCCTCGACCAGCGCCGGGTCGGCGCGCGCCAGGCGCGGCCATGCCTGCAAGAAGCCGGGCCGCAGCACGTCCCGGTCGCGCACCAGGCGGCGCACCTGGTCCAGGGCCGTGGCGTCGCCAAAGCGCAGGACCGAGGCGCTCACGCTGCCTTGCCCACGCGGCAGGGCTGGCGCATGCGGCACGAGAGCGGCACTAGCTCCCTCTCCCACTTCGGGAGAGGGCTGGGGTGAGGGGGTCTTACGGCGCGGCGCTCCCGGCCCGGACAGCCTAGCGCCGGCTGCGCAGGCGGTTTTTGGCGGCGCAGCGAGCGGGACCCCCTCACCCCGACCCTCTCCCGGAGGGAGAGGGAGCAGGCAACATGCGCGCGCCATTCACGCAGCATGGGCTGCGATCACCGCCTCCAGGGCGTCGCGCATGTCGGCGTCGTCGGTCAGCGGCAGCACCACGCTGGCCCGCAGCGCCGCCTCCGCCGGGATGCCCGCCGCGATCAGCCTCCCGGCATGGACGATCATGCGCGTGGACGCCCCCTCGCTCAGCCCGCGCCCGCGCAGGTTGCGCGTCCCCGTGGCGACGCCGACCAGGCTGGCGGCAATGTGGGCGTCCACCGCGGCCTCCCGCGCGACGATGGCGGCCTCGGCGTCCTGCGCGGGGTAGGTGAAGTCGATGGCGACGAAGCGCTGCTTGGTGGACTCCTTCAGGTCCTTCACCGCGCTCTGGTAGCCCGGGTTGTACGACACCACGAGCAGGAAGTCCGGGTGCGCCGCCACCAGCTCCCCCTTGCGGTCCAGCGGCAGCACCCGGCGGTTGTCGGCCAACGGATGGATGACGACGGTGGTGTCCTGCCGGGCCTCGACGACCTCATCGAGGTAGCAGATCGCCCCGTGCCGCACCGCCGTCGTCAGCGGCCCGTCCTGCCACACCGTGCCGTCGGCGGTCAGCAAGTAACGGCCGGACAGGTCGGCGGCGGTCATGTCCTCATGGCAGGCCACGGTGATCAGCGGACGCTGCAACTGCCAGGCCATGTGCTCGACGAAGCGGGTCTTGCCGCAGCCGGTCGGTCCCTTGAGCATGATCGGCAGCCGGCTGGCGGCAGCGGCGGCGAACACCTGCTGCTCGTTGGCGGAGGGGTGGTAGAACGGGGCAGCCGTGATCTGGTAGGGCGTCAGGTCCACCGCAGGCTCCTCCGGGCAAGCCGGCATTCAGCCCCAGCCGCCGCCGCGGTTCAACCGGAATCCGGCGCCCCGGCCCGCAGCGGCGCCTGCCAGATCGCCTGCACCGGCGGGTACTGCATCAGCTCCAGGTGGGTCAGCGTCCCATGCAGCTTCCGCCACCGCGCCGCGACCTGCGCCACCAGCGCCGTGGCGGCGGCGCGGTCGCCGCGGAAGTTCGACAGCTTCAGGTGCGGCTGCCAGTAGGCCGGGCGGTAGTGCAGGCCGACCTCCTCCTCCGGCAGCTCCATGAACACGGCATGGTGCAGGGCGAGCAGCGCATCGGTCGGCCGCACCCGCAGGCTGAGCGTCGGCGGCGTGCCGGCGATGATGCACGGCTCGGTGAAGGCGACGGGCAGCGCACCCATGCCGGGCAGCTTCCACTTCAGCACCTCGATCAGCATGTCCGGGCGGACGCGGTCCTCGACGACCAGGAAGGTGACGCAGGGGCCATACTGGGTGACCAGGTCCTGTTCGGGGATGTCGAGCGTGGCAAGCCCGGCGTAAACGCGCTCGATGGCGAGCGAGGTGTTCGGGTCCGGAGTGAGGTTGAGTGCGAAGGGCAAGACGGCCCGCCTTATGGGTTCCCGTTGCACGGCATGGGAGGCG
>CAXTFY010000302.1:0-7053 GCA_964243265.1 uncultured Acetobacteraceae bacterium | reverse complement strand
GCCCGGCTGGACAACCTCGGCAAGGGAGCCTCCGGCGCAGCCGTGCAGAACATCCGCCTGATGCTCGGCCTGGACCAGCCCGCCATTCAGGAGCTTGCCCATGCCGGGTAACGGCCCGCTGTTCTCCCTCGACGGCGTATCCCCCCAGGTGGCGCCCGACGCCTGGGTGGCGCCGACCGCCGCGGTGATCGGCGACGTGCGGCTCGGCGCCGGCTCCAGCGTGTGGTTCGGCTGCGTGCTGCGCGGCGACACCAACCGCATCACTGTCGGCCCCGGCAGCAACGTGCAGGACGGCACGGTCGTCCACGTCAACCCCGGCGCCGAGTGGGCCTGCACCATCGGCGCCAACGTCACCATCGGCCATGCCGCCATCGTCCATGCCTGCACCCTGCACGACCGCGCCTTCGTCGGCATGGGCGCCACGGTGCTGGACGGCGCGGTGATCGAGGAGGGCGGCATGCTGGCCGCCGGCGCCCTGCTCACCCCGGGCAAGCGCATCGGCCGCGGCGAGCTATGGGCCGGCGTCCCCGCCCGCAAGCTGCGCGACATGCCGGCCGAGGAGCAGGCGGAGCGCGATCAGACAGCCGTGCATTACCGGGACCGCGCCGCCCGCTTCCGTATGGGACTGCGCGCCATAGGTTAACGGCATGTCCCCGCGAGGCCCCATCGTGTTCCGCGCAGCCGTCCTGTTTTCCACGCTCCTGGTGCCGGCGGCCTGCGCGACCACGCAGTCCGTGCTTCCCGACTATGGCCGGCTGACCGCAGCCCAGCTAGGCTCCGGCTCCGACCCGGACGTGACGGCGGCCAACTTGGCGGCGTGGGCGTTCGCGGACGCGAACCGGACCTATGGCCGCCCGGTCGAGGCGGCGCGGGCGTTGGCGTCGCTCGACTACATCGCTGGCCAGGTCTACGCCGGCGCACGTTGGTCCGTCCTCTCGGCGCCGACCCAGGAGCAGTTGCTGCAAGCCCGGCAGGACGCGCGGGCGGTGCTGGGCATCCCGCCGGGCACGCCGTCCCAGGCCGTGATCGATCATCTGACCGCTGCGGGCAACGCACTGGCCGGCGACAACCGGGCGTCTGCGCTGGCGGCGCTATCCGGCCCGACCTTCACCACGCCGCCCGAGGAGGTATTGGCCCGGCTGAGCAACCTGCCGTTCCTGAGCACGGCCAACATCGCCACGGCAAACGCCGCCAATGAGCTGCTCAACGGCGACATGGACGCACCGCTGTAGGCGGCTGATAAGTCCTGCAAGGACCGATACCAACGTCTCCCCACTCTGACCTTCTTGATGCTGTATTCAATCTGGCCCCGTCATTGCGAGCCGGTTTCGACGCGGCAAGCCAGAGGGGCGGGAGTACGTACTGGGGTTTCGGTCCTGCGTTCTCCTGGATTGCCGCATCGCAAGCGCTCATCACGATGACAGGGACGGCAATGACGCACGAGAGACCAGCAAACCGACCAGTGCAGATTGACGGCTCAACTGACTGGTCCTTATCAGGGTCCAGCGATGAGTTCTCTCGGACGGCTGCGAGGCGGCTTCGCCCCGTGACCTAAGTGAGTCATTATGGCGGTCTGAACATCGCAGGAGGCCCTGGGGGTGGACGGGCCTCTCGTCGAGGATGGGCTGGGGCAACTGCAGCCGCATCCGTGGTTCTCGCAACACGGCTGCTTGCGCGCTTGTCGGACCCGTCTAATGCCGGGACACGGCCTTGAGTTCAAACCCTCACCAGGTCGCTCGTCCGAGCCGAAAACGCAGCCTCGTATTCAGACAGCACCCAAGGGCCAATCAGGCCGGCCATATGCGTCTGACCGGCACCAACGCCGTCGCAGAAGCGTGGGCCACCACGAAATCATGATGTTACGTCATTGTCTTATACCGTTTCTCCGGCCCAGCCCTTGGACAAGGAGTTCACGATAAGTTACCACGGCGTTACCGCTTTTCAGCAGCCTGTTGGCACGCTCTTGTCGGAAAACTTTACATGCTGGAATGCTCTGGATGTCGGAGATGTTTACAGTTTGTAAACGAAATAACAATCTCCGTTCTCAACCCACTGGAAAGTGGCAGTTTTTTCTATGGCACAAGGTTTGCTAGTGCGGGTTAGCTTAAAAAAATAGAATACTCCCCATGCTAGGAACAGCGTATGTCAATGCGGTCTCGGATATTGTCCCATAACACCTATGTCTTAGCCTTGGCTATGACGTCCTCGTTTGCCCTCTTTACCCCAACGATAGCCAGCGCCACGCCGGGCCTGACCGAGAGCGTCTGGCATAACATTCCCGCGTATTCAGGCGCGCCAACCTCCGCCGACATAACAACAGAGCAAACCTACACCGCATCAACGGCGGCTGCCTACACGTTCGTCAACACCAATGATTCGTTCAACTACACCACGCAAAAGAGCACGATCGGGGCCTGGTTCGGTAAGGACGCCGCAGGCGCCGCGCTTACCGACACGAACTCGACTAATTCCTTCGCATTTGACGCAAGCGGTTATATCTATGTCCCGGTCGCGGGCACCTATACGTTCAACCTCGGAAACACGTTCAACCAGGTCGATGACGCCGCACGAATCACCGTGGACGGCACGGTCGAGGCGGAGCAGGATTACTACGGCACCCTTACGCAGTATAAGGGAGCGGTCAACCTTGCCGCTGGCTATCACGCCTTCGACTTGTTCTACCTCCAGACAGGCGGCGGTTTCAATCTAGTGGAGACCATGACCAATCCGAGTGGCGGCGCACTGGTGTTCACAACCAACGCCGTAGCGGTCCCGGAGCCCTCCACCTGGGCGATCATGTTTGCCGCCTTTGTTGGGCTGCTGGCCGTCAGTCGCCAGAACGGGCGGAAGGATGCGCCGGCGATCAGTCCGTAGAAGATGCAGACAGGACTTTCAAAGACCGTGTCAGCCCATCTTGCCAGGGCTCCGGCGTAGCGCTGCGCAGGGTCGATCAAAGGTACGGCTACTTTGACAGCTCTCTAGCCCGTAATAATGGACTCTGCGAGAGGGGCTTCCGGCTTGGCGGCGGACGTGGACCAAGGCGGATGGCGGAGTTGAGCCATCGCGACGGTTGACGGGGATGCCTTGCGCAATGAGCCGCGGGAGCGGCTGCGCGACTTGGTCCCTGGCGGGCGCAACGCGGCTCGCGCTGCGCCCCCGGACTGTTCGTGGACGCGCTGCCATGGATGACCCGGTACGGCGTGCGCTGACACGGCCTGCCGGAGCGGTATCAGCAGCGACCAGGCTATGCCTCGTTGGGCCGAGCGCGACGCCCCGGGCAGCGTCTTGGCAGTGCTTGAGGCAGGCGCCGGCCTGGAGTGGCTGATGATCGACCGCAGGATCATACATGCCCACCAGCCTACGGCCAGGGCGCGCCGGCCCAAGGGGGACCTGATGCTCAAGGGCTGGGCCGCTCCCGCGGCGGCTTGAGCCCCAGCATCCTACCCCGGAGAAGGTGTCACCCAGGCCTAATCCCCCAGCGTCAGGACGGTCGCATAGGCGGTCGCCTCGGCCCGCGTCAGCCGGCCCGCACCCTGACGTAGCTGCCCGGCGCGTCCTCCAGCGCCGGCAGCGCCCCGGTGCCGGGCACCCGCGCCGGCACCTCCGCCGCATCCAGCGCCGCGACCCACCGCTGCCAGTCCGGCCACCAGCTCCCGGCCATCTCCGTCGCCCCGGCCAGCCAGTCCTCCGGGCTTTCCGGTAGCGTCCCGTTGATCCAGTGGCTGTACTTGCCCCCCTCCGGCGGGTTCACCACCCCGGCGATGTGCCCGCTGGCCGCCAGCACGAACCGCTTGCCGCCGCCCAGCAACTGCGTGCCGCGGTAAGTGCTCGTCCAGGGCGCGATATGATCCTCGCGGGTGGACAGGAAGTAAGCGGGGACCGTGATCCGGCCAAGGTCGATATCCTGCCCCAGCAGGTGCAACCCCCCGGGCACGCGCAGCAGGTTGCCCTGGTACATCTGCCGCAAGTAGAAGTTGTGCATCCGCGCCGGCATCCGGGTGCTGTCGCTGTTCCAATACAGCAGGTCGAACGGGAACGGCTCGTTGCCCATCAGGTAGTTGTTGACCACGAACGACCAGATCAGGTCGTTGGCGCGCAGCATGTTGAACGTGACGGCCATGTTGCGGCCCTCAAGGACTCCTTGAGTCTCCATGCGCTCCTCCAAGGCGCGCAACTGCTCCTCGTCGATGAACACGCCGAGTTCCCCGGCCTCGGCGAAGTCCAGCATGGTGACGAAGAACGTCGCCGACCGCACCCGGTCGTCGCCCTGCGCCGCCATCCAGGCCAGCGTGGTCGCCAGCAGCGTGCCGCCCAGGCAGTAGCCGATGGCGTTCACCTCCCGCTCGCCTGTCGCTTGCCCGATGGCGTCCAGCGCGGCCAGGACGCCGTCCCGCATGTAGTCGTCGAAGCCCTTGCCGGCCATCCGCTCATCCGGGTTGGCCCAGCTCACCATGAACACGGTATGACCTTGGCCGACCGCCCAGCGGACAAAGCTGTTGTTGGGCCGCAGGTCCAGGACATAGAACTTGTTGATCCAAGGCGGCACGATCAGCAGCGGGCGGCGCAGCACCGTTGCGGTGCCCACTGCGTCAGGGGTGGGCGCATACTGGATCAACTGCATCAGCTCGTTCTGGAACACCACCTTGCCCGGCGACACCCCGATGTCGCCGCCGACCTGGAAGGCGTCCGGGTCGGTCATCCGTAGCATCAGCCGGCCCCGCCCGCGCTCCAGGTCGCCCAGCAGGTTCGTCAGGCCGCGCAGCAGGTTCTCGCCCCCGGTCTCGGCGGTGCGGCGCAGCACCTCGGGGTTGGTCAGTAGGAAGTTGGTCGGGCTCATCGCGTCGATGAACTGGCGGCTGTAGAAATCGACCTTCTGCGCCGTCTTCGGGTCCAGGCCTTCCGCATGCATCACCAGGTCGTGCACATAGCGGGCCGACAGCAGGTAGGACTGCTTGATGAAGTTAAACACCTCGCTTTCCTTCCAGGCGCCGTCCCTGAAGCGGCGGTCCCCCGCGCCGGCGGCGATGACGGGCGCGGCCTCCAGGCCCCACATGCGCCGGGCGGAGCTTTGCCACAGCGTCATGTAATCCTGCCAGAAGCCCAGGCTGGCCTGCATCAGCTTGGCAGGGTCGCGCATCAGGCTCGCCGTCATCTCCATGAACGCGCTGCCGATGTTCAGCGGGTCGATGGCGGGCAGCTCGTGCGACTGGCGGTTCAGCCAGGCCGCCACCAGGCGTTGCGACCGGTCCGCGATGTCGGCCATGGAGCGGCTGAGCACGGCCGGGTCGCCCATGGGGAAGCCTGGGAGCGGGAGCGGTGTCCGTGCGCCGGGTTCGGCCATTATGCAAGGCATCCTTTTCGTCGGGGCTGCTGCTGGGCTAGACAGGGGCCTGCCGCGGCACGCCCGGGCGGCGCAAGCAGGGGATCGACCAGCCGATGTGCGACGCGGAGGTAGCTAGGCGCGTGCGCCGCCTGGGACAAGCGGCGATCCTGTTGCCGCTGCTTCCATTGATGCTGCTGGTGACGCCGCTGGCCGGATGCAGCGGGACAGGGAGTGCGACCAGCGCGGTCGAGCGCGCCAATGACAGCAAGCTGACGCAGGAGACCCCGCTCGACTGGTGGCACGAGCTGCAGGGCGGGCGCATCGCCGAGGGCCGCCCGCCGCCGCCGGGTGCGACCGACCCCTATCCCAACCTGAGCCAGGTGCCGGCCAAGCCGACCCTCACCGACCCCGCCGTGCGCCGGGCGCTGACCGCGCAGTTGGCGGCCGAACGCGACCGCACGACGCGCCAGGATGTGCAGGACCCGATTACGCCCCTGCCCACCGCCGGCACGCCGGGCGGCGCCCCGGCCGCGACGCCTGGACGCAAGGCGGCTGGCCCGCCGCCAACCGCCCCGGCCGCCCCGATGGCGACGCTGGACGCGGCGACGGCTCCGCCCCCAACCCCCGTGGCGTCCCCGGCGCCTGCAGCACAAGCAAACTCCAGGACTGCCCCAGCCCCGGCCGCAACAGCCCCGGCCGCAACCGCATCGAACGCGCCGGCTGCCCCGTTGGCATCGGGACCGCTGCCAGCGCTGCCCATCGACGCCCCTGCCACGCCGCAACTGGCGGGCCTGCCGGCGGCCACCTTCGCGCCGGCGACGCCCCGGCCTGCCCCGCAGACGGTGATCGCCTTCGCCCAGGGCTCCGCCGCCTTGCCGGACGGCGCCGACCCCGCCCTGCGCGACCTGGCCGCACTCCGGGCCGGCGGCGGCGTCGAAGTGTTCGCCGGCGGCGATGGCGGGGGCTCGCCCGAGCGCCAGGAGGAGGCGCTGCCGCTCGGCCTCGCCCGTGCCCGGGCCATCCAGGGTGCCCTGGTGGCGGCCGGCGTGCCCATGGCTGCCATCCACTTGGAGGCGTCCGCCCCGGGTCGCACCGGCGGGGCGCGTCTGCTACCGTAAGGAGCCTACGTCCAAGCCTCCCCATCTGAGCCCTCTTTCCGAGCCAAGCCATGACCCAGGAATTCCACCGCATCCGCCGCATGCCGCCCTACGTGTTCGCCGAGGTGAACCAGGCCAAGGCCCGCGCCCGCGCCGCCGGTGAGGACATCATCGACCTCGGCATGGGCAACCCCGACACCCCCACGCCCCCGCACATCGTCGCCAAGCTGATCGAGGCCGTGCAGGACCCGCGCAGCCATCGCTACAGCGTCAGCAAGGGCATCCCCGGCCTGCGCCGCGCCCTGGCCGCCTACTACGAGCGCCGCTTCGACGTGAAGCTGGACCCGGAGACCGAGGTCGTCGCCACCCTCGGCTCGAAGGAGGGCCTGGCCAACCTGGCGTCGGCCATCACCAGCCCCGGCGACACCATCCTGGTGCCCAACCCGTCCTATCCCATCCACCAGTTCGGCTTCATCATCGCCGGCGCCAGCGTCCGCAGCCTGCCCGCGACGCCGAACGACGACATGCTGGAGGCCCTGGACCGCGCCGTGCGCCACAGCGTGCCCAAGCCCACCGCCCTGATCGTGAACTTCCCCAGCAACCCCACCGCCTACTGCGCCGACCTCGCCTTCT
>CAXTFY010000301.1:0-7057 GCA_964243265.1 uncultured Acetobacteraceae bacterium | reverse complement strand
TACAGGAACCGGTCCCGCCAGTGCATGAACGGCTGCGAGTTGATGTTCTCGTCGTCCTTGGTGAAGTCGAGGCCGCCCTTCAGCGCCTCATACACCACGCGGCCGTAGTTGCGGCCGGATAGCCCGAGCTTCGGCTTCATGGTGGCGCCGAGCAACGGGCGGCCATAGATATTCATCCGCTCCCGCTCGACGACGATGCCAGTCGCCGGGCCCTGGAACGTCTTCAGGTAGTGCGGCGAGATCCGCATGTCCTCCAGCCGCAGCGCCTTCAGGGGCTTGAAGCCGAAGACGTTGCCGATGATCGAGGCGGTCAGGTTGGCAATCGAGCCTTCCTCGAACAGGTCGAGGTCGTAGGCGATGTAGGCGAACCACTGGTCGGGCGAGCCCGGCACCCGCTCCACCTTGTACGCCTTGGCGCGGTAGTACTCGCTGTCGGTCAGCCGGTCGGTCCACACGACCGTCCAGGTGGCGGTGCTGCTCTCCCCCGCGATGGCGGCGGCGGCCTCCTCGGGATCGACGCCGTCCTGCGGGGTCAGGCGGAACACGGCCAGGATGTCGGTGTCCTTCGGCTCGTAGTCCGGCTCCCAGTAGCCCATTTGCCGGTACTTCAGCACGCCGGAGGTGTAGCGCTCCTTCAGGTCCGTGATCTTGACATCAAGCGCCTTGTTCATCGTCCGCCTCCATCCCTTGCGACCCAGGTGTGTCCCTGATGACCAAAACCTGACGGATGGACAGCATGAGGAAAAGCGAAATAGATTTGCCAAACACGTAAGGGATCGCTTGTCGTCCGATGCGCAACGTCACCATCCGGCAGTTGCAGGTGTTCGTGGAGGCGGCCGAGCGGCTGTCGCTGGCGCGGGTGGCGGAGCGGCTGAACCTGACGCCCTCCGCGGTGTCGTTCCAGATCAAGCAGATCGAGCTGCAGACGGGGTTCGCCCTGTTCGAGCGGGTCGGGCGGCGGGTGACGCTGACCGAGGCCGGGCAGGTGCTGTTGGGCTATGCGCAGGTGGTGCTGCGGTCGCTGCGGGACGCGGACCAGGCAATGACAAACCTGAAGGGCCTCAGCGGCGGCCGGGTGCGGCTGGGGCTGGTGTCCACCTCCAAGTACATCGTCCCGCACATGATCGCGCGGTTCCGGGCGGCCTACCCCGGCGTCACCGTCCATCTGCAGGAGGGCAACCGCAGCCGCGTGCTGTCCCTGCTGCTGGGCGGCGGGGTGGACTTGGCGGTGATGGGCCAGCCGCCGCCCGACGCGGACGTGGTGGCCGAGCGGTTCGCCCCGCACCCCTCCGCCATCATCGCCCCGCCGGGGCATCGGCTGTGCGCCGCGCCGTCGTTGCCGCTGAATGCGCTGGCCGGGGAGGCGTTCGTGGTGCGCGAGGAAGGGTCCGGCACCCAGGCGATGGCCGACGCCTTCTTCCAGGCCGCCGGGTTCAAGCCGCGGGTGGCGATGGTGTCGTCCAGCAACGAGATGATCAAGCAGGCCGTCATCGCCGGCATGGGCCTGGCCTTGATCTCGCAGCACACCGTCAGCCTGGAGCTGGCGCTGAGCCTGCTGCGGGTGCTGCCGGTCGAGGGCTTCCCGCTGATGCGGTCCTGGTACATCGTCCAGCGCCGCACCCTGCCGCTGCTGCCGGTGCAGGCGCGGCTGCGGGGCTACCTGATCGGGGAGGGCCAGGAGGTGATCGAGGGCATCATGGGCCAGCACGCCCGCATTGCCGCCGCGGCGTCCTGATGGACACGTTGCAGGCGCTGATCTTCGACGTGGACGGCACCCTGGCCGAGACGGAGGAGCTGCACCGCCACGCCTTCAATGCGGCGTTTACCGAGGCCGGGCTGGATTGGCATTGGGACCAGGCCGCCTATGCCGGGCTGCTGGAAGTGACGGGCGGCAAGGAGCGCATCGCCCGCTACATGGATGCGCTGCCGGCGCGTCTGGACGGCGATGCGGTGCAGCGGCTGCATGCGGCCAAGACCGCGCACTACGTCGCCGCCGTCGAGGCCGGCGGGATCACGCTGCGCCCCGGCGTGCGCCGGCTGCTGCTGGAGGCGCGTGCCGCCGGCCTCCGCCTCGCCATCGCCACCACGACCAGCCCGGCCAACGTGGACGCGCTGCTGCACGCGACCCTGGGGGCGGACGGGCTCGCCTTGTTCGATGTGGTCGGCGCCGGGGACGTGGTGCCGCACAAGAAGCCGGCCCCCGATATCTACCGGTGGGTGCTGGACCGCCTGGGCCTCACTGCCGCCTGTTGCATCGCCTTCGAGGACACGCCGAACGGCCTGAACTCCGCCCGTGGCGCCGGCATCCCGACGGTGGTGACCACAAGCCTCTATGGCGGAACGGCCGGGTTCGAAGCTGCGCTGCTGGTCGTGGACGGGCTGGGCGATCCCGGCGCGCCATGCCGGGTGCTGCGCGGCCCCGCCCTGCCCGGCCCGGTGCTGGACCTGGCCGCCCTGACCGCTTCTCCCTCTCCCTCCGGGAAAGGGCCGGGGTGAGGGAAGCGGCAAGCGCCCAACCCGCCCGCGTAAGGACGAAACGTTCTCCCAGCGCCAGCCAACCCGCATAACCCGGTGCCAGGGGGGTCGGGAGATGCAATCCGGTGTTCCAGTGCCTGGATTGCCGCGCCGAAGCCGGCTCGCAATGACAGTGCTGAATAGATGCAGCAATGTCGGAGTCCAGAGCAAAGGGCAGCCGATATGACCCCCAAACCCCGCCGTCCCGATTGATCGACCGGCTCGCCTACCTCGTCGCCGTCGCGCGGGAGGGCAACTTCCGCCGCGCCGCCGAGGCGTGCGGCGTCGCGCAGCCCACCCTATCGGCCGGGATCAAGGCACTGGAGGACGAGCTGGGCGTCATGCTGGTCCGCCGCAGCAGCCGCTTCCACGGCCTGACGCCCGAGGGCGAGAAGGTGCTCGACTGGGCCCGGCGCATGGTCGGCGACGCCCGCGCTATGCGGCAGGAGCTGCACGGCATGCGGCACGGCTTGTCCGGCCACCTGCGGATCGCGGTCATCCCGACGGCGCTGGCGATGGTGCCGGACCTCACCAACCCCTGCCTGCGCCGCCACCCGGCGCTGCGCTTCACCATCCTGTCCCGCAGCAGCGCCGAGGTGCTGCACATGCTGGAGGGGCTGGAGGTGGACGCCGGCATCACCTACGTCGATGGCGAGGCGCTGGGCCGGGTGCGCTCGGTGCCGCTGTATGTCGAACGCTACCGGTTCATCACCACGGCGGATGGCGTGTTCGGCGACCGGGACGGGGTGACCTGGGCGGACCTGGCCCATGCGCCGCTGTGCCTGCTGACCTCGGATATGCAGAACCGCCGCATCATCGACCGGCTGATGCAGGGCGCCGGGGTGACGCCCCGCGCGCGTATCGAGACGGACTCGCAGGTCGTGCTGCTGGCGCACGTCCTGGCAGGCGGCTGGGCAACGGTGCTGGCGGAAAACCTGACGGCCACGCTCGCCCTGGCGCCCCGGCTGCGCAGCCTGCCGGTCACCGAGCCGGAGGCGACCCACCGGGTCGGCCTGGTGCTGCCGGACCGCGAACCGATGCCGGTCCTATCCGCCGCCTTGCTGGCGGAGGCGCGGCTGCTAAGCGTTTGATAGGAGTTTGCTATCGCAGCACCAGAACGCGCCCTTGATCTTCGGCTCGCAACACGAGATTAAATGTATGGTAAGTCTCGCCTAAGTAGGGTGCCGCGACTGGGAGGCCATCATAACAGCATCACTCAGCATCGCCGCCACCGCAGAACCCTCACCACACTGGGATGCCGCCCTGGCGCGAAGCATCATCGCGGCCCACGCCCACTTGGAGGGTGCGGCCCTGCCCATCCTGCACGCCTTGCAGGACGAATTCGGCTATGTCCCCCGCGAGTGCGATGCGCTGATTGCCGAGGCGCTGAACCTGTCGCGCGCCGAGGTTCTTGGCGTTATCTCCTTCTACCACGATTTCCGCCGTGCCCCGCCGGGCCGCCATGTGCTGAAGCTGTGCCGGGCCGAGTCCTGCCAATCCAACGGCGGCGTCGCTCTGGCGAACCGGCTGCTGGCACGGCTTGGCCTCGACTGGGGCGGCACCACGGCGGACCGCAGCCTGACGGTCGAGCCCGTGTACTGCCTGGGTTTGTGTGCCTGCAGCCCGTCGGCGCTGCTGGACGGGGAGCCGGTCGCCCGGCTGGATGACGCCAAGCTCGACGCCCTGACCGCGGAGGCACGCCGCCTATGACCCGCATCTACTTGCCGCAGGACATGGCCGCCCTGGCGCTCGGCGCGGAGGCAGTGCTGCGCACCCTGCGGTCCGAGGCCGGCCGGCGTGGCCTGGAGCTGGATGTGGTGCGGACCGGCACCCGCGGGGCAATTTGGCTGGAGCCGCTGCTTGAGGTGGAGACGCCCAAGGGACGCATCGCCTACGGTCCCGTGCAGGCCGCCGACATCGCCGGGTTGCTGGACGCCGGCCTGCTGGACGGCGGCGCGCACCCGCTGCGGATCGGCCGGCCCGAGGACCACCCGTGGTTCGCCAACCAGACCCGGCTGACCTTCGCCCGCTGCGGCGTGATCGACCCGGTGTCGGTGGAGGACTACCGCGCCCATGGCGGCTACGCCGGGCTGGAACGCGCGCTGGCGTTGGGCGGCGAGGCGACGGTGGACGAGGTCAAGCTGTCCGGCCTGCGCGGGCGCGGCGGCGCCGGGTTCCCGACGGGGATCAAGTGGAACACCGTCCGCCTGGCCCTGGCCGATCGCAAATACGTCGCCTGCAACGCCGACGAGGGCGACAGCGGCACCTTCGCCGACCGCATGCTGATGGAGGGCGATCCGCTCAGCCTGATCGAGGGCATGACCATCGCCGCCGTCGCGGTCGGCGCCACCAAGGGTTTTATCTACACGCGGTCCGAGTACCCGCACGCCGTCCGCACCATGCAGGCAGCGGTCGCGGCCGCGCGCCGGGCCGGGCTGCTCGGTTCGGACATCATGGGGTCGGGCCACGCATTCGACATCGAGGTGCGGATGGGCGCCGGCGCCTACATCTGCGGCGAGGAAACCTCCATGCTGGAAAGCCTGGAGGGCAAGCGCGGCATGGTCCGCGCCAAGCCGCCGCTGCCGGCCATCGAGGGCCTGTTCGGCCGCCCCACCGTTGTAAACAACGTGATGTCGCTGGCCAGCGTGCCCTGGATCATGGCCAACGGCGGCCCAGCCTATGCGGCCTTGGGCACCGGGCGGTCGCTCGGCACCTTGCCGGTGCAGTTGGCCGGCAACGTGGCCCGTGGCGGGCTGATCGAGCTGCCGTTCGGCGTCACCCTCCGCAGCCTGATCAATGACTGGGGCGGCGGCACCCGCAGCGGCCGGCCGTTCCGTGCGGTGCAGGTCGGCGGACCCCTGGGCGCATACTTCCCGGAGGCGCTGCTAGACACGCCGATGGACTACGAGGCGTTCACCAAGGCCGGCGGCCTGGTCGGGCACGGCGGCATCGTGGTGTTCGACGACACGGTCGATTTGGCGCAGCAGGCCCGCTTCGCCTTCAGCTTTTGCGCCGTCGAAAGCTGCGGCAAGTGCACCCCCTGCCGCATCGGCGCGGTCCGCGGCGTGGAGGTCATCGACCGCATCACCGCAGGCATCGAGCCGGCCAAGAACTTCGCCCTGCTCGACGACCTGTGCGAGCTGATGACCGACGCCTCGCTGTGCGCCATGGGCGGGCTGACGCCCGTGCCGGTCAACAGCGCGCTGACCCACTTCCCCGAGGATTTCGACCGTGCCCGGCGCCTGCCGCTGGCCGCGGAGTAGGAGCGCCCCATGGCCCTGATCCGCGAACTCGACACCGGCACCCCGATCCGGGTGGCCGAGACCACCGTGACCCTCACCATCGACGGCCAGAGCGTCACCGTCCCCAAGGGCACCAGCGTCATGGCCGCCGCCGCCGTGATGGGCACGCAGGTCCCAAAGCTGTGCGCGACAGATAAGCTGGAGCCGTTTGGGTCGTGCCGGCTGTGCCTGGTGCAGATCGAGGGCCGCCGCGGCTATCCGGCGTCCTGCACCACCCCGGCCGAGGCTGGCATGGTCGTGCATACCGAGAACGGCGAGATCGCCAAACGCCGCCGGGGCGTGATGGAGTTGTATATCAGCGACCACCCGCTGACCTGCCTGACCTGCTCGGCCAACGGCGACTGCGAGCTGCAGGACATGGCGGGCAAGGTGGGGCTGCGCGATGTGCGGTATGGGTATGAGGGGGAGAACCACCTCGACGCGCCGACCGACGCCAGCAACCCGTACTTCACGTTCGAGGCCAGCAAGTGCATCGCTTGCTCCCGCTGCGTGCGGGCGTGCGAGGACATCCAGGGGACGTTCGCGCTGACGATGGAGGGGCGCGGGTTCGGGTCGAAGATTTCGGCTGGCGGCACGGACTTCATGGGGTCCGAGTGCGTGTCCTGCGGCGCCTGCGTGCAGGCGTGCCCGACGGCGACGCTGAACGAGAAGGCCGTCATAACCCTGGGCACCCCCGAGCATTCGGTGCTGACCACCTGCGCCTACTGCGGCGTCGGCTGCACGTTCAAGGCGGAGATGAAGGGCGAGACCGTCGTCCGCATGGTCCCCTACAAGGACGGCGGCGCCAATGCCGGGCATAGCTGCGTCAAGGGGCGGTTCGCCTTCGGCTACGCCACGCATAAGGACCGCAAGACGCAGCCGATGATCCGCGCCGCGATCACCGACCCGTGGCAGGAGGTGACGTGGGACCAGGCCATCGCGCACGCCGCGGGCGAGTTCAAGCGCATCCAGGCGCAGCACGGCCGCAACAGCATCGGCGGCATCACCTCGTCGCGCTGCACGAACGAGGAGACCTACCTCGTGCAGAAGCTGATCCGCGGCGCGTTCGGCAACAACAACGTCGATACCTGCGCCCGGGTATGCCACTCGCCAACCGGGTACGGGTTGATGGCGACGGTGGGTACCTCTGCGGGAACCCAGGACTTCGCCTCGGTCGATCATTCCGACGTGATCCTGGTGATCGGCGCCAACCCGACCGATGGGCACCCGGTGTTCGCCTCGCGCATGAAGCAGCGGCTGCG
>CAXTFY010000300.1:2356-7083 GCA_964243265.1 uncultured Acetobacteraceae bacterium | reverse complement strand
ATGTGCCGGCCAAGGACCGCGACATCGCCATGGTGTTCCAGTCCTACGCGCTGTACCCGCACATGACGGTGGGCGACAACCTCGGTTTCGGCCTGCGCCGGCGCAACGTCGCCAGCGCCGAGATCGCCCGGCGGGTGACGGAGACCGCGGACATGCTGGGGCTGACGCCCTACCTCGCCCGCAAGCCGGCGGCGCTGTCGGGCGGACAGCGGCAGCGCGTGGCGTTGGGCCGGGCCATGGTGCGGGAGCCGCAGGTGTTCCTGTTCGACGAGCCGCTGTCCAACCTCGATGCCGCGCTGCGCGTGAACACGCGCAACGAGTTGATCCGCCAGCACCACCGGCTCCGCTCGACGATGATCTACGTCACCCACGACCAGGTGGAGGCGATGACGATGGGCACGCGCATCTGCGTCATGAACGGAGGCCGCGTGGTGCAGGTTGGCGCGCCGCTGGACGTGTACTGGAATCCGGCGGACACCTTCGTGGCGCGGTTCTTGGGGAGCCCGCCGATGAACCTGTTGCCGTCGATGCTGCATGGCGCCGGGGCGACGCTGGATGGCGCCGGGGCGACGTGCGACGGCGCGCGCACCCCGCTCGCGCTGTGGCGGCCGGACACGCTCGCCCGCTATGCCGGCCGTGGCGTCACGGTCGGCGTCCGGGCGGAGGACTTGCAGCTTGGCGAGGGGCCGGATGGCAGCGGGCAGGTGCAGGCGACGGTGTTCGCCGTGGAGCCGCTCGGGGCCGAAACGCTGCTGGCGGTGGAGCTGCCCGGCAAGCAGGAGATGACGGCCCGGCTGGGGCGGCAGGCTGGCGCGCGCGTCGGCGATACCGTGACGCTGCACTTCCCGGCCTCGGCCGTGCACCTGTTCGACCCGGACACCACGCTTGCCGTGCGGAAGGACGCCTGATGCTGCGCGTGGGGTTGATCGGGGCGGGCATGGTCAGCCGCCACCACCTGATCGGCTGGGCGGCACTCGCGGGCCAGGCGCGGGTAGTGGCGATTGCCGACCCCTCCGTGGACGCGGCGGCCCGGCGTGCGGCGGAGTTCGGCGTCCCAGCCACCTACGCCACGGCGCAGGCCATGCTGGACGCCGAGCCGTTGGACGCGATCGACATCGCCGCACCGCGCGAGGTCCATGCCGCGGCGGTCCGCCTCGGCGCCGCGCGGGGACTCGCGATCCTATGCCAGAAGCCGCTGGCGCCCGACCTCGCGCAAGCGGAAGCGCTGGTGGCCGACATAGCGGGCGTGCGCTGCATGGTGCACGAGAACTGGCGGTTTCGCCGGTATTACCGGGACGCCGCCGCCTGGGTGCAGGCGGGCCGGATCGGCGCCGTGCAGCAGTGCGGGATGACGCTGCTGACATCGGGCCTGCTGCCGGATGCCGCGGGCGTGCGCCCGGCACTGCACCGGCAGCCCTTCATGCAGGACCTGCGCCGCATGCTGGTGAGCGAGGTGCTGATCCATCACCTGGATACGCTCCGGGTGCTGCTGGGCGAGCTGCGCGTCACTGCATGCCGCCTGGGCCGCTCCTGCCCGGACATGGCGGGAGAGGACAACGCGCTGATTACCCTCGCTGCCGAGTCCGGCGCCGGCGCCGTGCTGCTGGGCAACATGGCGGCGCCGGGGTATCCGCCCACCCAGGCCGACGAGATGGTGCTGCTGGGAGACGCCGGCGCGATCCGGTTGCATGGCCCCGTGTTGGAATGCACGGGCGGTGCGCCTGGCCGCAACGAGTACGACCTCGCCGCCTGCTACCAGGACGCCTACAGCGCCGTGATCGCGCATTTCGCCGACGCCCTGCAGACGGGCGCCCCGTTCGAGACCTCGCCGGCCGACAACCTGCGCACGCTGCGCCTGGTCGAGGACTGCTATGCCTTGTCGGGCTGGGCATGACCGGGCGCAACGACCCGGGCGTGGTGACCGCGATTGAGGACGACATCATCTTCGGCGTTCTCGCCCCCGGGACGCGCCTGACCGAAGACGGCCTGATGGCGCGCTTCGGCGTCACCCGGCACTTCATCCGCCAGGCGCTGCTCGAACTCGAGCGCACGGGCATCGTGGTCCGGGAGCGCAATGTCGGGGCCACGGTCCGCCGCCATGGCGCCGACGAGGTGCACGAGATCTACCAGGTCCGCGAGTTCCTGCAGCGGCAAGCGGCGCTGATGGTGCCCTATCCTGCTCCGTCCCGGCTGGTGGAGCGGTTGCACGAGTTGAACGGGCGCTACCGTGCGGCTCAGCAGGCAGGCGATCTGCGTGCAGTCCACATCGCCAACGATCTGTTTCATCTCGCCTTGTTCGGCGCGTCCGGCAACCGCTTCCTGGTGCACTCGATACGCGATTACATGAACCTGTCCCTGCCGATGCGTGCGAAGTCGCTGGCGGACCCGGAGGCCTTCCGGGACTCCGAACGGCAGCACTGCATCATGATCAAGTTGCTGGCCGAAAGGGACCGTTGGGCATTGGCCCAGCTCTGCGTCGATCACGTTCAACCAAGCAAGCAGGCGTATCTGGCGCGCATCGGTCAGGCACCGCCGGGCGAGGCCCTCAAGCCGCTGCGGCGGCGATATGGGGTTGGCGGGGTTGTTCGGGGCCTGGCGGCATACCCGGCATGAGGACCGCCCCTATCCCGCCCGTGGCCCTCGTAATCGAGCACGCGGCCTGACTTTACCGCTGTTTCAGCCTCGGCTTGCTGGCATCGAGCCAATCCTGGCCGGGCGCGGCATCGTGGCAAGCTGTCAGAGTAGCCGCTGCCGTCTGATCAAGCGTACGCCTGATCATCGGCCGGGCGCCTCCCAGGCCACTCACGCCGAAAATGCCCATAGCGTCCTCTTCGACAGGTTCGCCGCCGAGCTTGCCGCCAAGACCAACGGCAAGATCGGCGCCATGTCCTACGGTGACAGCCAGCTCGGCCCTGAGGACAAGTACACGGCGCAAATCAACTGCGGCACGCTCGACGTGATGCTGACCGGGTCGGATTGGGCGCCCATCGTCCCCGAACTCGGCGTCGATGCCCCGGCCTGGGCACAGGGGATGGCATAACCTTTGCTACGGGCAATGCGCGCCACGCCAATGCTGGCCTTGGCCGCCGCAGCTTGCAGAGGAACCTGACCCGACATGAACGCCGTCAACAAGGTCATCGCGTCTGCCGCCCTCGCCCTTGTTGCCGCCATGGCAAGCGCCCGGGCCGACTGCCTCGACGACATCCGCAAGGCCGGGGTGATCAAGTCCGGCAACGGCATCATGGGCGATAAGCCGAGCGTGTGGCAGAACCAGGACGGCAGCTACTCGGGCGTCGAATGGGAGATCTTCCAGGAGATCGGCAAGCGGATCGGCGTGCCAAAGCAGGAATACATCGTCACGGAATGGACGTCGCTGATCCCCGGGCTGAAGGCAGGCCGCTGGGACATCATCCTGTCCGGGATGGCCGTGACGCAGGAGCGTATCCAGGGCGCCGGGATCACGTACTCGAACCCCTACTTCCTGCTGTACGACTATGCGATCGTGCCGAAGGACTCAAAGATCCAAACGGTGGCGGACCTGAAAGGCAAGACGCTCGGTTCGACGCTCGGCACGATGGACTCGCTGAATGCCCACCAGATGGCAGCAGCGGGCGAGGCAGGGAGGGTGCTCGACTTCAACGACTTCGGCGCACCGTTCGCGGCCTTGCGCAACGGCCAGGTGGACGCGGTGATCCTGGATCAGAGCACGCTGTTCGGGCAGCAGGCGAGTCTGCACGACCTGCGGACGATCGGCGAGCCGCTCAAATACCACCCGAAGCCGGAATGGGCGGACGCGGAGGCGAAAGCGCCCTATGTGCTGGGCGGCCTCGCGATCGGTGTCCGCAAGGAGTGCCCGGCGCTCCTGGGCGCCATCAACGGCGCGCTCGAGGCCATGGACAAGGACGGTACCCGCAAGGCGATCCTAGTCAAGTATGGCGTCTGGGCCGATGATCAGGCCAAACTGCTGAAGTAGCCCGGCCGGGACACCGCCGGTGTACGACTTCTTCTTCGTAATGGTGCCTCGCTACTTCCCCTTCCTGCTGGAGGGGGCGGTGGTGACGCTGGAGCTGTCCTTCGTCAGCATGGCCTGCGCGCTCGTCGTGGGACTGTTGGCCGCGATGGGGCGGCTGAGCGGCAAACGATGGATTGAGTGGCCGTTGCTGGCCTATGTCGAAGTCTGGCGGGATGTGCCGCTGATCGTGCAGCTCATGGTGATCTACTTCACCTTGCCCGAGATCGGCATCGTGCTGCCCGGCTTCTGGGCGGGCATCGTCGGCCTCAGCCTCAATCTCGGCGCCTACATGTCGGAGGTGTTCCGCGCCGCGATCCTGTCCGTCGATCCCGGGCAGCGCGCGGCCGGGTTGTCCATCGGCATGTCGCGGGCGATGATCTACCGCCGGGTCGTGCTGCCGCAGGCGTTGCGCATCGCCGTGCCGACGATCGGCGGCTACTTCATCTCGCTGCTGAAGGACTCCTCCCTGGTGTCGTTCATCGCCGTCAACGAGCTGCTGCGCCACGGCACGATCGTCATCGCCGACACCTTCGCCAGCATGCAGGTCTACATGATGGTGGCGATGATCTACTTCGTCCTCAGCTTCGTGGCAGCCCGGCTGGTGCGCTGGCTGGAACGGCACCTTACCCCGGCCTACCTGCGCCGGCAGAGCCGCCGCGTCAGCGCGCTCGTCGCCGAACCGGTGCAGGCCGGATGAGCGAGCCGTTGCTCAGCG
>CAXTFY010000300.1:0-2256 GCA_964243265.1 uncultured Acetobacteraceae bacterium | reverse complement strand
GCCGTTGCTCAGCGTCCGGGGCCTGCGCAAGACCTTCGGCGAGGTCGAGGTCCTGAAGGGCGTCGATATGGCGGTGTACCCGGGCGAGGTCACCTTCCTAATCGGGCCGAGCGGCGGCGGCAAGTCCACCTTGATGCGGTGCATGAACTTCCTGGACATGCCGAACGCCGGGGAAGTCGTGTTCGGGGGCAAGCGGCTGTGCCACGAGGATGGCCGCCTGTTCCAGGCCGCCCCGGAGCGCGTGCTGCGTGCGGCGCGCAGCGAGATGCCGATGGTGTTCCAGCACTTCAACCTGTTCAGCCACCGCACCGTGCTGCAGAACGTGCTCGAAGGCCCGGTGATGGTGCAGCGCCGCCGCCGCGACGAAGTGGTGCCGGAGGCCGAGGAGATCCTGCGGCGCGTCGGCCTGCGCGAGAAGCTGGACCACTATCCGGACCAACTGTCGGGCGGGCAAAAGCAGCGTGTGGCGATCGCGCGCGCCTTGGCCATGCGCCCAAGGCTGATCCTGTTCGACGAGCCGACATCGGCGTTGGACCCGGAGCTGGTGGCCGGCATCCTGGACACCATCCGTGGCCTGGCCGAGGGCGGCATGACGCTGGTCGTGGTCAGCCACGAGATGGGTTTCGCCCGCAGGCTGGCCGACAAGGTGCATTTCATCGCCGACGGCAAGATCCTCGAGTCCGGTGCGCCCGAGCAGATCTTCGACAACCCGGAGAACCCCCGCTTGACCGGCTTCATCCGCTCGATCCTGCACTGATGGCCGATCCTCGCCGCATGAACCTGGTCGCCTACATGAAGACCGGGCCGACCGCCAACCACGCCGGCGGCTGGCGCCACCCCGGCGCCGCGCTGCACGACATTTTCGAACCCGAGCGCTACGAGCATCTGGCGCGCGTTCTGGAGGCGGCCTGCTTCGATGCCGGGTTCTTCGCCGACACCTTCGGCCTGGCCGACCTGCACAAGGGCAACTACGACACCAATCTCGGCCGTGGCGGCCAGATCAGCTACCTCGATCCGATGGCGGTGCTCCCGCTGATGATGCGGGTGACGCGGCATATCGGTTGGGGCGCCACGCTCTCCACCACCTTCAACACGCCATACCATCTGGCGCGCACGCTCGGCTCGCTCGACTTGCTGTCCAAGGGCCGGGCCTGCTGGAACGTCGTCACCTCCGCGACCGAGATGGAGGCGCAGAACTTCGGGCAGGACGGCTTGCCGCCGAAGGACGCGCGCTACGACCGAGGCGACGAGGTGCTGGAAGCGTGCTGTGCCCTGTGGGACGGCTGGGACGAGGATGCGCTGATCCTGGACCGGGAAAGCGGCGTGTTCGCTGACCCGGCAAAGGTCCGCCGCGCGAACTACGCCGGCCGATACGTTCGCACCCGCGGCCCGCTGTCCATCCCCCGCAGCCCGCAAGGCCGCCCCGTGCTGCTGCAAGCCGGGGCGTCCCCGAGGGGACGGGCCTTCGCGGCGCGCTGGGCGGAGGCGATCTTCTGCACGCCCCACAGCAAGGCGGATGCCCAGGCCTTCTACGCCGACATCAAGGCGCGCACGCAAGCCTGTGGCCGCCCGCCCGATCACTGCGCCGTGCTGCCGTCCATCGCAGTCGTCGTGGGCGAGACGGACGGTATCGCGCGTGAGAGATCGGACTACCTCGACTCCCTGGCGGACCCGGACCTGGTGCTGGCTGGCAATTCCCACCTGCTCGGGGTAGATCTCAGCCGGCATGTCACCGAGGCGGACGTGCTGGCGCAACAGGGCAATCAGGGCATTCAGGGCTCCACCGACAGGGTCGCGCAGCAGGCCCGTGCAGAAGGGGTGAGCTTCGCCGAGGCCGCAGGCAAGAAGCGCACCCTACTGGTGGGTTCGCCGTCCAGCATCGCCGACCAGATGGAGGATTGGTTCGTGGACCGGGCGTGTGACGGCTACATTGTCTGGCCGACCGTGTTTCCCCTGATGTTCGAGGAGTTCGGCAGGCTGGTCGTCCCCGAGTTGCAACGCCGTGGTTTGCTGCGGACCGAGTACCAGGGCCGGACGATGCGGGAAAACCTACGCGCACCTTGACGAACATCGGGGACCACCTCGGCGCCGCACGACCGAGCTACCGGCACACGGTGCAAGCAGTCGCTCGACATAGGCATAGGCGCGGTCCGGCTCCGCAAGCGACGGCAGGTCAGCCGTGGGTATCCGGGCCACCTGACGCGCCGGGTATGTTGTCGGCCGAGCCGGAGGTTGCACGACTGGGACGTCTGCTGG
>CAXTFY010000299.1:0-7086 GCA_964243265.1 uncultured Acetobacteraceae bacterium | reverse complement strand
TGCCACGCTGGCGCAGGCTGGCGTCGTAGGCTGGCCAGTTCGTCACCCGGCGCCGCGCCCGCGGGATGTGATGGCGGCGGTTCTGGTTCAGCTTGAACGGCACGATGGGCATCCGGAGTTTGGGGGGCGATCTCCTACGTCACCCTGCTCCTCAGCACCACCGGCCGATCCATGCACCACGCTGACCGCCGGCATTGCGCTTGCCGACCCTGGATCATCGCGTCGCTGTGCTCCCCACGGTGACGCGAAAAGCGCTCGATGCACACGGCCCTGGGCAGGCTATTCACACCGGCTATCCTTCCTCTGAGCGCGCTGGCCGTCCCGTCCCGAGCACTGGCACGCAAGCGTGCTGCACTCCCTGCGACGTCTGCACGACGCCCACGGCCGTCTCTATCCCGTACATCATACCGAGAGACTGGGCAGTGATCAGCGCGTCTGGTGCCCCAGGGCCGATCAAAGCCCCGTTCCGCGGCAACAGCGCCACTTGATCCGCCACCAGGAACGCGTGATCCGGATGATGCGTCGTCAGCAGCACCGCCAGCCCGTTTTGCGCCAGCCCACGCACCTGCTCCAACACCAATGCCTGGTTGCCGAAGTCCAGGCTCGCCGTCGGTTCATCCATCACGACGCAAGCAGCCTCTTGCACCAGCGCACGGGCAATCAGCACGAGTTGGCGCTCGCCGCCCGACAGCGTCGTCACCGGCCGGTCCGCAAGATGCCCGACGCCCAGCCTGGCCAGCGCCGCATCGGCCAACTCCCGGTCACGGCGCCCTGGGGCAGCAAGCAGGGGAAGCTGCGCCGCCCGGCCCATCGCCACGACCTCCCGTACCTTGTAGGCGAAGCCGCCGCCGGTTGCCTGCGGCACGTAGGCCAGCCGCCGGGCAACCACGGCGCGCGGCAGGCGGGCGAGGTCGCGCCCATCCAGCAGCACTTGGCCGGCGAGCGGCGGCAGCAGGCCGAGCAGCGTGCGCAGCAACGTCGTCTTGCCGCCGCCATTCGGACCCAACAGCACGGTCACCGTGCCGGGCCGGAGCACGAGGTGGATGCCACGCGACACTGCGCGGGCACCGTGGCCGATCGCCAGGTCTTCGGCAGCCAGCAGCGGGATCACCCCTCCCGCCCGCGCCGGGCGACCAGCAACAGGAACACCGGCGTGCCGATTGCGGCGGTCAGGATGCCGAGCGGGATTTCGATCCGCGCCACGTTGCGCGCCAGCGTGTCCACAGCCAGCAGGAACGCCGCGCCAAGCAGCATCGATAGCGGCACCAACCGGCGCAGGTCGGGTCCCCCGAGCAGCCGCGCCGCATGCGGCACCACCAGCCCGACCCAGCCCACCGCACCGGCCATCGCCGTCACGGCGGCAGTCGCGAGTGTCGCCCCGACAATGGCCGCCCCGCGCAGCAGGCCCGTCGATGCGCCAAGCGCCCGCGCCTCGTCCTCGCCGAGGGTCAGCAGGTTCAGGCGCCAGCGCAGCAGGAACAGCAGCAGCAACCCGGCCCCTGCCGGTATCGCTGCTGCGACAAGGTCGCCGCGCGTCACCGCCGAAAGCGAGCCAAGCAGCCAGAAGGTGATCGCCGGCAACTGGTTGTAAGGGTCGGCCAACACCTTCAGCAGCGAGATCGCCGCACCGAGCAACGCGCCGAGCGCGATCCCGGCCAGCACCAGCAGCAGCACCGGGTCGCCCCCGGCAGTTCCGCGCCGCACCGCGCCCATCAGCAACGCCACCGCCGCCACGGCGCCCAGCCCGCCGAGGAACGCCGCCGCCTGCACGCCCACGACCGGCAGGCCAAAGAAGATGCCGAGCACCGCACCGAGCGAGGCGCCCACCGAAACGCCAAGCAGGTCGGGGCTTGCCAGCGGGTTGCGGAACATGCCCTGGAAGGCCGCCCCGGCGCCGGCCAGGGCGGCGCCCACCAGGGTTGCCGCCAGCACGCGCGGCAGCCGCACATTCCACAGCACGGCCGCCATGGCAGGGTCCATGGCATCGGGGCCGGACAGCAAAGCGGAAAGCGGGACAGGATACCGCCCCAGCGCCAGTGCTGCCGACATGGCGCCCAGGAGTGCCGCGACCGCGATGCCCCAGGGCCACCATCCCCCTCGCCGCATTCGATTCCTATCGGCGGGGCATGGCGTCGCGCAGCAACGGCGCGAGCTGCGCCGGGTCGGGCCGGCGGCCGAACAGCAGCTCATAGAGGTCGATGAGGCGAGCCTCCAGCGTGTCTGCCGGCTGCCCCCCGAACAGCACCGGCAGCCAGACAAGGCCGATCAGGCGGTTCACCGAGGGCGGCGCGTCGATCCAGCCGTAGGGCATGCCGGGCGCCAGCACGATCCGGCCGGCGCGCACCGCGCGTAGGGTGCCCCAGACGGGATCGGCGGGCGCCGTGGCAAAGAAGCGGGGATCGGCCGCGATGACCCAGTCGGGGTCCCAGGCGAGCACCTGCTCGGCGGACACCTGCGCCAGCCCGCCCGCACCCAGGCTGCGGGCGGCGACGTTCTCCGCCCCGGCGAACTCCAGGATCTCCGTGTTGATCGAGCCGGCGAGGCCGGTCTCCAAGCCGCGTGGGCCGCGGGCGTAGTATACGCTCGGCCGTCCCCTGGACCGCAGCAGGTCTGCGGCGGCTTGCGCTTCGGCCAGGATCGTGCGGGCGGCGTCGGCGCGGACCATGGCGGCCGGTCGGCGATCAAGGATCTCGCCCAGCAAAGCATAGGTCTCGGGGATGCGGGCCAGCGTGCCGTCGAGCAGCAAGTCCGGCAGGCCGGTCTGTGCCTGCACCCGGTCGGCCAACGAGACGTAGGTCGCGCCGACCGATCCGTAATCCAGGATGAGGTCGGGCCGCTGCGCCAGCACGAACTCGACGTTCGCGGTGTTGTCGCGTCCGGTGAGGCGGCCGACCTCGGGCAACGCGGCGGCCTCCGGCGGCAGGAACGTCAGCTCTGCCGGGCTCGGGCGCCGCACCCAGCCGGTCATCAGGTCGGGTGCCAGGCTCCAGAGCAGGATCGATGCCGGAGGGCCTGCCGGCAGAACGCGTCCCACTCGGTCGGGGAGAAGCACGCTGCGGCCCGCGCCATCGCGCACGGTGCGGCCAGTCGTCTGCGCCCCGGCCTGGCCGGACAGGGTGCTCGCGGAGATGGCGAGGGCGGAGCACAGGAGGGTGCGGCGGGACAGCTCGTTCGTCATCGGCATGGCGGCCACCCTACACGCTAATCCGTCGCGGGCAGAATGCCTCGGGTTGGGGTATGTGCAAGCTGCTGCCACCGATGGCGGCGGCGACAGCACACGTCGGTCTCTGGCTGCCGCCGGATGAACGTTGGAGGCCGATTCAAGCTCACCCGCAATATGCGACCAAATATAGCGCTTGCTCCGGATCGCGCACCTCGGTAGCGTTTTGGCCAGGGCTCCGCGTCCACCATCCCTGGCAGACGCTGAAGAGGGCCCGCTGCACGGAGGAAACCCAGCTATGGAAGCTCTGAAACTCCTGATCAACGGCAACCTGGTCGCTGGCGACCAGACCATGCCGGTGCTTAATCCAGCGAGCGAAGAAGTTCTCACTGAATGCCCACGCGGGTCCGTGGCCCAACTCAACGAGGCAGTTGCGGCCGCCAAGGCTGCCTTCCCCGCTTGGGCCAAGACTGATATCGGAGCGCGTCGGAAAATCATTGGCGAGATCGCCGACCTGATCGATGCCAATGCCAGCGAACTGGCCCGCACGCTGACCCAGGAGCAGGGCAAGCCGCTGGCGGAAGCGGCCGCGGAAGTCGGCGGCATGGCAGCGTTTTTCCGCTATTTCGCCACGCTGGACCTTTCAATGAGGGTCATCGAGGACAGTGGCGAGCGCCGGGTCGAACTCCATCGCAGGCCGCTGGGCGTTGTGGGTGCGATCATTCCCTGGAACTACCCGCTGCTTTTGCTGGCGTTCAAGCTGCCGCCGGCGTTGCTTGCGGGGAACACGGTCGTCGTCAAGCCGGCGCCCACCACGCCATTGTCGTCACTGCAGTTCGCAGCGCTCATCAGGGACCTCCTGCCGCCCGGCGTGGTGAACTTCATCACCGATGCCAACGATCTCGGCGACGCCCTCACGGCGCATCCCGATGTCGCCAAGATCTCCTTCACGGGATCGACGGCGACCGGGCGCAAGGTCATGGCGAGTGCGTCCAACACCCTCAAGCGGGTCACCTTGGAACTTGGCGGGAACGACGCGGGCATCGTCCTTGGCGACGTTGACCCGGCGGCCGTCGCTCCAGCCATTTTTGAGGGCGCGTTCCAGAACAGCGGTCAGGTCTGCCTCGCGCTCAAGCGGCTCTACGTCCATGAAAGCGTTTATGACCGCATGTGCGACGAACTGGCGAAAATCGCCGACGCGACCATCGTTGACGACGGCCTGAAGCAGGGGACCAAGCTGGGTCCATTGCAGAACAAGATGCAGTACGAAAAGGTCAAAGCCTTCCTGGCGGATGCGCGGGCAAGCGGCAAGATTGTCGCCGGCGGCGAGGTGCCGGACCGGGCCGGCTACTTCATCCGCCCGACGATCGTTCGCGACATTGCCGAGGGGTCTCGCCTTGTGGATGAGGAGCAATTCGGGCCCGTGCTGCCGCTCATCAAGTTCACCGACGATGACGACGCGGTTCGGCGGGCGAACGCCTCGACCTACGGGCTTGGCGGTTCAGTCTGGTCATCGGACAAAGACCGGGCCTACGACCTGGCGGTGCAGATGGAGGCCGGAACCGTGTGGGTGAACCAGCATCTGCAGCTCATGCCGAATGTGCCGTTCGGGGGCGCCAAGTCTTCCGGCATCGGGCACGAGCTTGGCGAGGAAGGGCTGGCCGAGTTTACGCAGCTCCAAGTGATCAATGTAGCCGCCTGAACACGAAGGGACTACCCGCCGGCTTGCAGCCGGCGGGTAGTCCCTTCCTTGAACCTTTTGTCCGCTGTGGCTCTAGTCGGGTGAGAGCATGTAAGCCTGTGGGGAGCTGGCAGCCGTGTTACGTGAACCGGGGCTGCGGGCGCAGTTGCCCCAGCCCCGGCTGTGGTTCAGGCGATACGGACGGAGATCGGGCGTCCTAGGTCCAGCATACGGTAGACGGCATGGACGTCGACCTCGGTCGCCCAACGCCGATCCTTGCGCGAGCGCAGCCCGTCACCGATTACTCGCTTGAACCGGCTCATGGCCGCCTCGACCCGAGCCCGTCTCGTGTAGCCGGAGGCTTTCTGCCAGGCTGCGCGTCCGTGCTCGGCGATGCCCTGCAGATGGCGGTCCCGCTGCGTGGGCGCGGTCTCGGCCATCTCGCTCGGCACGGCCGTGGCACGCGGCGGCACGATGATCGCCGCTTCCGGATAGCGCTCAGCCACGGCGGCGGACACGCCTTCCTGATCGTACGCGCCGTCGGCGGTGAAGGACGACACCGATGCCGCCACTTGGTCCAGCAAGGGGCCGACCTCGGCGCCGTCGTCCACCTTCTTCGTGGTCAGCGTCGCCGCGACGATCTGCCCGGTGTCGGCGTCCACGCCGCGGTGCAGCTTGCGCGGGGACCGGCGCGTCCTGGTGCCGTGCTTCTCGACCAGCCACTCACCCACGCCGCAGAGCTTCAGGCCCGTGCTGTCCACCAGCAAGTGCAGGGGCTCGCCGTCTCTGCGCGCTTGTGGGCGTGGCACCTCGAACGTCTCCGCCCGGCGGCATAGGGTCGAGTGGTCCGGCACGGCCAGATCAAGTCCGAGTAGGCCGATGACAGAGCCGATCAGGCCCTCTGTCTGGCGCAGGTTGAAGCGGAACACGGCCTTGAGCGTGAGTGCCGTCAAGATTGCCAGTGACGAATACGAGGGTTGGCCACCTTGGGTTGTGCGCGGCTGCGCTCGCCAGCCCTCGATGGCGTCGTCGGTGAACCAGACCGTCAGGCTGCCGCGCTGGCGCAAGCTGGTGTCATACTCGCGCCAGTTCATGACCTTGCGCTTCTGTTTGGGAATGTGGTGACGGCGGTGCTGGTTCAACTTGAACGGCAAGATTGATGTTCGAGGTGAGGGTAGAACCTCCTACTCCGGACCAGGTCCCGGCACCACCGGGCGGGTCCGTGCAACAAAGTCGCTGTCGTGAGGCCGTCGTACTCCACATTGTCCGCCCTATGACGCCCCCTACGGTCACAGGACAGCCTCAATGGTTGGCTGCTGATGCGGCAACCCGCGACGTCGCGCTTAAGCCCCAAGGGCGTGGTTTGAATCTGGGTCACATGTGAAGCTGGGTTGGCGCTGCTAGGACGCATGATGGCACCCTCACGAGGTGCGGGTAGATCGTGTCCCTGGACGTGGTGTAGGCGTTCACTGACCGGCCTGCCGCCGCAACCGCCGTAGGTGATTGCGGCGGCAGGCCGGTCGGTGGCCATCGCGGTGGTTCTGGGTAGGGTTGGGTTGCGGCCTGCAACCCTGACCCGAGGACCCCACGATGACCGAGCAAGAGACTGCCCTGCGCGCGCTTCTGGCGAAAGGCACGGATGCGAGCGTGCTGCGCGACATGATCAGCTTTGCCGCCGAGCGCCTGATGGAGCTGGAGGTTGGACACCTGACCGGCGGCGCCCGCGGCGAGCGCAGCCCGGAGCGCCATATGCAGCGCAACGGCGACCGCGACCGCGACTGGGAAACCCGCGCCGGCACCGTCGAGCTGCGCATTCCCAAGCTGCGCCGAGGCAGCTACTTTCCAGGCTTTCTGGAGCCGTGGCGGATGGCCGAGAAGGCGCTGACCGCCGTCATCTCAGCGCAGCGCTCGCTGTCGCTCAGGAAGCCTATGTCCATGGCATCCCGACCCGCTCCGTCGATGATCTGGTGCAGGCGATGGGCGCCAGCGGTGTCAGCAAGAGCCAGGTCAGCCGCCTGTGCGGCGAACTGGACGAGCGCGTCGGCGCCGTCCTCAACCGGCCTATCGAGGGTGAATGGCCCTACCTGTGGCTTGACGCCACCGACGTCAAAGCACGCCAAAACGGCTGCATCCCTCTGCGACGACTTCGTCGTCAGGTCTCGGTTGCCGCCACCATTGCCATCGGCGTGAACACCGACGGACGGCGCGAGGTGCTCGGCAGGGCAACCGGCGCCAGCGAGGCCGA
>CAXTFY010000298.1:0-7111 GCA_964243265.1 uncultured Acetobacteraceae bacterium | reverse complement strand
GGTGGCCCGCCACGTCCAGCACCGCCGTGGTCTGGCGGTAGCGGAAGTCCGGCATCACCGCCGCCAAGTAGGACCGCGCGATCACGTCGAACAGCCGGCGCTCGTCGGCCGACAGGCGCGGCCAGACGCCGGGCAGCGCGGCGACGGTGTTGACGTTCGGGATGACGGCGTGGTGGCTGGCCCCTTGCAGGCCCTTGTCGTGGAACACGCCGCCGCCGCCCCGGCGGATCAGCGGCGGCTCGGGCACCGGGACCGCGGCGAAGCTCCGTCCCGCCCGCAGGCCCGCCACGATGCCGGGCGCGTCGGGGATCAGGCTCTCGGGCAGGTAGCGGGTTTCGGCGCGGGGGTAGGTGATGACCTTCTTGCCGGCGCCGTCGTACAGCTCCTGCGCCACCTCTAGCGTCTTCGCCGCCGACCAGCCGAACCGCGAGCCGCACAGCTTCTGCAGGGATGGCAGGTCGTGCAGCCGCGGCGGCGACTGGCGCTTGTCCTCCACCTCCACGGCGAGCGGCCCGGCAAAGCCCCGCGCCAGGGCTGCCACGGCCTCGGCGTCCTCCCGCTTGAGCATCCGCTGCTTGGGCGCATACCGCATCCGGAAACGGCCCGCCGCCACCTCCGCGGTCGCGACCACCTCGAAGTAGGCCTGCGGGACGAAGTTGCGGATTTCCAGCTCCCGCCGGCAGACGATGGCCAGGGTGGGCGTCTTCACCCGGCCGACCCCGATCACCGACCGCTCGCCCCGGGCCAGGGTGACGGTGGCCGTGCGGGTAAGCGACAGGTTGTAGATCTGGTCGGCCTGCCGGCGCGCGACCGCGGCAGCATAAAGCTGCGCGTATTCGGCGTTGGGCTTAGCGCGGGCGAAGGCGTCGCGGATGGTCTGCGGGTCCTGCGCGGTGAACACCACCCGCCGCACCTCGCCGCGGTAGCCCAGGTGCTCCAGGATTTCCTGGCCGATCAGTTGCCCCTCGCGGTCGCAGTCGGTGGCGAGCCAGACCCGCCCGGCCCCGCGCAGCGCGTCCTTGATGGCCCGCAGCTTCGCCGGCTTGTTGCCGCCCAGGGCAGGCTTGGTGGCATACAGCCCCTCGGGGCGCAGCAGCACGGCCGACCAGCGCTTCCACGCCGGCACGGCGTCCTCGGGTTCGGCCAGGTCGAGCAGGTGGCCCTCGGCCGGCAGGATCTGCCCGTAGCGGCTGCCCACGGCGGCCCGGACATCGCGCGCCTGGCTGGTCTTTTCGGTGATGACGAGCTGGTCCGTCATCGGCGGCTTTGGTTTGTTCCCCATACCTTCAACATGGGCCTGGGCCGCCTGGGCCGCCTGGTTTGCCAGCGGCGGCGAACCCGCGGGCAACGCTTATGATACAAAGGTCATGCAGCCAAGCTGCGCCGCGCTGAACCAGGCCAGGCGTCCGCATCAACGGTTGGCCGCCTTGTTCGACCCGACGTTCTCGTTCCACTCGACGGGAAGCCCGTCCCATGTCGCCAGTTGCTTGCCCGCCCACTTCCGGCGGGTGTGGACGAGGAACCCCGTGGCGGTGACCTCGACATACCCCGATTTGCCGTCCGTCAGCTTGAGATGCTGGGCCAGCGCCTCGCCCTGGTCCTTCATGTAGCTGTCGCCCATCATAGCCTCCCTCTCGTTGCCGTCGCCAGGCTAGGCTCCGCCACATCGCCTGACCAACCGGCGCGACGCCACACAGACCGATAACCGCTCATGCCGCCTGGGACGCACGCCGAGTGGCCTGCAGGCGATCCCAGCGTGGGCACCGACCTGGATATAAGCCATGCCACGATGCAGGGAAGTTCGAAGGCCTGCCTCCACGCGGGGTGAACGTTTGAAGCCGTGTTGGTCCGCAGACGTCCCGCTTCGCCCAGGCGGCCTCCAAGGTGCGCCGATTGTTAGCTATATAGTCCTAATGCTGGGATCGATCCGGTCTGGCGAGGGCAGCCCCGGTTGCGGTCTTGGCCGCCAGACTGTTGACCCGACCGGGTTGGCCAATACGATCGACGCGTTGCTCAGCCCGCCGTTTCAGCGCCTGACCGCCTGCTCATACCAACGGCCCTCCGCTCTGACCCTTACGGTGCTGCACCCAACCCGCAACCGTCATTGCGAGCCGGCTTCGGCGCGGCAATCCAGCGAGGCATGGGCTGCGCTCCAGCTTGGCGGCCCCTGTATTGTCGCATCGCAAGCGCTTTTTGTAATGACAGACGGGCAATGACAGACGGGGCGACGACAAATGGGGCAACGACAGGCGGAGGCAGGGGTAGAACGGTCATCACAAAGGACCGTTGATATCACCAGCATTCGCCGGCTGCCGGCCCTGTGCCGGTGGGTGCGCGCAGGTCAGCCCAGTCGGTAACTGTGCGCAGGCCCGAAGAAGGCCGGCCTCCCGGATGGCCGGTTCCTGTTCAGGCAGCGCGGCGGCGCATGGCGCCGAGAATGGCGATCCCAGCCCCGAGCAGGGTCAGCGAAACAGGCTCCGGCACCATCACGCCGCCGCTGACGTAATCGAGCGAAGCCGCCGAAGTCGCTACGGCTGCGCCGTAATCGACGCCGCTGCCGGTGTCGCCGTTGCTCCAGAAGTTCACGACCTCGCCGTCACCGATGTCGAACAGCAGCCCGTAAATGTCCAGAAACCCGCCATGGGCCGTGTAGTCGGTGGCTGTCGGCAGCGACCCGCCGGGCCAGAACAGGTCGTCGTAGGTCAGGACGCCATTGGCGAACGTCGGCAGGCCAGTCGCCACCGCGAACTTGCTGAAGCTGTTCGGCGCCAGGAGGTTCGTCGCGTCCGGCGTCGCGAAGTTGCGCGGCTCCAGCATGCCGATCGACGCGTTCAGGATGCCGATGTTGGCATCCGAGAAGGTGCCGCTGATCCCGGTGACCACGAAGGCGCCCGAGTAATCCGCGTCCGTGGCTGTGCCATAGGTCAGCTCGATCGACCCACTGATGCCGGCGCCGCTGAAGCTGAAATCGAACGGGGTGGCGCGCGCGCTGGACCCCAAAGAAAAAACCGCGACAACCGCCGCTGCTGCCAGAAGTGCCCTCCGCATGCTACCTACTCCTTCATCCGTCGGTGACGCTCGATTATGGGCAGCAGGCGATATGCCGGTCTTCAAGACACTAGGTCTTTAAAATATCAGAACGAGCCGGATGTCAAATTATCTATGATTGCTGGTCGATTTCAAAAATTTCGGAGGTGCGGGCGATCATGCTCTTGGCCGCGGCTACCTCAACCAGGCACACTGCGGCGGTCGGCCCGGCATCGCCACGATATCGATGCGCTTCCAACCGGGCTACGGACGGTGGGCGAGCAGATCGCCAGGGCGGCCTCCGGCTGCACGGCGCAGATGCGGCACCGGGGCAGCGCTGGCCGCTCGATCAGGCGTCCAAACGCCGAGGGTCCGAAAATCGACAATGGCGGCAGCGCGCCTTCAGCCGGGTCAAATCCTGAACGTCTCCAGCGTCTCCGGCGCAAACAGCTTCTCTGGCCGCAGCGGCCGGCCGGACAGCCCCTGCTCGTGATGATACCGCACGAAGGTGTCCAGCACGTGCCGGTTGGCATGGAACCCATAGGGCCACTAGTCCTCCCCCGTCCGCCGCCGCGCGTCCTCCACCGCTGCCACCTGCCACGGCAGCATGGTCTTCAGCGCCGTCGTCATCATCAGCCCCTCGTTAGGTGATGCGCTGGCTGGCGGCGAACGCCTCGAACAGGCTGGATGGCGACCCACGGGTTGGCCCGGTACACCGCCCGGCGGATGGCGATGAGGTGCATGATCGGAAAGATGCGGGTGCGTGCGAAGTCGTCCTGCTCCACCGCGACGTCATCCGGGAACAGCCGCCGCCCCCGGTCCGGCTCGGAGTAGAACGTGCTCGGCGCGCGGGCGGTGTGGAACGCCTCCAGCTTGCCATCGGCCAGCATCCATGCCGGGGTCTGGCCGGGGCCGGATCGGGCGCACCCGGATGCCCGGTGGCAGGTCCAACTCCAGCTTTTCCACGCGCCCGTCTCCTTCTATCCAACGGGCAAGTAATCGACGCCGTCCGGCGGCACGCCGTACCTGTCGGCCAGGATACCGCATATCCACACCGGCGCGGTTATCTGGTGCTCCGGCGCCCCGACGCCGCGCTGACGAAGATGTAGGAATGCCGGGAAAACCGGTTAGGATACACCGGGATGGCGATGAACGGCAGGTCGGCCCGCATCAGCGTCACGCAGCATGGGCCGAGCGACATCCCGCACGCGTCGAACTCCTGGAAACCCTCGCCCCGGCCCTCTCCCGGAGGGGGAGGGAGCAGGCAGCGGCCTCGCGCCGTAGGTGATCGCCCTGGGCATGACCCGGGCCGCCACTCGGTAACACGATAGGCATTGGCCCCTATGGTTCCGGATATGCGATATCCGCCGCCGCTCAATTCGGCAGACTGTCCCGGCCGGCGTCCGCCGCGAACTGCTCGCCCGGCTGGCGCATCTGCCTCCCTTTTCAGAGGTCCCAATCATGTCCTTACCCAACGGACCCACCGTGAACCGCCGGGGCTTGCTGACCGGCACTGCCTCGGCCGCCGCCCTGGCCCCGCTCGCCGCCGCGGCGCAGCCCGCCGCCGCCCCGCCGCCAGCAGACCCGCGCCGCCCGGTCCAGGTCAGCCTGCAGGTCAACGGCGCCCACCACAGCCTGGCGCTCGACAACCGCACCACCCTGCTCGACACGCTCCGCACCCACCTGGGCCTGACCGGCTCGAAGAAGGGCTGCGACCACGGCCAGTGCGGCGCCTGCACCGTGCTGGTGGACGGTAAGCCGGCCCTGGCCTGCCTGACCCTGGCGGTCATGGTGCGCGGCCCCGTCACCACCATCGAGGGCATCGCCAAGCCCGACGGCACCCTGCACCCGATGCAGCAGGCGTTCCTCGACCAGGACGCGTTCCAGTGCGGCTACTGCACGCCGGGCCAGATCGTGTCGGCCATCGCCTGCGTGCAGTCCGGCCACGCCGGCGACCCAGCCACCATCCGCGAGTACATGAGCGGCAACCTGTGCCGCTGCGCCGCCTACCCCCACATCGTCGCCGCCATCGGGCAGGCCAAGCCGCAGATGGAGGCCTGACCCATGCTCCCCTTCGTCTATGAGCGCGCCGACGACGTGCGCGCCGCCCTGCGCCTCGCCGCCCCCGGCCCGGCCAGCAAGCTGCCGCCGACCTCTGCCCCCGCCCAGTTCATCGCCGGCGGCACGCAGATGCTCGACCTGATGAAGCTGGACAGCATGCAGCCGGCCACCCTGGTCGATGTCAACGGCCTGTCCGCCGAGCACGGGCAGATCGAGGTCACCCCGAATGGCCTGCGCCTGGGCGCGCTGGTGCGGATGAGCGACCTGGCCGCGCACCCTGCCGTACAGCGCGACTACCCGGTGATCGCCCAGACCATGTCCATGGCCGCCAGTTCGCAACTGCGGCAGATGGCGAGCCTGGCCGGCAACATGCTGCAGCGCACCCGCTGCCAGTACTTCCGTGACCCGAGCTGGGCCGCCTGCAACAAGCGCGTCCCCGGCACCGGCTGCGCCGCGCTGGACGGCGTGAACCGTAAGCACGCCGTGCTGGGCGTCAGCGAGTACTGCATCGCCGACTACGGCGGCGATTTCGGCCAGGCGCTGGTGGCGCTGGGCGCCGAGGTGCAGACGCAGCGCGAGGGCGGCGGCCGCACCATCCCGTTCGAGCAACTGCACACCGGTCCCGAGGAGCCAAGCCGCGAGACCGTGCTGCTGCCGGGCGAGCTGATCACCGCCATCACCGTGCCAGCGGGTCCTTGGACCCGGCGGTCGGTTTACGTGAAGGTGCGGGACCGCGAGTCTTACGCCTATGGCCTGGCCACGGCCGCCGTTGCGCTGGACCTGCGCGACGGCGTGGTGAACGAGGCGCGGATCGGCCTGGGCGCAGTGTCCTACAAGCCCCTGCGCGCCCACTCCGCCGAGAACTTCCTGCGCGGCAAGCGGCTGGACGAGCTGACCGCCGCCGCCGCCGCCCGCACCGCCTTCCAGGGCGCCCAGCCCCGCCGCGACAACGCCTACAAGGTCGAGCTTGGCCAGCGCACCCTGGTGCGCGCGCTGATGCAGGCCAGCCTGTTGGAGATCTGACCATGGCCGACACCCCGACCGCCGCTCCCACCATCGAGATCATGCCGCAGGGCGCGCCGCCCAGCGCCGCCAAGCCCAACTTCGGCCTGCCGGCCACCCGCGTCGAGGGCCGGCAAAAGGTGACGGGGGCGGCCCGCTACGGCTCCGACTTCCCGGCGCAGGCGCATGCCTACCTGGTGACCAGCCCAATCGCCCGTGGCCGCATCACCGACATCAACGAGGCCGACACCCGCCGCGTGCCCGGCGTGCTCGACATCCTGACCTACCGCAACGTCGGCGACCGGGTGAAGCCGGGCAAGGTGTTCGAGCAGCAGGGCTACATGGGCACCAGCATCGCCCCGCTGGCCTCCGACCGGGTGCAGCATGACGGGCAGATCGTCGCCCTGGTGGTCGCCGACACCTTCGAGGCTGCGCGCGAGGGCGCCTATCGCCTGAAGGTCGCCTATGCCGAGGAGACGCCCTCCGCCGGCTTCGACAGCCCCGGCGTGACCGTGCAGACCGCCGAGGAGGCGCAGTCGTCCTCCCGCGAGGGCGACCAGGGCGGCGAGGAGAAGCCCAAGGTCGGCGACGCCGTGGCGGCCCTGGCGGCGGCGGCCGTCAAGGTCGATGCCCACTACGAGACCCCGATCCAGCACCACAACACCCTGGAGCTGTATGTCACCACCGCCGAGTGGACCGGCGGCAAGCTGACCGTCTGGGAGTCGTCGCAGAACATGCAGGGCTTCAAGTTCGGCCTCGCCGAGCAGTTGAGCCTGGACCCGGCCGACGTGCGGGTCATCTCCCCCTTGGTCGGCGGCGGCTTCGGCTCCCGCGGGTCGCTGACGCAGCGCACGGCGCTGGTGGCGCTGGCGGCGCAGCGGATCGGCCAGCCCGTGCGGCTGGAGGCGACACGCGACCAAGGCTACACCATCGCCACCTACCGCGCCGAGACCCGGCACCGCATCCGCCTGGGCGCCTCGCCCGACGGCAAGCTGCAGGCGCTGATCCACGAGGGCTGGGA
>CAXTFY010000297.1:0-7146 GCA_964243265.1 uncultured Acetobacteraceae bacterium | reverse complement strand
TCATGGAGGCGACCGACATGGTGGACGCCGCCCTGCTCGGCCTCGACCGCGGCGAGACCGTCACCATCCCGCCGCTGCCCGACGAAGCGCAGTGGACCGCCTACACCGAGGCCCGGCTGGCGCTGGGGCCGAACCTGTCGCGCCGCGAGGTCGCGCCGCGCTACCGGACCGCGCTCCGCGCCGCCTGATCCAACGCCCCGCCTATCCGACGCATCGCCCACGGCCGGGCGCCTGCCGCCTGGCCATAGGAGGCCACCATGTCCAGCACCATCCTCGAACGCGATCTGAGCCCGCCCGCCGCGAAGACCCGGCCGCGCTTCGGGATCAAGCGCGCGGCCATCGCGGCCATCGCGCTGGCGGTACTCCTGGCGGGCGCCTGGTTCGGGCTGGACTGGTGGCGCAACGGCCGCTTCATCGAGAGCACCGACGACGCCTATGTCGGCGGCAACCTGACCTCGATCGCCCCGCACATCGCCGGCTTCATCGAGGCGATCCCGGTCAACGACTACCAGCTTGTCCAGGCCGGCCAACTGCTGATCCAGCTCGACCGCCGCGATGCCCAGGCGGCGCTCGACCATGCCCAGGCCGTCGTCGCCGGCGCCAACGCGACGCTCGGCAGCCTACGGGCGCAACTCGTGCTGCAACAATCGACGATCGGGCAGCAGGCGGCGGAGCTAGCCGCCAAGGCCGCCCAGGCCGACTATGCCACGGCGGACGCCGAACGCTACCGCAGCCTGGCCACCACCGCCGCCGGCTCCCGCCAGGACCAGCAGCGCACCACGTCGCTCGATGCGCAGGCCCATGCCGCCGTGCTCTCGGCCGCCGCCGGGCTGCAGGCCGCCCATCAGCGCGTGCCGGTGCTGCAGGCGCAGGTCGCCAAGGCGGAGGCCGACGTGGACCAGGCCCGGTCCGACCTGCAGGCCGCCCGGCTCAACCTCGGCTACACCGAGATCCGCTCGCCGGTCGAAGGCTATGTCGGCAACCGGGCGGCCCAGGTCGGCGCCTATGTCGTGCAGGGCGGTTATCTGCTGTCCATCATCCCGGCGACCGGCCTTTGGATCGACGCCAACTTCAAGGAGGACCAGCTCGTTGATATGGCGCCTGGCCGGGCGGCGACCGTCACCGCCGACGTGCTGCCGGGCCACGCGTTCCACGGCCGGGTCGCGAGCCTCTCGCCCGGCACCGGCGCGGTGTTCAGCGTCATCCCGCCCGAGAACGCGACCGGCAACTTCACCAAGATCGTGCAGCGCGTGCCGGTCCGGATCGCCCTTGATGCCGACAACGAGCTGCCCCGGCTGCGCCAGGGCCTTTCGACCACCGTCCGGGTCGATACCCGCGCCAGCCCGCCGGCCACGCCATGAGGGAGGGCGCCATGAGCGACGCCGCCGCCCGCCCGGCCTCCATTTGGCCATTCGCGGTGATGTGCTGCGGCATGTTCATCGCCCTACTCGACATCCAGATCGTCGCCTCCTCCTTGCAGGAGATCGGCGGCGGCCTGTCGGCGGCGCAGGACGAGATCAGTTGGGTGCAGACCGCCTATTTGATTGCAGAGATCATCATGATCCCGCTGTCGGGTTGGCTGACCCGGGTGTTCTCGACGCGTTGGCTGTTCACCGCGTCGGCCGCCGGGTTCACCGTGGCCAGCATGCTGTGCGGGCTGGCCTGGAACATCCAAAGCATGATCATCTTCCGCGGCCTGCAGGGCCTGCTCGGCGCCTCGATGATCCCGACCGTGTTCACCTCGTCCTTCCATTACTTCCAAGGTCCGCGCCGGGTGTATTCGGCGGCGGTGATCGGCAGCATCGCCTCGATCGCGCCCACGCTGGGCCCCGTGATCGGCGGCTGGATCACCGACACGCTCAACTGGCACTGGCTGTTCTACGTGAACCTACTGCCCGGCCTTGCCATCACCTTGCTGGTGCCCCTCCTCGTGCGCATCGACGAGCCGGATCTCAAGTTGCTGCGTGGCGCGGACTACCTCGGCATCGCCCTGATGGCGGTCGGTCTCGGCCTGCTAGAGTACGTGCTGGAGGAGGGCACGCGCTGGAACTGGTTCAGCGACGCCGGCATCCGCGACTGCGCCTGGGTGGCCGGCCTCGCGCTCGGCGCCTTTGCCGTACGCAGCCTGATGGTCGCCAACCCCGTCGTCGATCTGCGTGCGCTCGGCAACCGCAACTTCGCGCTCGGCTGCCTGCTGTCCTTCGTCACCGGGGTGGGCATCTTCACCACCATCTATCTGACGCCGCTGTTCCTCGGCTATGTGCGCGGCTACAGCGCCTGGCAGACGGGAGCCGCCGTGTTCTCGACCGGCGTGGCGACGCTTGTGGGCACGCCGGTTTACATCGTGCTGGCGCGCCGCTTCGACACGCGCTGGCTGATGATGTTCGGGATGGCCTGCTTCGGCTGCGCGATGTGGCAGTTCAGCTTCATCACCTCGAGCTGGAGCGGCGCCGAGCTGCTGATCCCGCAGTTGCTGCGCGGTTTTCCGCAGGTGTTCGCGGTGGCGCCCAGCGTGAACCTCGGCCTCGGCAGCCTGCCGCCGGAGCGGTTGAAATACGCCAGCGGCCTGTTCAACATGATGCGCAACCTCGGCGGCGCCGTCGGCATCGCCGTCAGTGCGGCAATCCTCAACGACGGGACCAACGCCCACTTCCAGACCATCGCCGCGAGGCTGACGCCGGCGAACGGCGCCATGATGCGGACGTTGCACGATCTCTCCGGCCGCTACGGCGCGCTGCCGGGCGGGGCGCAGCTCGGCGACCAGGCGGCGCTGCACCGGCTATGGAACCTCGCCTACCGGGAAGCCTCCACGCTGGCCTACGCCGACGCTTTCAGGGCGGTGATGCTCGCCTTCATCATCGCGACCATGCTGGTGCCGCTGATGCGCAAGGTGGCCGCGCCGAAGCCGGCGGCCGCGGCGGGACACTGAGCAGGGACCTCCACTCACCCTGGTCGCTGAGGAGCTGCGTGCTTGGCAAGGAACGGACGTGGCGACGACAGCACCTCGTTCGGCGCGTCCTCGGGCTGCAGATGTCCGCCACCCGTCGCGGCGCTGGTGACATCGCTGGCCCAGCTGCGCCAGATGTCGGCCGGCGTGGGCCGGCCCTCGACCGCACCAGCGCTCGGCACCAGCACGGGACAGGGCATCGTTCGCCCCGCCGCGCGGTCGGCCGTGTCCCTCACATTCGAAGCCAAGCGCTTGAAACGCCGGCAGGCTGGCCAGAGGCCATGTCCCTCCCGTATGCCCGGATGACCGTCCAGGGCCACCCAGCTCCGTATCCCGCCAAGCTGATGCAGACTGCCCTAATCGGACGCTATCCTCTCCGGTACTGGGCGCGCAGGCGCTGCGCGTACACGTTGACCACCAGCGCCAGCAACAGCACCAGGCCGCGGATCAGGATCTTGAGGAAGCTGTCCATCCGCACGTGGTCCAGCCCATTGTTCAGCACCCCCAGCACCAGCAGCCCCACGACGGTGTTGCCGATCCCGCCCTGGCCGCCGAACAGGCTGGTGCCGCCGACCACGACCGCCGAGATCGAGTCCAGCAAGTAGTTGTCGAACTGGTTCTGCTGCGCGCTGCCGAAGTACGCCACCCCCAGCATCCCCGCCAACCCGGAACACCCCGCCGAGACCAGCAGCGCCGCCCCCACCACCGCCTTCACCCCGACGCCTGAGTGCTCGGCCGCCTCCCGGTTGCCGCCCACCATGTAGATGTAGCGGCCGAACCGCGTGTAGGTCAGCACCAGGTGCCCGGCCAGCAGCACCACGCCCGCCACGATGACGATCCATGGCACCGGCCCGACCGACCCGCTGCCCAGCTCTAGCACAAGCGGCGGCACGCTGTAGGCGATCTGCCCCCGCACCAGCAGCGCGCAGATGCCGTTGCCGATCTGCAGCATCGCCAGCGTCATGATGAACGACGGGATGCCGATCCGCGTGACGCCGAACGCCGTGACCGCCCCCAGCGCCAGGCACCCGGCAAACCCTGCCAGGATCGCGAGTGCGCCGGGCAGCGGCAGGTTGGGGATGTTCACGCTGGCGTCCTGCACCGTCAGGAACGCGACCAGGATGCCGGCGGCGTTGGCGACGCTGGCGACGCTGAGGTCGATCTCGGCGCACAGGATCACGTAGGTCAGCCCGACCGCGATGATCGCGGTGATGGAGACCTGCTGCAGCACGTTGCCCAGGTTGGCCCAGGTCGCGAACGACGAGCTGGACGCGCTGAACAGCGCCACCAGCGCCGCCAGCGTCACCAGCGGCGCCAGGTTGCGGAGTTGCCCGCGCAGGCGGACCCCCAGGGGGCTGCGCGGCGGCGCCCCGGCGATTGCGGTCATGGCATCCCCCTCATGCGGCGGCAAGCAGGCGGTCCTTGCTCACGGCCTCGTCCGCGAACTCGCGGGCCACGGCGCCGCGCCGCATCACCAGGATGCGGTCGGCCAGGGACAGCACGGTCTCCGGCTCGGACGACACCACGACGATGCCGATCCCGCGTCCGCGCAGTCCGCGCACGATGCGCACCACGTCGTCCTTGGCGCCGACATCCATGCCCCGCGTCGGCTCGCTGAGCAGCAGCACGCGCGGCAGGTGGGTCAGCCACCGCGCCAGCGCCACCTTCTGCTGGTTGCCGCCGGACAACTGCCCCACCGGACGGTCCACCAGCGGCGGGCGCACGCCGAGGTCGCGCACATGGCCGTCGGCGATCCGCCGCTCCGCCTGCGGGTGCAGCAGCACGCGGCCGATGCGCTCCAGGATGGCGATGCTGATGTTGCGGTACACCGGCTCCTGCGCGAACAGCATGGAGCGGCGGCTTTCCGGCACGAAGGCGAGGCCGGCCCGCTTGGCCGCCGGGGTTCCGCCACGCAGCCGCGCGATCCGCCCATCGACCCGCACGACGCCGCGGTCCAGCCGCAGCTTGCCCGACAGCGCCCGCGCTAGTTCCAACTGGCCCGACCCCATGAAGCCGTAGATGCCCAGCACCTCGCCCGCCCGCACGTCGAGCGACACGTCCTCGAACAGCCCGGCCACGGTCAGCCCGCCCGCCTGCAGCACCAGGGGCGCGCCGGTCGGGCCTTCGAGCTGCAGCGCGCCGTCATGCGCCTCGCCCAGCCGCTCGTGCCCGGCGCCGACCATGCGGTCGATCAGCCACGGCTTGCCCACCTCGGCCGCCGGCACATTCCCAACCAGGCGGCCGTTGCGGAACACCGTGACCTGGTCCGACACCCGCAGCACGTCGTCCAGGAAGTGCGAGATGAACACCGTGCTGCGTCCGGTCTCACGCAGCCGGGCCAGCAGGGCGAACAGCCGCTCGACCTCGGGTGGCGACAGGGCGGAGGTCGGCTCGTCCAGGATCAGGATTCGCGCGCCGGACAGCAGCACGCGCGCCAGCTCCACCATCTGCTGCAACCCCAGCGGCAGCGAGCCGACCGGGGCGCCGGGGTCCACGTCGATGCCCAGCGCCTGCAGTTGCCCCGCCGCCTGCGACCGCATCCGCCGCCACGACACCAGGCCCAGGCGGTTGAGCGGCTGCGCGCCCAGCAGCACGTTCTCGGCGACCGACAGCTCCGGCACCGTCGAAAGCTCCTGGTGGACCATGCCGATCCCCGCATCCCGGGCGTCCCGCGCCGAGCGGAACCGCACGGGCCGGCCGTCCAGCCGCATCTCGCCGTCGTACTCCGTGTGCACCCCGGCGATGACCTTCATCAACGTGCTCTTGCCCGCGCCGTTCTCGCCGACCAGGCCGTGCACCTGGCCGCGGTGCAGCGCGAAATCGACGCCGCTGAGCGCCGCCACGCCGGCGAAGCGCTTGGCGATGCCGCGCAGCTCCAGCAATGGCCCACCCATCCCCGGCCCGTCCATCCCCGGCACCCGCTAGATCAGGAAATTCCTCTCCATCCAGGCCATCCCGGCCGCATTCGCCTTGGTGACGACGGGACCGTCGGTGATGACCGACTTCGGGATGCCGCCGTCGCCCCCTTTCTCCCCCATGGTGGCCGCCGCCACGCCCGCCACGATGGCGCCGCCGTGGATGCGGCAGGACGGGTTGCGCACCGTCGCGTGCATCCGCCCGTCGGCCACGGCGGCCAGGGCCGGCGGCATGGCGTCGCAGCCGCCGATCTTGATGTCGGTCCGCCCGCGCGACTTCATCACGTTGTAGGCGGCCAGCGCCATGTCGTCGTTGTGGAAGTAGGCCGCGCTGATCTTGGGATACTTGGTGAGGTGGGTGTCCCAGATGCGCGCCACCTTGGTCACGTCCCAGTCGCCGGGCTGGGTGTCCAGCACCTCCACCTTGGGGAAACGCTTCATCACGCCCTCGAAGCCGCGCGCCCGGCCCTGCGCCCCGGTGTGGCCCAGCGCGCCCTGGGTCATGATGACCGTGCCCTCGCCGCCGATGGCGTCCATCAGCGCCTGGGTCACCGAGGCGCCCATGAACTCGTTGTCGGGCGCCAGGAAGGAGTGGACGTTGATCTGGTCCAGCGGCGCGATCAGCGTGTCCATGTCGATCACCGGCACGCCGGCGTCGATCATCTTGCGCACCGGCGCCGTCAGCGTGCCGATGCCGAACGCCTGGATGGCCACGAAGTCCCATTGCTGCGAGGCCATGTTGTCGATGGCGCCGCGCTGCCGGGTGGCGTTCAGCTCGCCGTCGAACCAGGTCACGTCCACGTTGAACAGGCGGCCCCAGTACTCCGCCGCCGCCTTGCCCTGCGCGCACCAGGTCGCCTGCAGCCCGGCGTTGGAGAAGGCGGCCCGAAGCGGCTTTTCCGACCGGCTCACCTCGGCGGCGGCGGACTGGCCTGCCGCTGTCAGCACGGACGCGCCGGCCCCGGCGGCGATGGCCGCCAAAAGCAGCGCGCGGCGGTTGGTTGGCGGGATCGCGTGATCATCCATGGCGTAGCCCTTCCCAGTGCCCGGGCGATCGAAGCGCCGCCCTGTTTGCACGGCCAGCTTGCGTCAGCCCCTCCGGTGGTTGCAAGGAGCAAGTCGCCGCGAGTGGACGCCGCCGTGCCTTGGGGAGAGGGCAGCCCATGGCAGCACCCTATCCAGACCTGGCCGCCAAGGTCGCGCTGGTAGCCGTGTTGCATACGTGGACACGTCGCCGACCGAAACCCCGTCCGCGTCGGCGAACACCGGGTTCAAATCCAGCTC
>CAXTFY010000296.1:0-7209 GCA_964243265.1 uncultured Acetobacteraceae bacterium | reverse complement strand
TGACCGAGACAGGCATGCTGCTGATGCCGGCCACCTTCAGGAACGTTGTCGCCATGGTGGCGCTCGCAGCCACGGTGATTGTGAACGGCGTGCCGGCGGAGCTTGCAGTCGCGCTACTGGTTATGGTCGTGAAGCTGCCTTTGGCATAGTCGTTGAAGTAGGCCTGTGCACTGTTTGCGGCGGTTGTGCCTTGGCTTGACGATGTGTAGAGGCTTGCTCCAGCCAAGGCAGCGGCATCGGCGGCGTTCTGCAGCCTAGTCTTAGCTTCGACCAAGCCCGACACGTCCACACCGACCCCGACGGCGGTGAAGAGCGGCAGGGCGCTTACAGCAACCACCATGGCCACATTGCCCCGGCGGTCGGACCGCAGCCGGCGTATCAAGGTGGTGACACGACTGCTGCTGTGATGAACTTGCATGCGTCCTGCTGCGCGCGAAAACCAGCCCGGCATCACCAATGTTCCTTCAGCATCTTGAACCATCAAAGAGGCAGATACAGTCCAGCAATCCAGCCGAAGAATGCCCAGCCCCATGAAGTACCGTCAGGCATAGTGTTAGACGATCTCTCAACGCCGTGTAAATATTATCGAAGCCTTAAACAGTCACTTCCTAATATTTCTTTAGGTTCTTTACGTTACATGACTTAGCTCGACGTTGACCAATTATGGTGTTGTTGCATGGGTTAAGTTGGTGACACCTGAGACCTGACCGAGGTATCAGGTTGGTCCCTGTCTGGTCCTGGATGACGTTTCGCCTTTCAAGCTGGAGGCAAGCGTCACCATCACGGTCCCAAGCGGAAGTTCAAGATCATGACGAAATCATATATGGGATGGTGTCGTGTCTATATTAAGGATAAAACTTCAAATAACAGCTCACCATATGAATGGTTGCCTAAACTCCTGAAGCCATAGCCTTGCTGCTCCGCTGTACTCGCTGTCCTACCGCAGCCCCCACCATCGTCAGCGTCGGCCCCCCGGTGGACCACCCCGGACCGTCTGCAACCAGAGCGTCCAGCGTCCCCACCAGCTCCCGCTGTTCCGCCCGGCCGCCCCGCTCGATCAGTGCCGCCGGGGTCGCAGGGTCCAGCCCCGCCGCCAGCAGGCCGTCCCGCAGCGCCGGCAGGCTGTCCAGGCCCATGTACACCGCCAGCGTGCCACCCCGGGCCAACGCCGCGAAGTCCAGGTCCAGCGCGCCATCCACCAGGTGCCCGGTCGCGAGCGTGAGCGTCCGCACCGCCCCGACCCCCGCCGCCCCGTCGCCCCGGTGCGTCAGCGGGATGCCCGCCCCGGCCGCGCAGGCCAGCGCGGCCGTGACGCCCGGCACGACCTCGAACGCCACCCCTGCCGCCGCCAGCGCCGCCGCCTCCTCCCCGCCGCGGCCGAACACGAAGGGGTCGCCGCCCTTCAGCCGGATCACCTTGCGGCCCTCCTGACCCAGCCGGACCAGCAGCGCGTTGATCTCGTCCTGCGGCATCGAGTGGTTGGACTTCGACTTGCCGACACCGATGCGGTCGGCGTCGCGCCGGGCCATGTCCAGTACGTCCTGCGTTACGAGCCGGTCGTGCACGATCACGTCGGCCTCGCCCAGCAGCCGCTGCGCCCGGATGGTCAGCAGGTCCGCCGCTCCTGGCCCGGCGCCGACCAGGTATACGATGCCGGATGGGTCCGGGTCTTCCTGGATCGCGCGCTGCATCTCCTGCTCGGCGGCTGCGTCGTTCCCGGCCAGCATCAGGTCGGCCACGCGCCCGCCCAGCGCCTGTTCCAGCACCCGGCGACGGCGGGTCACGTCCGGCAGGCGCTGGCGCAGCTCGTCCTTGTAGCGGTCGGCCAGGGCGGCGAGGCGGCCGAAGGCGGGGGGGACCATGGCCTCGATGCGTGCCCGCAGCAGCCGGGCCAGCACGGGGGCGGCCCCGCCGGAGGACACGGCGATGGCCAGCGGGGCACGGTCGATGACGCTGGGGGTGATGTAGCTGCACAGGGAGGGCTTATCGACGATGTTGACCGGGATGCCGCGGGCCTGCGCGGCGGCGGACAGGGCGGCCAGGTCGGCGTCCGGGGCGTCGGCGCCGATGGCCAGGGCGCAGTTGTCGAGCAGGGCCGGATGGAAATGCGGGGCGGTGTCCACCAGGCCGCCGGCGCGGCGCAGGGCGTCGGCCTTGCGTTCGGCGGCCTCGCCGTCGCCGATCACCAGCACGCGGCGGCCGGTCAGGGACAGGAAGATCGGGAAGTTCTGCATGTTCGCAGAGTTGCGGCTCCCCCGGGCTGGGGCAAGGGGTCTGGGGCAAGGGGGTCGGGGCAATGGGGCCGGGGGCAAGGGCTTGCCGCGCCGGCCCTGGGCGGGGCAGGGTCCCGCCGCAATGGGCGGGGGGCAGCATGAGAGCAATCGTGGTCGATAAGGACGAGACGGGGCAGCGGGTCGCGCTGCGCGACTTCGACGAGGCCGGGCTGATGGAGGGCGACGTGACGGTGCGGGTGTCGCACTCCTGCCTGAACTACAAGGATGGCCTGGCGCTGACCGGCAAGGCGCCGGTGGTGCGGCGCTTTCCGATGATCCCCGGCATCGACTTCGCGGGCGTGGTCGAGGCGTCCGGCGACCCGGCCTACAAGCCCGGCGACGCCGTGCTGCTGAACGGCTGGGGCACCGGGGAGACGCACCTGGGCGGCTATGCCGAGCGCAGCCGGGTGCGGGGTGACTGGCTGATCCCGCTGCCGGTCGGGTTGACCGCGGCGCAGGCGATGGCGATCGGCACCGCCGGGTATACCGCCATGCTGTCGCTGATGGCGCTGGAGCGGCACGGGCTGACGCCGGATGCCGGCCCGGCGGTGGTGACGGGGGCGGCGGGCGGCGTCGGGTCCGTCGCCATCGCGCTGCTGAGCCGGGCGGGGTGGCGGGTGATCGCCTCGACGGGGCGGATGGCGGAGGCGGGGTACTTGGAGGGGCTGGGCGCGGCGGAGGTGATCGACCGGGCCGGGCTGTCCATGGCGCCGAAGCCGATGGCGAAGGAGCGGTGGGCGGCGGGGGTGGACTCCGTGGGGTCGGCGACGCTGGCGAACGTGCTGTCGATGACGCGCTATGGCGGGGCGGTGGCGGCGTGCGGGCTGGCGGGGGGGATGGACCTGCCGGGGTCGGTGGCGCCGTTCATCCTGCGCGGGGTGTCGCTGCTGGGCATCGACAGCGTGATGGCGCCGCGGGTCCGGCGGGTCGAGGCCTGGGGGCGGCTGGCGCAGGAGCTGGACCTGGCGAAGCTGGACGCGATGACGACGACGATCGGGCTGGAGGACGTGCAGGAGGCCGGGCGGCAGATCCTCGCCGGCCAGGTGCGCGGGCGGGTGGTGGTGGCGGTGGGATGACGCTTCTGCCTTTCCCTTCGGGAGAGGGTTGGGGTGAGGGGGTCTTGGCTGCGGAGTGGGGGTGCGCGGCCTGTGCGGCACAGCGGCTGTCCCGGGCCGGGGTCCGCGCTTGACGGCCCCCTTACCCCGGCCCTCTCCCGAAGCGGGGAGAGGGAGCAGGAAGAAGATCGTCGAGGTCACCAACGTTGATTTCTCGTTAAGGCATTTTTTGCAGCCGCTGATGCTGGCTGCCCAGGCGCGGGGCCATGACGTGCTGGGCGTCTCCGCCGATGGGCCGCTGCTGGATGACGCGCGGGCGGCCGGGCTGCGGGTGGTCGCGGTGCCGATGGCGCGCAGCTTGTCGCCCCCGGCGCAGTGGCGGGCGTTGCGGGCCATGGTGCGGCTGCTGCGGGCGGAGCGGCCCGACCTGGTGCACGCCCACATGCCGATCAGCGGCTTCGTCACCCGGCTTGCGGCGTGGATCGCCGGGGTGCCACGCGTCGCGTACACCTGCCATGGTTTCCTGTTCAACCAGCCTGGCCCCTGGCCGCGCCGTGCGCTGGGGTTGGCGATGGAGTGGCTGGGTGGGCGCATGACCGACATCACCCTGACGGTGTCCACCGAGGAGGCCGCCGATGCCCGCCGCCTGTGGATCGCGCGCCGGGCCATCGCGGTCGGCAATGGCCGCGATCCCGCGCGTTTCCGTCCCGACGCCGACGCCCGTGCCCGCGTCCGCGCCGCCTTGGGCGTGCCGGCGGACCAGGTGGCCGTGGTGATCGTCTCCCGCCTGGTGCGCCACAAGGGCCACCTGGAGCTGCTGCACGCCATGCGCGATGTGCCCGGCGCCGAGCTGTGGGTGGTCGGCAACCGCCTGCCCAGCGATCATGGCCCCGACCCCACCGCGCTGTTCGCGCAGGCGCCGCCTGGCAGCGTCCGCTTGCTGGGTTATCGCACCGATGTTCCGGCCGTGCTGGCGGCGGCCGACATCTTTGCCCTGCCGAGCCACTTCGAGGGCCTGCCCATGTCGGTCATCGAGGCCATGCTGAGCGGCCTGCCCGTTGTCGCCACCCGCATCCGCGGCCCGCGCGAGCAGGTGGTGGACGGCGAGACCGGGCTGCTGGTCCCCCCCATGCAGGCCGCCCCGTTGGCCGCCGCCCTGCGCCGTCTGGTTGACGATCCTGCCCTGCGCGCCGCCATGGGCGCTGCCGGGCGGCAGCGGGCCATGGCGCTGTATGACGAGCGCGCGGTGCTGGCGCGGACGCTGGACCTGTTGGGGCTTTAGGGCGAGGCTCACCGGCAAACGACAGGCGCGGAGGCCGCCGTCCCTGGACATCAGGGGTTCGACGGCGTTGGTCACGGGCGCCAACCGCGGGCTTGGCCGGGCGTTCGCCGAGGCGCTGCTCGGGGCCGGCGCCGCCAAGGCCTATGCGGGCGCCCGTGATCCGGCGGCGGTTGCAGGCGCCCGGCTGACCCCGATCCGGCTGGATGTCACGTCGGACCGTGACGTGGCCGCGGCGGCCTGTGGCGACACGGCGCTGCTGGTCAACAACGCCGGCATCCTGCTGAACAGCGCCATCCTGGCCGACGGCGCCGAGGCGGCGCTGCGGCGGGAGATGGAGGTCAACATGTTCGGGCTGCTGCGGATGGCCCGGGCCTTCGCGCCCAGCCTCGCCCGCAACGGCGGCGGCGCGGTGGCCAACATGCTGTCTGTGGTAAGCTGGTTCACCAACCCGTTCAGCGTGGCCTACGGCACGTCCAAGCACGCGGCGCTGGCGGTGTCCGACGTGCTGCGCAACCAGCTCCGGGGGCAGGGCACGCAGGTCGTGGGCGTCCCTGCCGGCTTCATCGAGACCGACATGGCCGCGCACGCCACGGGGCCGAAGACCAGCCCCGCCCAGGGTGCCGAGCGTGCGCTGGACGGCGTCCGCGCCGGCTGGGACCATGTCATGGCCGATGACCGCGCCCAGGGCGTCAGCCGCCGGGCATAGACCGACCCGGCCGGCCTGGCGCTTGAGATGCAGCTCCGGTGGGACCGGGGCGCGGCGTGATCGTGCGGGCTGGCGTTGCAGGGCCGCCTGCCATATGACCCCGGCCGCCACCCAATTTTGGAGCAAGGCATGTCCTGCAAGACCACCGTCCTCGCCCTTACTGCCCTCCTTGGCGCCCCAGCCGCATGGGCGCAGCCAGCCCCAAGCACGCCGCCAGGCCCGGCCGCCACCCCCGCTGCGCCCAGCACGGCGACTGCGACCATCGACGTGATGAACAAGCTGTGGGGCCGCCATCCCGGCCTGCGCGCCAACCATGCCCGCGGCGTGGTGGTGGTGGGCAGCTTCACCCCTACGCCGGAGGCCGCCGGGCTGAGCACGGCCAGCATCTTCGCCGGTAAGACAGTGCCGGTCACAGTGCGCTTCTCCGACGCGACCGGCCTGCCGAACCTGGCGGACGGCGCCGACGCCGCCAACCCGCACGGCATGTCCATCCGCTTCCAGCCTGAGGGGGGCACCTACGTGGACGTGGTGCTGAACTCGCTGCCGTACTTCCCGGTCGCCACGGGGGAGGAGTTCCTGCAACTGCTGCAGGCCGCGTCCGAGAGCGGGCCGGATGCGCCGAAGCCGACCAAGGTCGAGCAGTTCATCGCCGCCCACCCCACCGCCGCCAAGGCCGGCGCGGGCGTGCGGACGCCGACCAGCTTCGTGCGCGAGACGTATAACGGCATCGACGCCTTCATCTTCGTCAATGCCCAGGGACAGCGGCAGCCGTTCCGCTTCCAGTTCCAGCCGGTGGCGGGCGGCGATTACTTGAGCAAGGAGGATGCGGCCAAGCAGCCGCCCGACTTCCTGCTCGACGAGCTGCCGGAGCGGCTGAAGACGGCGAAGGCCGAGTATCGCGTGATGGCGCAGCTTGCCAACCCCGGCGACCCGACGAAGGACCCGACCCAGCCCTGGCCCGCGGACCGGCGGATGGTCAACCTGGGCACCCTGACGCTGACCGGCGCGGTGGCGGACGAGGCCAAGGCGCAGCACGACCTGCGTTTCCTGCCCAACCACCTGACGCCGGGCATCGAGCTGTCGGACGATCCGCTGGTTGACGCGCGGGTGCGGTCGTACGTGATCTCGTTCGGCCGGCGCGGGTAGGTCGCCAGACCCCTAGCCCGCCTCCGCCAGCTCTACGATGGATACGGCGGGGGCGGGGGATGCAGCGGGAGCGGGCGGGCGGACCGCCGCGGCGAGCAGGGCGACGGCGGCGGCGGCCGGCATCGGCCGGCCTAGCAGGAAGCCCTGGATCTGGTCGCACCCGGCGGCGCGCAGCAGCGCGAGCTGATCCTCTGTCTCCACGCCCTCGGCGGTGACCTGCAGGCCGAGCTTGCCGCTCATTGCCAGGATGGCGCTGACGATGGCTTGCGACCCGTTGTCCCGCGTCAGGTCGGTGATGAACGACCGGTCGATCTTGATCTTGTCGAACGGGAACCGCCGCAGGTAGGACAGGCTGGAATACCCGGTGCCGAAGTCGTCCAGCACCACCCGCAGCCCCAGCGCCTTCAGCGCCAGCAATGTCTGCAGCGCCTGGTCCGCGTCCTCGATCAGCATGCTCTCCGTCACCTCCAGCTCCAGCCGGCCCGGGTGCAGCCCGGTGCGGGCCAGCACGGCGGCGATCAGCCCTGGCAGGCGGCCGTCCTTGAACTGCCGGGCCGAGACGTTGACCGCGATCCGGCACGGCACCGGCCATCCGGCGGCGGCCCGGCACGCCGTCTCCAGCACCCACTCGCCCAGCGGCACGACCAGCCCCGTCGCCTCCGCCATCGGGATGAACAGGTCGGGGCGGATCAGGCCACGCGTCGGATGCGGCCAGCGCACCAGCGCCTCGAAGCCGACGATCCCACC
>CAXTFY010000295.1:2025-7211 GCA_964243265.1 uncultured Acetobacteraceae bacterium | reverse complement strand
CTGTCGGAGCTGGGCGGCCTGAAGCGTGGCACCCTGGCCGTGCAGGCCAGCCAGACCATCGCGAGCTACTGGCTGCCGCGCCACCTGGTCGCGTTCCGGCGCGCGCACCCCGGCATCGATATCCGCCTGGCCGTCGGCAACACCACGCAAGTTGCGGCGGCGATCCACGATGGCTCGGCCGAGCTAGGCTTCGTCGAAGGCGCCGTGGACGACCCGGCGCTGGAGAGCCGGGTGGTGGCGCGCGACCAGCTCGTCATCGTCGTGGGACTGAACCATCCCTGGGCCGGCTGCGGCACGGTCGCGCCGGACCGCCTGGCCGAGAGCGACTGGGTGCTGCGGGAGGCCGGGTCCGGCACGCGCTCGGTGTTCGAGGCGGCGCTGGAGGGCTTCGGCGTGCCGCCATCGAGCCTGCGCGTGGCGCTTGAGCTGCCGTCGAACGAGTCCGTCCGCGCCGCGGTGGAGGCCGGCATGGGCGCGACTGCCATCTCCGCCTCCGCCGCCGCGCCCAGCATCGAGGCCGGGCTGCTGCACCAGGTCGGTCTGGTGCTGCCGGAGCGGGACTTCCACGTGCTGCGCCATGCGGACCGGTATCGGAGCCGGGCGGCTGCCGCGTTGCTGGAGATCATCGCCGCCGCCTGACCGATCAGGTTTCCCGATGGCTTCAACCGCGTGCCGCTGTTGGACCGGCTGTCCCATCAAGCGCCAACTGCCTGCACAGGAGAAGAAGCACGGAGGCGCAACATGATCGGCATGGGACAGATGGCTGGGGCAGTCAGCCGGCGCGGGCTGCTGCGGGGCCTGGGGGCATTGGGCGCCATGGCCGCGACGGCGCCAGCCTGGGCGCAGGGTGCCGTCAAGCTCGGCCTGAACGGCGGCCCGGACGAGCGGGCGCTGACGGCGGCCTTCCCGCAGAAGGGCTCGATGATCCTGCAGCGCACCCGGCCACCGCTGCTGGAAACGCCGTTCGAGGTGTTCGACCCGGTGTCCAACGGCGGCGTCTTCACCCCCAACGACCGCTTCTTCGTGCGCTGGCACTGGGCGGTGATCCCCGAGCAGGTGGACCTGGCCACGTTCCGGTGCGCGGTCCGCGGCCACGTCAACCAGGCGCAGTCGCTGACGATGGCCGACATCCTGGCGCTGCCCCGGGTGGAGCTGGCCGCCGTCAACCAGTGCTCCGGCAACTCCCGCGGCCTGTTCCAGCCGCGCATTGCCGGCGGGCAGTGGGCGAACGGCGCGATGGGCAACGCGCGGTGGGCCGGCGTTCGGCTGCGCGACGTGCTGGACCGCGCCGGCGTGAAGCCCGGCGCCGTCGCGGTCCGCTTCAACGGCCTCGACCAGCCCGTGGTGGATGGCGCGCCGGACTTCATGAAGTCGCTTGCCATCGACCATGCGCGCGACGGCGAGGTCATGCTGGCCTACCAGATGAACGGCGAGCAGTTGCCACTGCTGAACGGCTTCCCGATGCGCCTGATCGTGCCCGGCTGGTATTCGACCTACTGGGTCAAGATGGTGAGCGACATCGAGGTGCTGAACGCGCCCGATGAGGGCTTCTGGATGACCAAGGCCTACCTGATCCCGGCCACGCCGCATGCCGACGTGACGCCGGGGCAGACCGGCTCCCGACCGAGCCGATCAACCGCATGGCGCCACGCTCCTTTTTCACCAACGTGACCCCGGCCACGACGGTGCAGGCCGGCGCCCCGGTGCCGCTGCGCGGGATCGCGTTCGGCGGGGATTGCGGGGTGGCGGCGGTGGACACCTCCGTGGACGGCGGCCAGACCTGGCAGCCGGCGGCGCTGGGCCGCGACGAGGGCGCCTACAGCTTCCGACAATGGACGGCGCAGGCCATGGCCCCGGCGTCCGGCACGCTGACGGTGATGGTCCGCTGCACCAACACGCGGCAGGTGCCGCAGCCGATGGCGGCCAACTGGAACGGCGGCGGCTTCATGCGCAACGTCGTCGAGACCGTCCGCCTGGCTGTCGCCTGAACCGGAGCAAGGAACGCCACCATGGCCATTACCCTGAATACCGTCGCCTTTGGCACCGTCGTCGTTGCCGGATTGGTCCTGTTTGCCATCGGCACCCCGGTGAGGCGGTCCAGCGACCTGCAGGCGCGCCTTGCCGCCGACAAGCCGGTCACGCCGGCCTACTCGGTGACAGTCAACAAGCAGGTCGCCGCCTATGCCGCGGCGGTCGGTCCGCGGGCGGCCCCGGCTGTGGCGGAGGCAGGCGGTGTCAGGCTGCGCTCGGTCGGGTTCGACCCGCCCACCAGCGACCGGGCCTTCCCGGACGGACCCGGCGCCGAGCTGGTCACGAACAACTGCCAGTCCTGCCACTCGCCGGGGATGATCCTGAACCAGCCGGCGCTGACCCGGGCCGAGTGGACGGGCGAGGTGAACAAGATGCTGCACACCTACAAGGCGCCGGTTTCCGAAGACGACGTTGCTGGGATCGTCACCTACCTGGCCAGCCTGAAGGTCGCGCCGTAGCCCGGCCGTGGTCCTAGCCCGGCCCTTTCGGCTCGCCGCCAACACCCGGTCCTGCCACGGCGCCGATGCCGCTAGTCGCCTGCCACGTCTGCGCCAACCCGCAGCGCCGCCCGCCGTTCCGCCCGTGCCGACAGCAGCAGGATCAGCAGGCCGCCGACACCCAGCCCGGCGCCCAGCGGCCCCGTTGCCGTCCAGCCCAGCCCGGCGGCGACGCACACGCCGCCCAGCCACGCCCCCAGCGCGTTGGCCATGTTGAAGGCGCTGTGGTTCAGCGACGCCGCCAGGGACTGCGCATGGCGCCCGGCCACGTCCATCAGCCGCGTCTGCAGCGCCGGGCCGAGTGCCAGGGAGGCGAACCCCATCAGGAACAGGTCCACCCCCATCAAGACCGGTGACGGCGCGGCAAGCGGCAGCGCCGCCAGCACCAGCATGTCGAGCACGAGCATCACCCCGATGGCGCGCAGCACCCCACGGTCGGCCAGCCAGCCGCCGAACAGGCTGCCCGCCACCATGCCGGTCCCGATCAGCGCCAGGAACAGCGGCACGGCGCGCTCGCCCACGCCGGTGACCTGCACCAGCATGGGTGCGACGTAGCTGTAGACCGCGAACAGCCCGCCGAAGCCGACCGCAGTGATGCCAAGGGTGAGCCAGAGCAGCGGCTGCCGCAGCCCCCCCAGCTCACGCAATGGGCTGGCCATGGCATGGGCGGGCATCGGCCGCAGGCACAGCCGCACCAGGCCCGCCGTGGCGAGCGCCGTTGCCGCCACCAGCAGGAAGGCGGCGTGCCAGCCGAGCGCCTGGCCGATGAACGTGGCGAGCGGGACGCCCAGGACGTTGGCAATGCTCAGGCCCAGCATGACGCGGCCCACCGCCCCGCCGCGGCCCTCGGGCGGCGCCATCGACGCCGCCGCCAGCGCCGCAAAGCCGAAGTACGCGCCGTGCGGCAGCCCGGCCGCAAACCGCGCCAGCACGAACCAGCCGAAGCCGGCGCTGCCCGCCGTCAGCAAGTTGGCTGCCGCGAACACCAACATCAGCCCGAGTAGCATCCGCCGCTTGCCGGCCCGGGCAAAGGCGGCGGCGATCGCCGGGGCGCCCACCACCACGCCCAGGGCGTAGGCGCTGATGCCCAGCCCCGCCCGGGGGATCGACGTGCCGAGTTCGCCGGCGATGTTGGGCAGCAGGCCCATGGAGGCGAACTCGCCAGTGCCGAGGGCGAACCCGCCTAGGGCCAGCGCGAACTCCGCCATGCCGGTCCCGAACGGGGGACGCGGGCCAGCGCGGTCATCGGTCCTCATGGGTGTCTCTCGCTTTCGCGCGGTTTCGGGCGTCCTGGAACGGATGGCCTAGCGATGGGGTCAGCCACGCCGTTATCGGGGCTGGCCGCCCCGTGCCCTAGAACTCCAGCAGGTTGTCGCGGAACTGTGTATGGCTGTAACCCCGCCGCACCAGGCCGCGCCGTTGCAGCGCCGGCACCAGCCCCTCCGTCACCTCGGCGACCGTCTTGCGGCTGACATCCGGCAGCACCAGCAGGAAGCCGTCGCCGCCCGCCTCCTGCATCGCCTCGTCCATCTGCGCCGCCACCGTGTCCGGCGTGCCCACCAGGTCCACGCAGCCGCCGTGGCTGGTGTAGGCGATGATCGCCTCCCGCAACGTGCGCCCGCCCGCCTTCTTCAGGAAGTTGGCCAGGCTGGACTGATGGCCGTTGGTGGTCAGCTCGCCCACCGGCGCGTCCAGGTCGTGGCCGGAAAAGTCGATGTTGGTCGTCCACCCCATCTGCGCCAGCCGCCGCCGCACCTGGTCATCGGTGGCGACGCCGCGCAGGGCGCCGCGGGCCTGCGCCTCCTCATCCGTGTTGGCCAGCACGGGCGTCGCCATGAACAGCACCTTGCAGTGGTCCGGGTTCCGCCCGGCCTGCACCATGCGGCTACGCACGTCGCGGCGGTAGTCCCGCATGGCCTCCACGCCCTTCGGGTGCGCCACCACCGTATCGGCATACTGCGCGGCGATGGCCCGGCCCTTCGCGGAGCCGCCGGCCTGCGCGATGACGGGACGCCCCTGCGGGCACGGCCCGGAGTTCAGCGGGCCGCGGCTGGCGTAGTATTCGCCCTTGTGGTCGATGGTGTGGACCTTGGCCGGGTCGATCAGCACGCCGCTCGCGTGGTCGGCGCGGATGGCGCCGGGTTCCCACGAACTCCACAGCTTGGTGACGACATCGATGTACTCGGCGGCCATGTCGTAGCGCGTGTCGTGCTCGGGCAGGTGGTCCAGCCCGAAGTTCTGGCCCGAGAAGTCGGAGCTGCCGGTGACCATATTCCACCCCGCCCGTCCGCCGGACACCTGGTCCAGCGTGCCGACGATGCGGGCGGTGAGGTAGGGGTGGTAGGCGAAGGTGGACAGCGTCGGCACGATCCCCAGCCGCGACGTCGCCGCCATCATCAGCGACGCCACCACCGTCGGCTCCTGCCGCGGCACGGACATGCCGTTCTTCAGGAAGATGTCGCGCGAGTTCTCCCAGTTCTGCCCGATATAGATGGAATCCTCGATCAGCAGGTAGTCGAAGCAGGCGCGCTCGATGGACCGGGCGAGGTCCACGAACATCCCGGCCGACATCCACTCCTCGCTGATGTTGCCGGTCCATTGCTCGCCCCAGGCCTGGATGCTCGACCCCTGGAGGAACCAGGCGAGGTGGAACGGGTC
>CAXTFY010000295.1:0-1925 GCA_964243265.1 uncultured Acetobacteraceae bacterium | reverse complement strand
TGCAGCACGTAGGCCGTGTCGGCGATCTCCAGCGCCATGAAGGCGTTCTGCTCCACCAGCAGCACCGTCACGCCGCCCCGGTTGATCGCCTGGATCGTCTCGAACACCTGGTCCACCACCTGCGGCGCCAAGCCCATGCTCGGCTCGTCCATCAGCAGGGTGCGCGGGCGCGACATCAGCGCGCGGCCCATCGCCAGCATCTGCTGCTCGCCGCCCGACAGCGTGCCGGCCAACTGCTTCAGCCGCTCGCGCAGCCGCGGGAACAGCTCCAGCACCCGGTCCAGCTCCGCCGCTAACTCCTGGCGCGAGGCACGCCGCCGGAACGCGCCCATGCCCAGGTTCTCCTGCACCGTCAGACGGGAGAACACCCGCCGCCCCTCCGGCACCTGCACCAGGCCGAGCGGCACCAGGTCGTGCGGCGGCACGTCCGTAATATCCTGCCCGTCCAGCACCACCCGCCCGGCGCTCAGGGCGCGCAGGCCGCAAATCGCGTTCAGCGCCGTAGTCTTGCCCGCGCCGTTCGCCCCGACAACGGCGCAGATCGTGCCAGCGGCCACGGCCAGCGACACGCCGCGCAGCGCCCGGATGTTGCCATAGCTGACATGCAGGTTGGACGCGGCGAGGGCGCTCACGCGTGGCCTGCCAAGGCGTCCATGCCGTGCCGGGCCGCCCGCGCGCCGAGGTAGGCGGCGATCACCGTCGGGTCCTCACGGATTTCGGCCGGCGTGCCCTCGGCGATGCAGACGCCGTGGTCCAGCACGCTGATGCGCTCGGAGATGCCCATGACGACGCGCATCTGGTGCTCGATCAGCAGGATCGTCAGGCCGTGCCGGTCGCGCAGCGTGCGGATCAGTTCGAGCATGGCATGGCTCTCGACCGGGTTCATGCCCGCGGCTGGCTCGTCGAGCAGCAGCAGCACCGGCTCGATCGCCATGGCGCGGGCGATCTCCAGCCGGCGCTGGTCGCCGTAGGGCAGGTGCCGGGCCATTCGGTCGCCGCGCCCGGTCAGCCCGACCGCGTTCAACAGCACGCGCGCCCGCTCCGTGGTGTCCCGCACGGCCCGGCGGTGCGCGGGCGTGGCGAGCAGCGCGCCGAGCAGCGACTCCGGCCGCTTGGCGTCCACGCCGACCATGACGTTCTCGATGGCCGTCAGGTCGGGGAACAGCCGGATGTTCTGGTAGGTGCGGGCGACGCCGTACTTGGCGACCACGTCCGGGCGCAGGCCGTCGATGCGGGTGCCGTTCAGGTGGATCTCCCCCGCGCTGGGGTGCACGAAGGAGGTGAGGCAGTTGAACAGGGTGGTCTTGCCGGCGCCGTTCGGGCCGATCACGCTGTGGATGGCGCCCTGCGGCACCGACAGATCGACATTGCTGATCGCCAGCAGCCCGCCGAAGCGCTTGCTGACGCCCTGGGCCGAGAGCAGCGCCATGCCATTCGTCACCTATGCTGTCCCTTGTGCGACCGCGCCGTCCCGGGCACCGTCATTGCGCCAAACGCCATCATTGCGAGCCGGCTTCGGTGCGGCAATCTAGGGGCACAAGGGCTGCGCTCCGGTCTGGCGGCCCCTGGATTGCCATGTCGCAAGCACTCCTCGCACTGACAGACGGAGCAACGGCGAACAAGCGGGCAACGACGGATGAAGAGGCAGGCAGACCGATCAAGGCGGAAGACGGTCGCCATCACGCTGCCTCCCGGTGCAGGACTGCCTTTGGGCTAAGCCCCTCCGGCTTGAGCCGGACGACGGCGATGATGACCAGGCCGTAGATCAGATACCGGTATTCCCCCAGGTCGCGCAGCACCTCGGGCGCGCCAATCAGGGCCGCGGCGCCGATCAGCACGCCGGGCAGGCTGCCGATGCCGCCCACCACCAGGATCGCCAGCACGTTGACCGAGACCAGCAACTGGAAGCTCTGCGGGAACACCGA
>CAXTFY010000294.1:0-7258 GCA_964243265.1 uncultured Acetobacteraceae bacterium | reverse complement strand
CTGGGATGGGGCGCCGCTGGCGGAGGCCGCCGCGGTGTGGGCCGGGGTGGGACGCACGCTGGGCATCGAGGACCTGCGCGAGGCCATCGTCGCCCTGCCCGCCCGCGGCCCGTTCGGCGCACGCGCCAAGGCCGCCCTGCTGGCCGACCTCATGCAGGGGCAGATGGCCTTGGCCGGCGCGGTGCTGCGCGGGTCCGATCCGGCTGGGCAGCCCGAGGCCGCCGCTGCGCTGCAACTGGCCCGGCAGGCAGCGGCGGTGCCCGACCTGGCCGGGTTGGGGCTGGCCACCCGCGCCATCCACTCGCTGGCCTGATACGCGATGGGCTGACGCAGGGGGACCAGCTGCCGGGGGCATGACGACAACGCCGTGCAGAACCGCCACGGCCCGGCTGGCGCATCCCCTTGCACCGCAGGGGACGGGCGCTGATGTACCCGTCAAACCTGCGGAGAGCAGCATGACCGCCCTATCGATCCTCGACCTCGCCCCGGTCCCCGAGGGCAGCACCGCCTCGGACGCCCTGCATAACGCGCTCGACCTGGCGCAGCATGCGGAGCGCTGGGGCTACCAACGCTATTGGCTGGCCGAGCACCATAACATGGTCGGCATCGCCAGTGCCGCGACCTCCGTCGTGGTGGGCTACGTCGCGGGCGGCACCCATACCATCCGCGTGGGCGCGGGCGGGATCATGCTGCCCAACCACTCGCCGCTGGTGATCGCCGAGCAGTTCGGCACGCTGGATGCGCTGTATCCCGGGCGCATCGACCTTGGCCTCGGCCGCGCGCCCGGTGGTGATGCGCGAACCTGGCGCGCGATGCGGCGGGACTCCGGTTCCTCCGACCACTTCCCGAACGACGTGCTGGAGCTGCAGGCGCTGCTCGCCCCCGCGCAGCCCGGCCAGGCTCTGCAGGCGGTGCCGGGAGCGGGCAGCGAGGTGCCGTTATGGATTCTCGGCTCCAGCACCTACGGCGCGCAGTTGGCGGCGATGCTGGGGCTGCCGTATGCCTTCGCCTCGCACTTCGCGCCCGAGGCGTTGATGGCGGCGTTGCGGCTATACCGGGCCGGGTTCCAGCCGTCGCGCCAGCTTGAGCGCCCGCACGCCATGGTGGGCGTTAATGTCGTCGCAGCCGAGACGGATGCGGAGGCGCAGCACCTGTTCACCTCCGCGCAGCAGTCGTTCACCAACCTGTTCCGCGGCACCCGCGGCAAGCTGCTGCCGCCCATCGCCGACATCGAGGCGTATTGGACGCCCGGCGAGAAGGCGCAGGCGTCGGCCATGCTGGCGTGCTCCTTCGTGGGGTCTGCCGAGACGGTGCGGCGGGGGCTGGAGGGGTTCATCCAGCGCACGGGCGCCGACGAGCTGATGGTGGCGTCGGCGGTCTGGGATCACCGGGCGCGGCTGCGGTCGTATGAGATCCTGGCAGGGCTGCAGGGGGTGCTGGCCGCGCCGCGGCTGGTTGCAGCGGCGTGAGCGACGAGGCGCCGGACCCGTCCAAGCTGACGCTCACCAAGCAGCGGTGGGCGCAGGAGGGGCGGTTCCTGACCGGCCGCGTGGCCCGGCCGGAAAGCGAGCGGTTGCCGCCGGGGCAGCATCTGGTGCGGGACTGGCCGGTGCTGGATTTGGGCCGCCACCCGGCGGTCCCGCGGGAGCGGTGGCGGCTGCAGGTGTTTGGGGCTGTTGAGCATCCAGTGGAGTGGACCTGGGAGGCGTTCAAGGCTTTGCCGCAGGTTCGGCGGGTGTCGGACATACACTGCGTCACCACTTGGTCGCGGTATGACAACCAGTGGGACGGCGTACCGACGCGGGAGCTGCTGGCGGCAGTGTCGCCACGGGCGGAGGCGGCGCATGTCGTGCTGCATAGCTATGACGGTTATACGACCAACCTGGATTTGCGCGACTTTGCGGCTGAGGACGGCATTTTGGCGCATAGCTGGGCCGGCGCTCCGCTGACGGAGGCACATGGCGGGCCGCTGCGGCTGGTGGTGCCGCACCTGTATTTCTGGAAGAGCGCCAAATGGCTGGCGCGCATCGAGTTTCGTGCTGCGGACCGGCCTGGGTATTGGGAGGTGAATGGATACCACAATCGGGGTGACCCATGGGCGGAGCAGCGGTATTCAGGGTAATGCAGGAGGATTGAGTTTTCATTTGAGCTGTGTCAGACATTGTTGGGCACGCACGCTTTATAGCAGATGCGGGTATTTCATGGTTGGTTGCCCTCCTGTAAAGGCAGGACATTGGTCTGCGACAGCACAGTTACTGGTTGAGGGCGTGCCACCAGTATTCAGTCTCGACGTTCTGCAAAAGCGTCGCTGGGCGTGCATCATGATTGACGATGAGTTGGAAAGCGATGCCGCTAAATAAATAGCATATGCTTGTGAAAGGCATAGCCTTGTTGCCGGTTGGTCAGTGGAGAGACCCTGGAAGCTAGGAACTTGGATGCCGGCTGCTTACAGCTTTGCCCTGTCCTCGGCTGATATTCAAACCGTGAGTAAAGATGCCCACTTGGGTTCCTGCTTCGTTTTGGCTGAGAATGAGGGTCGTTTCACTATCACGAGTGACGGGGACTTATACTGGATGCTAGCTGGCCCGCAAGCATTTGTAGAAGATGCGCTCGGCGTTTCTGTAGAGGTGCAATTGCAGACCTTCAGCAAGAACGTCGACCTGTATGCGAATGCTGGATTATTGGTTCAACAGCGTTTGGCAACGGCTCAAGCGGTTGCTATTGCAGCTTGTACTAGGTTTTGACCCTGATGGGTTGGAGTGCGGGGCTGAAAATACAACACGCTGCATTTTGGTATTTAACCATATGCAACTGATCTACGCCATATGTCGGGTGATGGCATCTAACACACGTAGAATCTCCAGTCGTGGTCCAATCCGGCATCTCAGAAGGCACATCGGGACTACCCACCCACCCGTTAGCATAGGGTGCCTCTCAACCAATCTCTGACACCCCCGTTGCATCTGCCCCCAAATGCTGGCCAAACTCTTGTGCACCGCACCAAGAGGCGCCATGGACCAGCAGCATGCCACCGTCGAGGGCCTAGCCCAGGCGCTGACCCACCAAGTCGCAGCCGCCCGCGCCCGCGCGACCGAGGACCCCTTCGGCAACCCCGTCCTGCTGGTCGCCCTGGCGATCTCCCGCCAGTTGGACCGCGGCGAGCTGGACCTGGACCGCGTCGCCGGCCTGGTCCGCACCCTGCGCGACAGCGCCTTCGCCGAACGCGCAACCCGCCTCGGCTCCTACGCAAAAGGCCCCGCCGAGACCGACCTCCTGGCCCTGGCCGCCCTAGCCCGGCACCTGGCCCGCCCCGATCCCCTCGACAGCCCCGTCCCTTTCGCCCAGTTCCGCACCGCCTGCGAGCGCACCCGGTTTGCCGCCGTGTTCACCGCCCACCCTACCTTTTCCTCCCCGCCCGCCGTCCTCGGCGCGTTGGCGGCGGCGGCGGGCGGCGACCCCCCACCCCCCTTCGCCAGCCACCGCCCCCACACTCCCACGCTGGAGCAGGAATTCAACCAGGCCGTAGCCGCCATGCAGCGCGGCCGCGACGCCCTCGACGCCCTCTCCGAGGCCCTGCTGGCCGGCGCCCGCGACATCTGGCCCGACCGCTGGGCCACCCTGGTCCCCTGTCCCGTCGTGCTCGCAAGCTGGGTCGGCTACGACACCGACGGCCGCACCGACATCGGCTGGTGGGACACCCTGCGCCTGCGCCTGACCATGAAGCGGCTGCAACTGGCCCGGCTGGCCACCCAGGTCGAGGCCGACGCCCCCTTGACCGCCCGCGTCGCCGAGGCCCTGTCCGCCGTGGACGCACAGCTCGCCCTGGCCCCCACCAGCGCCGACCCCGACCGCGTCGCCGCCTTTGCCGAGGCCCTGGTCGGCGGGCGCGACGCCGCCCTGCCCTCCCCAGCTCCCCTGCTTCCCCTGTTCAAGCAGGCCATCAACGCCGCCGAGGGCGACGCCCGCATGGCGCTGTGCGTCGCCCGCGCCGGGTTGGTCGGCCACGGCATGTCGCTCGCCCACACCCAGGTGCGGCTGAACGCCACCCAGTTGCACAACGCCGTCCGCCAGCGCCTGGGCCTGAACGACCCGCCTGGCGACCCGGTGCGCCGCCGCGCCCTGCTGACCGCCATCAACACCGCGCTGGATGAAGTCCGCCCCATCCCCGTGTACTTCGGCGCCCTGCTGGCCGAGCAGTCCTCCGCCGTCCGCTTGATGATGACCGTGGCGCAAATCGCCAAGCACATCGACACCGCCAGCCCCATCCGCTTCCTGATCGCCGAGACCGAGAGCGGCTACACCCTGCTCTCGGCCCTTTGGATGGCCCGGCTGTTCGGCTGCGACCGCAACATCGAGATCAGCCCGCTGTTCGAGACCGCCGAGGCCCTGGAGGCCGGCGGCCGCGTGCTGGAGGAGGCGCTGCGCTCCTCGCACTGGCGCGATTACCTGCGGCAGACCGGCCGGCTGTGCCTGCAGTTCGGCTACTCCGACAGCGGGCGCTACGTCGGTCAGTTGGACGCCTCCTACCTGATCGAGCGCCTGCGCCTGAAGGTCGCCGACGCCCTGGCCCGATACGGCATGGACGGCATCGAGGTCGTGCTGTTCGACACCCACGGCGAGGGCATCGGCCGCGGCGGCCACCCGGTCAGCATGCGCCACCGCCTGAGCTACCTGTCCCCCACCGCCAGCCGCCAGGCGATGGCCCGCGCCGGCGTCGTCGTGCGCGAGGAAAGCGCCTTCCAGGGCGGCGACGGCTACCTGCACTTCGGCACCCCCGCCCTAGCCCTGGCTACCATAGCCCGCATCGCCGAGCACGCCTTCGAGGACGTGCCCCAGGTCGCCGACCCCATCTACGAGGACCCCGACTTCGCCGTGGACTTCTTCGCCACCATCGGCCAGGCGATGCGCGGCCTGGTCGAGGACCCCGGCTATGCCGCCCTGCTGGGCACCTTTGGCCCCGCCCTGCTGGACCCCACGGGCTCCCGCCCCAGCGCCCGGCAGACCGACACCGGCGGTCCCCCGGTCATCCGCCACCCGCGCGAGCTGCGCGCCATCCCGAATAACGCCATCCTGCAGCAGGTCGGCTGGTGCGCCAACACCCTGCACGGCCTGGGCGCCGCCGTGCTGCGCCATCCGGAACCCTTCGCCGAGCTGCGCCGCAGCAGCCCCCGCTTCAGCGCCGCGATGGACCTGGCCGCCCACGGCCTGCTGCATTCGGACCTCGACGTGCTGCGCGCGACGGTGGCGATGCTGGACCCCGGCACCTGGCTCGACCGCGCCGCCCACGCCGTCGTGCCGGGCCGGCGGGAGGGCCTGGTGACCATCGCCCGCGCCCTGCAGCGCCTCGGCCTTTGGTCGGACGTGGCGGCGATGTTCCACCGCGTGCAGGCGGACCACCTGTCGCTGCAGGCGGTATGGGCCGACGCACCCCGCATGGCGGACTCGGAGGTGCTGCTGCACGCGCTGCGCCTGGCGCTGATCCAGCGAATCTGGCTGCTGGCGACGGCAGTTCCCGACTTCTCGCCCCGGCACGGCGTGACGCCGCAGGGCATGATGGACCGGCTGATCCGCCTGGACGTGCCCGCCGCGCTGGCGCTGCTGACCGAGATCTTCCCCGCCGGACCCACGCCGGGCCACGACCTGGACTATGCCGAGGCCGCGGGTCCGCGCAGCGGTTCCTACGCCAAAGAGCACAACACGGTGTTCGAGCCGATGCGTCAGCTATTCGACATGCTGCGGGAGATCGGCGGGGCCATCACCCACTCGGTGGGGGCGTTCGGGTAGCCAGCCACCTCGCCAGCGTGTCCGGGCCGATCTGGTAGGTGCCGACCTGCTTGTGCCGGATGAATCCCAGCCGTGCGTTGATGGACAGCATCGGCGCATTCGACTGCGCGTTGTAGGTGGCCATCATGATGACCCCCGGCAGCCGCTCCTGCACCAGGCGCAGCATCCGCGCCTTCAGCGCCTTGGCCAGCCGCTGCCCGCGCCAGGGCCGGGCCACGGCGGTTAGGACCTGGTACGCGCGGTCGGGGAAGCGGGCGTCCCACCAGCCCTCGCAAAGGCCGGCCACCTCCTCCCCGTGCATCAGCATGACCAGCAGGTGCTCGCCGCCGCTGCGATCCGCCTCCTCGTAGCCGGTGACGTAGCCTTGCAGGTCGTAGCGGCTCGGCGGCGTCTCCAGATCGCCCGTCGGGGCGTCCCCGACCAGGGTGGTGAAGCTGGGAATCAGCGCCGCCAGCCGGTCCAGCGGCACCCGGCCGGCGTGGACCTCCCATTGCAGGCCGGGCGGGGCGGCGGCCTCCCACCCGATCAACGCGTCCCAGTCCAGCCCGGCGAGCAGCAGCCGGTTCTCGACCTCCAACTGCTTCTGCACCGCGCCGATGGCGGTCAGGAAGGCGTGGCCCTCCGGCCGGTCTGCCCCCAGGGTAGCGACGGCCTTGCCGCGTTCCCGCATGAAGGCCAGCACCGGGCGCAGCAGGGCGGACCCGACGCCTCGCCGCCGCCAGTCCCGCCGCACGCCGCCCCACACCCGCAGGAACCGCGCGAACTCGGCGTAGTCCGCCGTGCCCTGCCGCCGGAAGCCCAGGCCCACGACGCCGACGACCTCCCCCGACGCGACTGCGACGACCCGGCGGTTGTCCCAGAACGGCCCCTGCCGGCGGGCATCATGCTCGAACTCGGCGTCGGACAGGACGGCGCCGGGATCGTCCTCGTCGGCGCGGGCGCGGCGGAAGGCGTGGAAGGCGGCCCACTCCGCCGGGGACGCCGACCCGGGATCGAATGGCAGGATGTCCATGCAGGCGCTCCCTGGGCAGGCGTTCCCCGGCGTGAATGCGAAGTCTTCGACCAACCGCCTTCGACCCTGACCGGCACTATCCCAAACCGTGCCGTCATCGGCCAGGCTCAGGGTGGGGATAGGGTGCAGGCACTGCCCCGCGGCAAAGGTCCGGCTGCGGCGCCCGCGTGTGTTAAGCTGCCAGGCGGAGGGAGCCAAACGATGGTCGCATTGCCCAAACGCCGTTGATGTCCGGCATGACAGTGGCCGAGTTCCTGGAGTGGCCCGCTGACCCGAACGGGCAAGTGTGGCAACTGATCAACGGGGAGCCGGTGGCGATGGCTCCGGCGTCGGAAACGCACGGATCGATCCAGAATGAGACCGGCCGGCTGCTCGGCAACCACCTGCTGAGGCGCAAGCTGCCGTGCCGGGTGATCACCTCTCCAGGCGTGTCGCCGCGGACCCATGCGGAGCCGAACGTCC
>CAXTFY010000293.1:0-7285 GCA_964243265.1 uncultured Acetobacteraceae bacterium | reverse complement strand
TCCTGCGCCGCCTGTTGGCTGAACTGGGTGACCTGCACGATCCTCCCGCGCGCGGCGTCCGCACTGGTCCGTCCGGCCTTGAGTTCGTCAACGAATTCGACCAGCGCGGTCCGCAGGCTCTGGTACGGTTGATCCAGCGCCGCCTTGATGCGCTCCCCCCCGTCCGCCTGCTGGGCCGAGGCCAGCGAAGCGTCCATGCCATCGAGGTCGCCCACGAGGCCGCCCAGGCCCACCAGGAACTGCGCCCGCGCCTCGGCGTCCTTGCCGCTGTCCACTTCCGCCATCGCAAGGTCGGCCAGCCGGTCCAGCGCGTCGGGAAGCCGGTTCAGGACGACATCGGACAGGTAGTAGGTGGCCAGGACGTTGTCGAGGATTAGGTTGGACCGGTCGCCGACCCGACCGATCAGGTCGCGCAGCTTGGCGCGGGCAACCGGCACTGCGGAGGGATCGCTGGCTGCCCGGATCGCCACCGCGGCAGCGCCCAACTGGGGCTCAGTCTCCAGTCCACCGCCCATTGAGTCGTTGAGAACCGTCATCGCCTCGGCCAAGCTGCCCGGCGCACCCGTCCCGTCCAGCGCCGCCGCGGCCAGTGTTCCCTGCAGCGGCACCATCCCGGCCAGGTAACGGGCCCCCAGGACTTCCTGCGATGCGAAGCGGATTGCCACGTTCTGCTCGGTGACAAGCGCCCACAGGATGAAGGCGACCGGGACTGCGAAGGCACAGGCCGACAAGCCCAGCTTGTGTGAGATCCGAAAGTTCAAGGTCATGTCGGCTCCGATGCTCCAGCGCGCTTTGGTGATGCTTGGGTGATGGAAGTTCCGCTGCTCCTGTTATTCCGAAAACATTAAGAAACATCTGCCACAACAGCACTTTCCCCGATGGCTTTTACTGGGATCCCGGGACATCGGTTTGGGCCTGGATCGCTTATCGGAGCATCGAGGGACGCTCTGCAGCCTTATGCGCTACGAAGCTATCCCGGTCGGCGCCATGACGCCCCGGCTGGAGGCGCTGCACACGCTGGTGCAGGCGTTCGAGCCAAAGGCAGTCGCCACGCCCGACATCTGGTCCTGCTTGCGGGGCAAGCTCGGCTATGGGGCAGTGCTGTTCGCCCAGGCGCTAGAGCCTGTCCGGATCAAGCGGCCTCGCTTGAGCCGAACAGGTACCCGCGAAAACAAAGCTTAGGGCAGGTTTGGTGCCTCTACTTGCACCAAACATGCTCCAAGCAGCATGGGTATCGCCGACTGCCTGGCCCGGCCCGAGCTGCTGCCGGCCTGGCGCGCGCTGGGCGGGGAGGCGGCGGCGCTGGTGGAGGGGGTGCAGCCGCACGGCTTCAACGGCCTTGATCCCCGACGCCTGCCGCCCCGGTGCGGCGGAGGCCGCGGCCAGCATTGCCGCCACGGTGGCGTTCAGCCGGCCCAGCGCCGAGACACCCTCCGGCGTGTGGCGGGACTTCGCCATCCGCAAGCGGCGGACCGAGTTGGACGTGCAGGTTGCGCCCGCCGCCGGCATCGGTGCCCGCCACGGCCTGCCCTGCCCGGCGACCCGCAAGCTGGTGGCGCTGATCCACGCAGTCGAGGCAGGGTGTCCGCACTCAGACGACCTGTTGCTGGAGCCACTGACATGAACCCACGCCTCGATGACCAGGCAAACCTGCGGTTCGACGGCCAAGTGGTGGCGGTCAGCGGCGCCGGGCATGGGCTGGGCCAGGCCATCGCCGAAACCTTCGTGCGCCTGGGCGCCCGGGTATTCGGCTGCCATCCCGGCCCGGCGCAGGTGGAGGGTGTGACGACAGCGGTCGTGGACCTGACCGACCGCCGTGCCGCCGCCGCCTGGATCGCCTCGGTCGAGCAGGCGGCGGCGGCTGCCATCGACGTGCTGGTCAACAATGCCGGGGGCGTCGCCGGCCAGGTGTTCCAACCACTTGAGGACGTCACGGACGACGACTGGGACCGCATCCTTGCCGTGAACCTCGGTGCGGCCTTCGTGCTCAGCCGCGCCGCCGCGCCGGGCATGAAGCGGGCCGGGCGGGGCCGGATCGTCAACATCTCCTCCGGGGCCGGGGTGCAGGCGTCGCTGACCGGCATCCAAGCCTATGCCAGCGCCAAGCACGCCGTGGTCGGCCTGACCCGGCAATTAGCGCACGAGCTTGGACCCCACGGCATCACGGTCAACAGCGTCGCCCCTGGGCTGATCCCCAGCAACCCCGCCAGCCAAGCGCAGTGGGCGGGCTACGGTGCGGCCAAGCAGGAGGCGATGCTGGGCGCCATCGCGCTGCGCCGCCTGGGCAGGCCGCAGGACATCGCCAACGCCGTGCTGTTCTTCGCCAGCCCGCTGGCGGATTTCGTCAACGGCCAGGTCCTGCAAGTGGACGGCGGCAAGTAGGCCCTGCGCCGCACCCGGTCCATGCCTGCCCACCTCACCCTGTCAGGTTGCCCCGGCATGAATGGGCGCAAGGCCGCCGGGCAAACGCGGTCATGCCGCATCCAACCGGCCGCTTCCTGCAAACGCCAGATGGCAGGCGGCGCCATGCCCCGCGCTGACCCGCATGGCCGGCGGCTCGACCCGGCACCGGTCGAAGGCAGCCGGGCACCGCGGGTTGAACGGACAGCCGGCGACGGCCTGCAACGGGCTAGGCAGCTCACCCCGCAGCGCCTCGCCCGCGTCCAGCCGCCGCATGTCCAGGGTTGGCGCGGCGCGCAGCAACGCCTGGGTGTAGGGGTGCAACGGCGCGGCGAACACCTGGTCGGCAGGGCCGGCCTCCACCACCCGGCCCAGGTACATGACAGCAACCCGGTGCGCGAGGTGCCGAACCACCCGCAGATCATGCGAGATAAACAAGATCGCCAGCCCCAGCCGCTCCTGCATGTCCAGCAGCAGGTTCAGCACCTGCGCCTGCACCGAAACGTCCAGCGCCGAGACGATCTCATCGGCGACCAGCAGCTCCGGCTGCACCGCCAGCGCACGCGCGATGGCGATCCGCTGGCGCTGCCCGCCGGAGAACGCATGCGGGAACCGCGCCGCCGCATCGGCCGGCAGGCGCACCAGGGACAGCAGCTCCGCAACGCGCGCCGCCACCCCGGCGCCGGGCACCACGCGGTGGACGCGCAGCGCCTCCCCCAGGGTCTCGCCCACCGTCATGCGCGGGTTCAGCGAGCCGTATGGGTCCTGGAACACCATCTGCACCCGGCGGTTGTAGCGGCGCAGCGCCTCGCCGCGCATCGTCCCGACATCCTGGCCGTCGAAGCTGACCTGCCCGCCATCCAGCGCCACCAGCCGGACCAGCGCGCGGGCCAGGGTCGATTTGCCGCAGCCGGACTCGCCGACCACGGCCAGCGTCTCGCCGCGGTGGACCTCCAGCGTCACGCCGGCCAGCGCCCGCACGCCGGGGCGGCGGCCGCGCAGCAGGTCGCCCAGCCCGCGGCGCACCGGGAAGGTCCGCACCAGGTCGTCGGCGCGCAGCAGGGGCGTCATGCCGCCAGCTCCGCCGCCGCGCCGATGGCGTCCGGCCGGATGCACGCGGTCTGGTGGCCGCTGCCGTGCGGCGCCAATCCGGGCGCAGCGGCGTCGCAGGCCGGCAGGGCAAAGCCGCAACGCGGGGCAAAGCGGCACCCCGGCGGCAGCAAAAGCGGGTCCGGCGGCGTCCCAGGAATGCCGGGCAGCCGCTGGCGGACCTGCCGCACGCCGGGCAGCGACCCCAGCAGCCCCAGCGTGTAGGCATGGGCCGGGCGGGCGAACAGCGCCGCCGTCGCCCCGGTCTCCACCACCGTCCCGGCATACATCACCGCCACGCGGTCGCAGGTGCCGGCGACCACGCCCAGGTCGTGCGTCACGATCACCACCGCCATCGACAGCTCGTCCCGCAGCCGCAGCAGCAGCCGCAGGATCCCGTCCTGGATCGTGACATCCAGCGCCGTCGTCGGCTCGTCGGCCAGCAGCAGCTTCGGGCCGGCCGCCAGGGCGATGGCGATCATCGCCCTCTGGCGCATCCCGCCGGAGAACTCGTGCGGGTAGCTGCCCAGGCGCCGCGCCGCGTCCGGGATGCCCACCAGGTCCAGCAGCTCCGCCGCCCGCCGCCGCGCCGCCGCGCCGCGCAGGCCGAGGTGCGCCGCCAGGCTCTCGGTGATCTGCAGCCCGACCGTCAGCACCGGGTTCAGCGCCGTCATCGGCTCCTGGAACACCAGCGCGATGCCGCGCCCGCGCACCCCCCGCAGCCCGGCCGCCGACAGCATGGCCATGTCCTGGCCCTGCCAAACCACCTGGCCCGACAGGCGCGCGCCGGGCGGCAGCAGGCGGAGGATGGCGCGCAGGGTCAGGCTCTTGCCCGACCCGGACTCGCCGACGATGCCCAGCACCTCGCCGGGCTGCACGTCCAGGTCCACGCCGTCCACCGGGTTCGCGCTACCGATGCCGACCCGCAGCCCGCTGACCCGCAGCAGCGGCGCCGTCATGCGCGCCGGCGCACCCAGCCCGCCAGGCCATCGCCCAACAGGCTGAACCCGGCCCCGGCCACGACGATCGCCAGGCCCGGGAAGATCGACATCCACCAGGCCGTCGTCATGAAGTTCTTGCCGTCGGCGATCAGCAGCCCCCACTCCGCAGTCGGCGGCTGCGCCCCCAGGCCGAGGTAGCCCAGCGACGACCCCAGCAGCACCGCGAGCGCCATGTCCGTCATCCAATACACCACCAGCGGGGACACCGCATTCGGCAGCAGGTGGCGGAACATGATCCGCAGGTGACTGTAGCCCATCACCCGCCCGGCGGCTGCGTAGTCCAGCCGTGCCTGGGCCTGCACCTCGGCCCGCATCAGCCGGGCATAGATGATCCAGTTCACCGCCGAGATGGCGACGAACATGTTGGTCAACCCCGGCCCCAGCACCGCCACGATGGCGATCACCAGCACCAGGAACGGGATGGTCACGAACACGTCCACCACCCGGCGGAACACCGCGTCCGCCCAGCCGCCGGCGTAGCCCACCAGGCACCCCATCACCGTGCCGAACACCGCGGCGAACACCGTCGAGAACACGGCGATCTCCAGGTCCACCCGCGCCGCCCAGATGGTGCGCGACAGCACGTCGCGGCCGAAGTTGTCGGTGCCAAAGGGGTGCGCGGCGCTCGGCGGCGCCAGCATGGCGCGGAAGTCGAACGCCGTCGGGGAGTACGGCGCCACCAGCTCCGGCGCCGCCGCGCAGGCCACGAAGCCCAGCAGGACCAGCAGCCCCAGCACCGTCGGCGCCCGCAGCCGCGTCCAGGCACGGCGCGGGGCCGCCGACGCGACAGCCAAGCTCAAGCCAGCATCCTCAACCGCCTGCCCGCGGGTCGAGCAGCGCCTGCACGGCATCCACCGCCAGGAACACCAGGGACACCAGGACCGCCAGCACCATCGTCAGCCCCTGCACCACCGCATAGTCGCGGGCAAAGATGCCATCCACCGTCAGCCGGCCCAGACCGGGGATGGCGAACACCGTCTCGGTGATGACGGCGCCGCCGACCAGGGTGCCGATCTGCAGGCCCAGCAGCGTCACGGTCGAAATCCCAGCATTGCGCAGCACGTGCCGCCCCAGCACGACCCGGCGCCGCAGCCCCTTCGCCGTAGCAAATCCCACGTAGTCCGCCTGCAACGCCTCGATCAGCGACTGCCGCAGGTTGCGCAGCAGCACAGCCGATAGCGACAGCGCCAAGGTCAACGCCGGCAGGAACAGATAGTAAAGGTTCTGCCAAAACCCGTTGCCAATGCCGCCCACCGGGAACCAGTGCAGCCCGGCCGCCAGCGTGATCAGCAGCACCAGGCCGATGTAGAACACCGGCATCGACAGGCAGGCCTGCGACACCACGCGGATCAGCAGGTCCGCCCATCCGCCCTGCCACAGCGCCGACACGAACGCGAGCGGCACCGCGACCAGCACGGCCATCACGACCGCCATCCCCGTCAGCGTCAGGGTGATCGGCAGGCCCTCGCGGATCAGTTGCGCCACCGGCACGCGCAGCGTGATGGAGTCGCCGAGGTCGAACGTCACGGCATGGCGCAGGAACTCCCAGAACTGCACCGCCACCGAGCGGTCCAGCCCCAGCTCATGGTGCAGGTTCTGGATCGCGGCATCGCTGGCCCGGTCCCCCAGCAGGGTCGCGGCGGGATCGCCCGGCAGCAGCCGCATCAGGCCGAACACCAGCAGCGCCACCAGGACCACGGTGGCCGCCACCTGCACCAGGCGTCGGCCAAGGGCGCCGAGCAGGTGCAACCGCGCCCGCCGTTTCCCGACCGGCCCTATTTCTCGACCGACGCCTCGACGAACAGGTTGTTGCCCAGCGGGATCTGCACGAAACCCTTGACCGCCTTGCGCATCGCGACGGGGTAGGGCACCTCCAACGCAAAGACGATCGGCGCCGCCGCGGCGTAGCGGTCCTGCAGCTCCTTGTACTCGGCGGCCCGCTTGGCCGGGTCCAGCTCCTCCTGGCTCAGGTCGAACAGCTCGTCCACCCGCTTGTCCTGCCACCCGGACCGCCCGGCCTGCCGGGTCGGATAGTACGCCAGGATCGACGTGATCTCGTTGGGGTCGTTGATATCGTTGGTCCACAGCGACGGCCGCACCTGGAAGTCCCCGGCGTTGTAGCGCGCCAGCCGGGTGGCGGCGTCCAACTGCTCGATCTTCAGCCGGACCCCGACCTGCGCCCAAAGCTGCTGCAGGATCGTGAGCTTCGCCGCGTCGTCCGCGCTGCCGGCCTGCGCCAGGCCGGTCAGCTCGAACCCCTGGGAATAACCGGCCTCGGCCAGTAGCGCCTTGGCCTTGGCGGGATCATACGGATAAAGCTGCGCCGGCCCGGCGGCGAGCGGCGTGGACATCGGCATCAGGCTGCGCTGCACCGTGCCGGTGCCATAGCTGACGGCCTGGATCAGCGCCTCCTTGTCGGTGGCGTAGTTCAGCGCCTGGCGCACCCGCACGTCGGCCATCGGGTTCTTGCCCCCGTCCTTGAACAGGGGCCGCGCATTGAGCGAGAAGTAGTTCACCTGCGCCGCCGGGAACAGCACCATGTCGAGCTTGGGGTCGGCCTTCAGCTCGGCGACGCGCGAGTACGGGACGAACTCGGCGACGTCCAGCTCGCCCGCGCGCAGCTTCAGGATGCGGGTGGCGTCATCCGGAATGATTACCAGGCGCACGGCGTCGAGGTACGGCAGCGGCTTGCCGTCCGCCGCCTTGCGCCAGTGGTGCGGGTCACGCACCAGCACCATCTCGGTGTTGCGCAACTGATCCGCGAGGGCCTGCCGATCACCCTGACGCTGACGGGG
>CAXTFY010000292.1:0-7288 GCA_964243265.1 uncultured Acetobacteraceae bacterium | reverse complement strand
AGCCGGCGCTGGTGGACTGCCTGACCCTTTGGCTGAGCAACTTGATGCTCGGGGACCACGACCTGCCCGCAGCCTTCGCTGCTCTGGATGCGGCATTGGAGGCGCGGCAGGCGCCGACGGTGCTGGTGTCCAACGAGGTCGGCCTGTCCATCGTGCCGGACAACGCGCTGGCCCGAGCCTTCCGCGACCACGCCGGGCGGCTGCACCAGCGCATCGCGGCGCGGGCGGACCGAGTCGACCTGGTGGTGGCCGGGCTGCCGCTGCACCTGAAGGGAGCGCCCACATGAGCGATCAGACCACCGACGACGAGGCCGCCCGCCATGCCGCCAAGATGGCCAAGCGCAAGGCGGTGCAGGACGCCGAGGTCGCCGGCAAGACGTTGGAAAAAGGCCTGCTGATGGTCCACACCGGGCCGGGCAAGGGCAAGTCCACCGCGGCATTCGGCTTGCTGCTGCGGATGGTCGGGCGCGGGCGGCGGGTGGGCGTGGTGCAGTTCATCAAGGGCGCGTGGTCCACCGGGGAGCGCGGCGCGCTGGACCGATTTTCTGATCTGGTGGAGTGGCATACCATGGGCGAGGGCTTCACCTGGGACACCCAGGACCGCGCCCGCGACATCGCCGCCTGTCGCCGCGCCTGGGGCAAGGCGGTGGAGCTGATGCACCAGCCCGGCCTGTCGCTGCTGCTGCTGGACGAGCTGAACATCGCCCTGCGCTACGACTACCTGCCGGAGGACGAGGTGCTGGCTGCCCTGGCCGCCCGCCCGCCCGGCCTGCATGTGGTGGTCACGGGACGCAACGCCCGGCCCGCGCTGATCGAGGCGGCGGACTTGGTGACGGAGATGACGCTGGTGAAACACCACTTCGCAGCGGGGGTGAAGGCGCAGGAAGGGATCGAGTTCTGACGCCGGCAGCCCACCGCCCACCGTCATTGCGAGGAGCGCAGCGACGCGGCAATCCAGGGGCCGCAAGGGCTGCCGTTGACGCTCCTGAATTGCCACGCCGCAAGCACGGCTCGCAATGACGGTTGGCGGCAAGGCACGCGCCATCATGCTGCAGGGCACCGGGTCCAGCGTCGGCAAGTCCCTGCTGGTGGCCGGTCTGGCGCGGGCCTGCCTGCGGCGTGGCCTGCGGGTGCGGCCGTTCAAGCCGCAGAACATGAGCAACAACGCTGCCGTGACAGCCGATGGTGGGGAGATTGGCCGCGCCCAGGCGTTGCAGGCCCGCGCCGCCGGGGTGCCGGCGTCGGTCCACATGAACCCGGTGCTGCTGAAGCCGCAGAGCGAGACCGGCGCGCAGGTGGTCGTGCAGGGCCGGGTGTTCGCAACGTCGCGGGCGCGGGAGTACCAGGCGATGAAGCCGCGCCTGCTACCCCACGTGCTGGACAGCTTCACGCGGATGCAAGGGGAGGCCGACCTCGTGCTGGTGGAGGGCGCCGGCAGCGCGTCCGAGGTGAACCTGCGTGCGGGCGACATCGCCAACATGGGGTTTGCCCGCGCCACCGGCACGCCCGTGGTGGTGGTGGGCGACATCGACCGCGGCGGCGTCATCGCCAGCCTGGTCGGCACCCAGGCCGTCATCGACCCGGCCGACGCGGCGATGGTCTGCGGCTTCATCGTGAACCGGATGCGCGGCGACCTCTCGCTGTTCGCCGACGGCATGGGCTTCATCGCAGCACGGACCGGCTGGCCGGCGCTCGGGCTGGTGCCGTTCTTCCCCGATGCAGCACGGCTGCCGGCGGAGGATGCGTCCGATCTTGCTGCCGGAGCCGCCGGAGCCGCCGAGCCGCGCCGGCCGGGCGCTCGGGTGCGGATCGCGGTGCCGGTGCTGCCGTGCATCAGCAATTTCGACGACCTCGATCCCTTGCTGGCCGAACCCGGCGTGGAGCTGACGATGGTGCACCCGGGCCAGCCGCTGCCGGTATGCGACCTGGTGATCCTGCCGGGGTCGAAGGCGACCATCGCCGACCTCGCGGCCTTCCGGGCGGCGGGGTGGGATGGCGACTTGCGGGCGCACCACCGCCGGGGCGGGCGGGTGCTGGGGCTGTGCGGCGGCTACCAGATGCTGGGCGCGGCGATTGACGATCCCGGCGGGATGGAGGGCCGGGCGGGGCGCGTTGCCGGCCTGGGCCTGCTGGATGTGGAAACGATCCTAACTGGCGAGAAACGGCTGGCGGAAACGTCCGGCCGGTCCTGCGCCGATGGCGTGGCGTTTCATGGCTATGAGATGCATATCGGCCGCACCACCGGCCCGGATGCCGCCACCCCCCTGCTGCACCTGGCGGATGGCAGCCCGGAGGGGGCGTGCAGCGGCGATGGGTTGGTCTGCGGCACCACCGTGCACGGGTTGTTCGCGTGCGACGACCAGCGCAATGCCTGGCTGCGGCGTCTGGGCGCCGCCCCCTTCGGACGCGGGTATGAAGCCGGGGTGGAGGCGGTGCTGGACGCCCTGGCCGCGCACCTGGAGGCGCACATCGACGTGGACCGCCTGCTCAGCCTCGCGCGGTAGCGGCCCATAGCAGCACTGCCGCGCCGACCTGCAGGGCGCAGGCCGTGCGGTACAGCGCCAGGGCGCGGCCCAGGTCGGGCAGGGTTGCGCCGGCACGCCCGTCGCCCATCCAGGCATCATCCACCCGCACGTCGCCATAGGTGCGCGGACCCGCCAGGAGCAGGCCGAGCGCCCCGGCCATCGCCGCCTCCGGCCAGCCGGCGTTCGGCGAGCGGTGCCGGCCCGCGTCCCGCGCCACCGCCCGCAGCGCCCCGCCGGGCGAGGCGCCGCGGTGCAGGCAGGCGGCCAGCACGATCCACCCGGCGGACAGGCGCGAGGCCGGCAGGTTGATCCAGTCGTCCAGCCGCGCCGCCGCCCAGCCGAACGCACGATGGCGCGGCGTCAGGTGGCCGATCATGCTGTCGGCGGTGTTGACGGCCTTGTAGGCGGCGATGCCGGGCAGGCCGAGCAGCACGCACCAGACCGCCGGGGCGACGACGCCGTCGGAGAAGTTCTCGGCCAGGCTCTCGATGGCGGCGCGGACCACCGCGGCCTCGTCCAGCGTGGCGGGGTTGCGGCCGACGATGTGGGCGACGGCGGTGCGGCCCGCCGGCAGGCCGCCCTCGCGCAGCGCGGTGCCGACCGCGGCGACGAAGCCGTGCAGGCTGCGCTGGGCGAGCAGGGTGCTGGCCAGCACGACCAGCAGCGGCCAGGGCAGCACGGCCTGCGCCAATGCCGCCGGGCCGGCGCTGCATGCGAGCAGGGTGATGACGGCCAGGACGCCGCGCCGCTTGCGGACAGGGTCTGATAGGGTGTCCAGGTTCAAGCGCCGGTCCAGCCAGCCGATCAGCGCGCCGATCCACACGACCGGGTGGCGGATGGCGCGGAACGCCGAACCGGGGTATCCCGCCGCGGCCTCGACCAGCAACGCGCCGGCGGCCAGGCCGGGATGGAGGAGGGCTGTCATCGAACCCGGGTTAGACCACGCCGCGCCACCGGAGGCCATTGAGCATGGCGGCCGGCTTGCCGCAGCCCGGCGGCGGTTCCCGGGTGCGCCGGAGCCGTTCATCGACCTGTCCACCGGGATCAATCCGGTGCCGTATCCCGTGCCGCCCCTGCCATCCACAGCGTTCACGCGCCTGCCGGAGCCGGAGGAGCTGTATGCGCTGCAATGCGCCGCCGCCCGGGCCTACGGCGTTGCCGACCCGGCGATGGTTGTCGCGGCGCCGGGGACGCAGGTGCTGATCAGCCTGCTGCCGTGGCTGTTCCCTTGTCCTGCGGCGACCATCCTCGGGCCTACCTATGCCGAGCACGCCGCAGCCTGGCGTAGCGCGGGATCGGACGTGCTGCTTCTCCCTCTCCCTCCGGGAGAGGGCCGGGGTGAGGGGGAAGAACCAGCCCTTGTCCTTTGCAACCCTAACAACCCCAGCGGCTATCGCATCCGGGTTCAGAGCCTGCTCGCCCTGGCGCAGCAGGCCGCGCGCAATGGCCTGCTCATCGTGGACGAGGCCTTTGCCGACTTCGAGGCCGCCGACAGCCTCGCACCACACCTGCCCCTGCCCGGCGTCATCGTGCTGCGCTCCTTCGGCAAGGCATACGGACTGGCCGGCCTGCGGCTTGGCTTCGCCCTGGCGTCTCCGGACCGCGCGGCGCTGATTCGCGCGGCGCTCGGCCCCTGGGCGGTCAGCGGCCCGGCGCTGTGCATCGGCACCGTGGCGTTGCAGGATATGACCTGGCGGGATGCAGCAGCGGCGCGGCTGCGGGGCGATTCGGCGGCGCTCGACGGGTTGCTGGCCCGCGCCGGGCTGCATGTCGTGGGCGGAACCGTGCTGTTCCGCTTGGCCGAGGCCGCGGATGCCGCCGGATGGGCCAGGCGCCTGGGCCGGGCCGGCATCCTGGTGCGCAGCTTCGCCGACTCTCCGGCCCACCTCCGCTTCGGCATTCCCGGCGATCCCGCCGCGTGGAACCGTCTGGCGGCGGCGCTCGGCGTCGGGCAAGCTGGTCCGGCCGCGAGGCCCTGACCGGCCGGTGCGGATAGGAGGTCGGTCCCATGCGAACCCAAGTCGCCATCATCGGCGCCGGCCCGGCCGGGCTGATGCTCGCGCACCTGCTGCACCTGGCAGGCATCCGCTCGGTGGTGGTCGAGAGCCGGTCGCGCGACTACGTTGAGAACCGCATCCGCGCCGGCGTGCTGGAGCACCATGTCGTCGATATGATGGACCAGGCCGGGCTGGGCGCGCGCATGCACCGGGAGGGGTTGCCGCACGCGGGCACGCAACTGCTGTTCGGCGGGGTGCTGCACCGGATCGACTTCCAGGACCTCGTGGGGCACAGCGTCATGGTGTATGGCCAGCACGAGGTGGTGCGCGACCTGATTGCCGCCCGCATCGACGCCGGCGCGCCGCCGCTGTTCGACTGCTCGGACGTGATGGTGGAAGGGTTCGAGTCAGGGGCGCCCCAGGTCCGCTTCGTGCATAATGGCCAGTCGCGGTTGCTGGACTGCGACCTGATCGCCGGGTGCGACGGGTTCCATGGCGTCTGCCGCCCTGCCCTGCCGCAGGGGTCGTGGCGGGGGTATGACCGGGTGTACCCGTTCGGCTGGCTGGGTATCCTGGCCGAGGCGCCGGCCAGCTCGCACGAGCTGATCTACGCCAACCATGAGCGCGGCTTCGCCCTGTGCTCGCAGCGTTCGCCCACGGTGCAGCGGATGTACCTGCAATGCGCGCCCGACGAGGACGCCGAGGCCTGGAGCGACGACCGGGTTTGGTCGGAGCTGTCGGTGCGCCTGGCCAGCGACGGCTTCACGCTGCAGACCGGGCGGGTGTTCCAGAAGTCGGTGACGCCGATGCGGTCCTATGTGGCCGAGCCCATGCAGTGCGGACGGCTGTTCCTGGCCGGGGACGCGGCGCACATCGTGCCGCCCACGGGGGCGAAGGGCATGAACTCAGCCATCGGCGACGTGATCCTGCTCGCGCGTGCGGTGGAGCGCTGGTACGGGTCGGGTGATGATGCGGGGCTGCAGGGCTACTCGGCGGCGGCGCTGCGGCGGATTTGGAAGGTGCAGCGGTTCTCCTGGTGGATGACGACGCTGTTCCACCGTTTCGAGGGCGCGTCGGACTTCGACCGCCGGGTGCAACTGGCCGAATTGGACTACGTCACGTCGTCGCGGGAGGCCGCCGCGGCGCTGGCGGAAAACTACGTGGGGCTGCCGCTGGTGCTCTGACCTGCTGCTCCCTCTCCCTTCGGGAGAGGGCCGGGGTGAGGGAAGACGCAAGAGCCGAACCCCATCCGTTCAGGCACGGATGCTGTCCTCCCCCGGCAAGCTGGGCGCTGGCCGCCCCCTCACCCCGGCCCTCTCCCGGAGGGGGGGAGCAGTTAGGTTTGCACGGCCGGGGCGTCCAGCAGCTTCTCCAGCCGGATCGGCAGCGTCCGCACCCGGACGCCCGTCGCATGGTACACGGCATTCGCGACCGCGGCGTTCAGCCCGACGTTGCCCAGCTCGCCCAAGCCCTTGATGCCAAGGTCATTCACCTCGCGATCGTCCTCCGACACCAGGATCGTCGTCACCTGGTCGATGTCGGCGTTGACGGGGATGTAGTACTCGGCCAGGTCGTCGTTGTAGTAACGCGCCGCACGTGGGTCGATCTCTGTCGCCTCATGCAGCGCCGCGCCGACGCCCCAGATCTGCCCACCCATGAGCTGGCTCTTGGCCGCCTTCGGGTTGACGATCTTGCCGGACGCGAACGCGCCCACCATGCGGGTCGCGCGGATTTCTCGCGTCCGCGCATGCACCCGCACCTCGACGAACTGCGCGCCGAAGGCGAACTGCATCCGGTCCTTCAGCTTGGCGCCGCCCACCAGCTTGCCCTGACCCCGATACAGCATCTGCAGCCCATCCGGCTTGACCCCGTGCGGGATGTTCTCAGCATAAGCCTCGATGGCGCCGGGCGTGGTGCGATTCAGCGCCTTGTCGAGCGGCTCATTCACGCCGTCTACTCCGCGCAACGCGCCGTCGACCAGACGTAGCATGCTGGGGTCGGCGCCATGGAACGGGCCATCCGGCGCACGGGTGGCCGCCATCGCGATGCGGTCGCGGATCTCGGCGCAGGCCTTGGCGACGACGGTGCAAATGCTGGCGGTGCTGTTGGACCCACCCGAGACCGGCGCAGGCGGCAGGGCACTATCGCCCAGCTCGACCGTGACGCGGTCCAGCGACACGCCCAAGCCCCCGACCGCGGTCAGGGCGAGGGCGGTGGTGACCCCGGTGCCGATCTCATGCGCCGAGGTCTGCACCAGCACCGCGCCGCCAGGGGCCAGGCGGACGCGCGCTGTCGCGGCGCCCATGTTGGTCGGATAGGCCGAAGTCGCGCACCCCCAGCCGATCAGCCAGTCGCCGTCCCGGGTGCTGCCGGGCTGCGGGTTGCGCTTGGACCAGCCGAACTCCTTGGCGGCGGCGTCGAAGCAGGCCGCCATGTGCCGGGAGGTGTAGGGCAGGCCCTTGATCGGCTCCTGCATGGTGTCGTTCACCCGGCGCAACTCGACCGGGTCCATCTTCAGCGCCACCGCCAGCTCGTCCATCGCGGATTCGAGGGCGAACATGTAGGGGATCTCCGGCGGCGAGCGCATGAAGCCCGGCGTGTTGCGGTCCGCGTGGACCATCGACACCTCGGAGTCCACGTTCGGGCAGGCATACAGCCGCGTCGTCGCGTCGGTGCCGGCGACCTTGTAGTTGTCCGGGCGGGACGTGACCTCCCAGCCCTCGTGGATCAGCGCCTGCAGCTTGCCGTCGGGCGAGGCGCCCAGGC
>CAXTFY010000291.1:0-7335 GCA_964243265.1 uncultured Acetobacteraceae bacterium | reverse complement strand
TCCCGCGGCGTCAGCACCCGGCGGAACAGCCATGCCGTCCCGCGTGACGCATCATCCATCAGCGTATAGAACGACGGTACGAACACCAGGCTCAGCACCGTCGAGACCAGCAGCCCGCCGATCACCCCGATCGCCATCGGCGCCCGGAACTCGCCGCCCTCCCCCAGCCCCAGCGCGCTCGGCACCATGCCGGCCACCATGGCGATGGTGGTCATCACGATCGGCCGCGCCCGCTTGCGCCCGGCGTCGATGATCGCCTCCACCCGGTCCATCCCCGCCGCCCGCCGCTCGATGGCGAAGTCCACCAGCATAATGGCGTTCTTGGTGACGATGCCCATCAGCATCAGCACGCCGATCACCACCGGCATCGAGATCGGGTTGCCCGTCACCAGCAGCGCCAGGATCACCCCACCCAGGCTCAACGGCAGCGACAGCAGGATAGTGATGGGCTGGAACACGTTCTGGAACAGCAGCACCAACACGCCGAGCACAATCGTCAGCCCGGCCCCCATCGCCAGCCCGAACGAGGAGAATACCTCCGCCATCACCTCCGCATCGCCGTTGTTCTGGATGCGGACGCCGGCCGGCAGGTGCTGCGCCTCGGGGAGGGCATAAACCGCCTTCAGCGCATCGCCCAGCGCCACGCCGGGCTGCAGGTCGGCTCCCAGCACCACCCGGCGCACGCGGTCATAGCGTTCGACGCTGCTCGGCCCCTCGCCCGGCGACACGTCGGCCACCGCCAGCAACGGCACGGCCAGGCCAGTGGCGCCCGGCACCGTCAGCGACTCGATGGCGCCGAGGTCGCCGCGCAACGCGGTATCGACCTGCACGCGGATCGGGATCAGCCGGTCGCCATCGCGGAACTTCGCCAGGTTGGCCGGGATGTCGCCAATGGTGGCGATGCGGACGGCGTCGCTGATCGCCTCCGTGCTGACGCCGAACCGCGCGGCCTCGTCGCCCCGCGGCGTCACGTGGACCTCCGGCCGGTCCACCCCGGCGCTGGGCGCCACGTTGCCGAAGCCCGGCAGCCGGCGCATCGCCCCCTCCAACCCCGCCACCGCGTGGTCCAGCGCGACGGGGTCGTCGCCCAGGACGGTGACGGACAGCTCGCGCTCCCCGCGGTCGTTCACATACCAGCCGCGCACGTCGGGCAGCCCGGCCAGGCGCCGGGTCAGCTCGGCCTCAACCTGCTTCTGCGTGCGGCTGCGGGCGTCCTTGCCCACCAGGTTCACGATCATCTTGGCCCGGCGGATTTCCGCCCCCGCCCCGGTCGGCGTCGTGCCGCCCACCACGAACACCGTGGTCACCTCCGGGATGCGGCGGAACTCCTTGGCGATGCGGTCCGTGGTGGCGCGGGTGTCGGCCAGGGTGGACCCGGGCGGCAGCTCGATGGACAGCACCACCCGGCTCTCGTCCGGCGGCGGGATGAAGCCGGTGGGCAGCAGCGTCGTGGAGTAGATCGACACGGCAAACGCCAGCACCCCCGCCAGCAGGGTCAGCCCGCGCCAGTGCAGGGTGTCGCGCAGGAACCGGGTGTAGGCCCGCATGATCCAGCCGTCCCGCTCGGCATGGGCCGCGACCGGGCGCATCAGGTAGGCCGCCATCAGGGGCGTGATCAGCCGGGCCACCAGCAGCGACGCCAGCACGGCCGCCGCCACCGTCAGCCCGAACTGCTTGAAGAACTGCCCGGCGATCCCCCCCATGAAGCTGACCGGGGAGAACACCGCGATGATGGTGCAGGTGATGGCGATCACCGCCAGGCCGATCTCGTCCGCCGCCTCCACCGCGGCCTCGAACGGGCGCTTGCCCATCCGCATGTGGCGGACGATGTTCTCGATCTCGACGATGGCGTCGTCCACCAGGATGCCGGTCACCAGCGTCACCGCCAGCAGGCTGACGAAGTTGAGCGAGAAGCCCATGATCTGCATGGCCGCGAACGCCGGCAGCACCGATAGCGGCAGTGCCACCGCCACCAGCAGCGTCGCCCGCCAGTTGCGCAGGAACACCAGCACCACAATGGTCGCCAGGATCGCGCCCTCGATCAGGCCGTGCATCGCCGACACGTAGTTGCCGCGGGTGGTGCGCACGCTGTCGTCGATCAGCGAGTAGCTGACTCCCGGGTGCGCCTGCGCCAGCCGGTTCAGCCGCTCCTGCACCGCATCAGCGACGCTGACCTCACTGGCGCCCTTGGCGCGGAAGATGGCGAACGACACCACGGGCTCCGACCCATCGAGGCGGGCGAAGTCGCGCGGCTCCTCATAGCTGTCCTCGACGCGGGCCACGTCGGACAGCCGGGCCTCGCGTCCGCCGGGCAGCACCAAGCGGGTGGCGGCCAGCCCGTCCAGGGTGCGGGCGCCGGCCAGGGTGCGGATCGCCTGCTCCTGCGAGCCAAGCTCGCCGCGCCCGCCGGACAGGTCGGCGCTGGTGGCGGCAAGCTGCTTGTTCACGTCCCCCGCGGTGATGCCGAGGGCCGCCAGCCGGTCCGGGTCCAGGCTGACGCGGATTTCGCGCGTGACGCCGCCGATTCGCTGCACCTGGCCGACACCGCGCACGCCCTGCAGGTCGCGCATCACGGTATCGTCGATGAACCAGGACAGCCCCTCCAGGGTCATGCCCGGCGCGGTGGCGGCGAAGGTCTGGATGCTCTGGCCCACGATGTCGATGCGCTCGATGACCGGCTCGTCGATGCCGCGCGGCAGGTCGGAGCGGATCTTGCTCACCGCGTCGCGCACGTCGTTCAGCGCGCGGTCGCTGCTGACTTCCAGGCGCAGCTCGGCCACGGTCTGGCTGCTGCCGTCGGTGACGCTGCTCTGCAGGTGCTTCACGCCGGAGACGTTGGCGATGGCGTCCTCGATGCGCTTGGTCACCTGGCTTTCCAGCTCGCCAGGGGCGGCGCCGGCCTGCGTCACGGTGACGGCGACGATGGGGACGTCGATGTTGGGCGTGCGGGTGATGGGCAGCATGTTGAAGCCGACCAGCCCCAGCAGCAGCAGCACGGCGAACAGCACGATGGGCGGGATCGGGTGGCGGATCGCCGCGCCGGAGATGTTGAAGGCCATGCGGCTACTCGGCCTTCATGCCGGGCTGGTCGGCGGCAGCCACGGCGGTCACGCGGTCGCCGCCGCGGATGAAGGTGCCGGAGACGGCGACGACGGCATCGCCCTCCTGCAGCCCGCTGGTGATCTCGGCCTGGGTACCGCTGCGCAGGCCGACTTGGACCTTGTGCGTCTCGACCAGGCCGTCGCGCACCACCTGGATCACCGCGCCGTCCCGCTGAAACAGCACGGCCGATAGTGGGACCAGTACGCCGTCGTGCCGCGCGACCTCGACCGAGGCACGGGCGAAGCTGCCGATCACCAGGCCGCTTACGGCGTTGTCCGGGGCGGAATCGACCGTCACGCGCACGCGGCCGAGCCGGGTGGTGCGGTTCACCTCGGGGGACACCAGGCGGACCCGGCCGGTGCGCGGGCCGCCCACGGTTGTGACCACGGCGGGCTGGCCGGGGCGCAGCTTGGCCAGGGAGACCTCGGGCACGTCGGCCTCCAGCTCCACGGCGTCGTCCTGGATAATGCGGAAGAGGGGGTCGCCGGCGCCCACCACCACGGCGCCTTGGCGCGCAATGCGGCGGCTGATGCGGCCGGCCACCGGGGCGCGCAGGTCGGTGCGGGCCAGGCGGACCAGCAATTCCCGCCGTTGCGCGTCGGCCAGGGCGCGGTCGGCCTCGGAGACGCGCAGCAGGTTGTTGGCGGCGTCGAACCGGGCCGCGGCGGTGCCGGCGGCGGCCTGGCGCTGCTCGAAGGTCTCGCGCGAGGCGTTGCCGTTGCCGAACAGGTCGCGCGTGCGGGCGAGGGCCAGGTCGGCCTGCACGCGATTGGCCTGCGCCTCGGCGATGGAGCTGTGCGCCTGGGCGATGGCAGCGTCGGCGCGGGCGATCTGCGCGGCATTCTGCGCCACGGTGGCGTCCAGCACGTCGCGCGACAGCCGGGCCAGGACCTGGCCGGCGGTGACGAGGTCGCCCTCCTCGGCCAGGATGTCGGTGATGGCCAGGCCCTCGACCTGCGGGCTGACGAGCACCTCCTCGCGCGGCACCAGGGTGCCGGTCAGGATGGCGGCCTCGGTGATGGAGCCGTGAGTGGCGCGGGTGACCGTGACGGCGGGCGGCGTCGGCTCGGCGGGTGGCGGTGCGGCGGCCGCGAGGGCCAGGAACAAGAAGACAGCCATGCTTCTCCCTCTCCCTCCGGGAGAGGGCCGGGGTAAGGGAGTCTTGCTTGCCGAGCAGAGTATTGTTGGCCGCCGCTGGAGCAAGGCTGTCATCCGCCGAGGGCCGCGCCGTAAGACCTCCTCGCCCCGGCCCTCTCCCGAAGGGAGAGGGAGCAGACAGCATCCCGACAACGGCATCATGCCCTCTGCGGCCGCAGGAAGCGGCGCAGCAGCAACTGCAGCACCGGGCGGAACCGCGCCGCGGTCAAGGTTGGGTCCAGCGCCTGGTGCGCCACCAGCCCGTCGGCCATCGCCATTACCAGTTGGCACGCCGTCTCCACATCCAGGCTGGGATCGACGACGCCGCGGGCCTGGCCACGTTGCAACGCGGACACCAGCGCCGCCCGGGCCTCCCGGATGTTGCGGTCGAACATCGCGCGCACGTCGGGGTTGCGCACAGCCTCCGCCATGGTCTCCGTCGCCAAAGCCGCCTGCGGCCCGGCGAGCAGTTCCTCCAGCGTGTCGATGCCGATGCTGGCCAGCGCCTCCACCGGATCGTCCGCCGCGGCCATGCGCTCGAAGAACGCGGCATGCTTGGCGCGCTCGGCCTCGGCAATGGCGGCGATGATGGCGACCTTGCTGGGAAAGTACCGGTACACCGCGCCGGGGCTCATGGCAGCCTCGCCGCAAATCTCCTGCATCGACGCCCCATGGAAGCCGGACCGGGCGAAGCAGGCCACCGCGGCATCCAGGACGCGTTGGCGGGGCGGAATATGCGCGCTGTCCAACAAGCCTGCCTCCAATGCGAACGAACATTCACTTGCGCCGTCGCAGCCCCTTGTCAAGCACCGCTCCCCACCTGCTACCATTCCTTCACCATCCCTGGGCAACCCTGGAGCAGACCGATGCCGGACGACGCCGACCTGATTGCCGCTGCGGGCGTGCTCGGCATCCCGCTCGACCCGGCCTGGTGCGACGCCGTGCGCTTCCACTGGGACCTGAGCCTCGCCGCCGCCCGCCTGGTGGCGGAGTTCCCCCTGCCGGACGAGGCCGACCCGGCACCGGTGTTCACGGCATGACGGCCCGCCTCACCGACTGGATGACCGCGGGCGAACTGGCCGGCGCCGTCGCCACGCGCCGGGTCCGTGCGGTGGACGCGGTCGCCGACGCCTTCACCCGGATCGAGCAGGCCCGGCATCTCAACGCCGTCACCGAGATCGTCGTTGACCGCGCCCTGGCCCGGGCCGAGGCGGTCGATGCCGGCGCCGTCCGGGGACCGCTGGCCGGCGTGCCGTTCGCGGTGAAGAACCTGTTCGACGTCGCCGGCCTGCCCACGCGCGCCGGGTCGCGGATCAACCGCACCCGCACGCCGGCGGCGGCGGACGCGACGGCGGTGGCGCGGATGGAGGCGGCCGGGGCCATCCTGGTCGGCACGCTGAACATGGGCGAGTACGCCTACGACTTCACCGGCGAGAACGCGCATGACGGCGCCTGCCGCAACCCGCACGATCCCACGCGCATGGCGGGCGGGTCCTCCAGCGGGTCCGGGGCGGCGGCGGCGGCCGGGCTGGTGCCGGTGACGCTGGGGTCGGACACCAACGGCTCGATCCGCGTGCCGGCGTCGCTGTGCGGGGTGTTCGGGCTGAAGCCCACCTATGGCCGGCTGTCGCGCGCGGGCACGTTCCCGTTCGTATCCAGCCTGGACCACGTCGGGCCGCTGGCGCGCTGCGTCGGTGATCTGGTGCTGGCCTATGACGCGATGCTCGGGCCGGACCCCGCCGACCCGGTTTGCTCGCAACGCCCAGCGGGTCCGCCGCCAGGCGAGGGCATCGATGGCCTGCGGATCGCGGTGGCGGGCGGCTACTTCCGCGCCAATGCCGGGCCGGCCGCGCTGGCCGCGCTGGATCGGGTCGCCGCCGCGCTGGGCGCCACGGCCGAAGTCGAGCTGCCGGAGGCCGCCCGCGCCCGCGCCGCCGCCTACGTCATCACCACGGTCGAGGGTGCGGCCCTGCACCTGGACCGCCTGCGCGCCCAGCCCGGCAACTTCGACCCCGACGTGCGCGACCGCCTGATCGCCGGCGCCCTGGTGCCCGGCGCCTTCTACGCCCGTGCGCAGCGGTTCCGGCGCTGGTACCGGGACCAGGTGCTGGCGCTGTTCGGCGGGTGGGACGCCATCCTGGCGCCGGCCACGCCTTGTACCGCGCCGGGCATTGGCGACAAGACGATGCTGCTGGCCGGGGCAGCCGTGCCGGTCCGCGCCATGATGGGCGTGCTGACGCAGCCGATCTCGTTCATCGGCCTGCCCGTCGTCACCGTCCCGGTGGTGCTGGAACCTGGGCCGACGGCGGGGTTGCCCATCGGGGTGCAGGTCATCGCCGCACCCTGGGCGGAGGCGACGGCGTTGCGGATCGCCCGGCACCTGGAGGGCGCGGAAGTCGTGCGCGCCCCGCGCCCGCCGGCGGTGACGGCGTGCCCGCCGGCGGTGACGGCATGATGGACATCAACCTGCCGGAGGTGGTCGCCGAGGTCGCAGTTGCCTTCGCCCGCTATGAGGCCGCCTTGGTGTCCAACGACGTGGCGACCCTGGACGCGCTGTTCTGGGACAGTCCGCACACCATCCGCTACGGCATTGCCGAGGTGCTGTACGGGTCCGCCGAAATCCATGCGTTCCGCGCCGGCCGCCCCTCGGCAGGGCTGGCGCGCAGCCTGGAGCGCACGGTGATCACCACCTTCGGCCGGGACACCGCCACGGCCAGCACCCTGTTCCGCCGCGCCCCCGGCAAGCTGGGACGGCAGATGCAGACCTGGGTGCGCCTGCCGGAGGGCTGGCGCGTGGTGGCGGCGCATGTGAGCGTGGTGGATGGCTGAGCATCACGGCAGCGGAGGCTGCCTCATATGCCCCAATGATCACATGCCCTTCCGCAATGGCCGTCTGATGCAGGAGCTTGCGGACGCCCGCTGCTAGCGATTCGTAAACCTGTCCGCTGCATTGTTCAGCCATGTCCCTCTGGCGTCACCTCTCCGCGGCCATGACGAAGCGCCGCAACGGGCGGCCTGCCGGCCTGGGCGCCGTGCTGCTGGGGGTGCTCGCCCTTGGCGTCCTGGCCTGGCTTGGCTGGACCGGGACAGAGACGC
>CAXTFY010000290.1:0-7384 GCA_964243265.1 uncultured Acetobacteraceae bacterium | reverse complement strand
AGCAGAAGGCGCCGCGCATCCAGTCCATCCTGCGCGCCATCCAGGCCGAGCGCGGCGCGCTGTCGCTCGACTTCCTGGCGGACCTGCCGGTGGAGGAGGCGCGTGCCTGGCTGGAGCGCCTGCCCGGCGTGGGGCCGAAGACCAGCGCCGCCGTGCTCAGCTTCAGCGTGCTCCGCCGGGCCGCGCTGCCGGTGGACAGCCATCACCACCGGGTGGCGGCGCGGACGGGGCTGATCCCGGCGGACCTGGCGGTGGGGCCGTCGCATCGCGTGCTGGCCGCGCAACTGCCGCCGGACTGGGACGCGCAGAAGGTCTATGACAACCACGAGGTGCTGATGCTGCACGGCCAGCGTTGCTGCTTCTACCGCAGCCCCGCCTGCGAACGCTGCCAGTTGCTGGACCTGTGCCCGGCCGGGCAGGCGCTGCATCCGGAGCTACGGGCCTTACCGCCGCCGGTCGCTGCCTAGCTCCCGCATACTTGAGAACCGCGACGGCAGGGAAGGGTCGTAGGCCGTCATGCGTCGGGTACCGCGATTGGTTTCCAAGTATCGCTCACAGCAAGAGGACTGACTCTGCTCCCTCTTCGGGAGAGGGCCGGGGTGAGGGGGTCCTGCAGCACAGATTCCGGCCAGCTAGCCTCCGGTAGCGTCGCCGGTCCCTGAGCGGTACGGGCAGGCAAGACCCCCTCACCCCAGCCCTCTCCCGGAGGAAGAGGGAGAAGTGTGCATTGCCGCAATGTGTGCCGCCGCCATACATAAGCGGCTTGATGGCCGCACCCTCCTCCCTGCTGATCCCCGACGCGCCCGCCGTGGTCGCCGGGCATGGCCGCGCCGCCGTGCTGACGATGGATGGTGAGCTGCTGGCCCTGCCGGCCGAGGAGGCGGCGCACCTGCTGCGGGAGGGCCCGCCGCCGCTGCTAGTCCACGCCCCCGCCACCCTGCGCCGCCTGGGCCTGCGCCCGGTGCCAGCGCTGGACCTGTTGGAGCTGTTCGCCTTTGCCATGCCCGCCCGCCCGGTGGCGCCGACGCCGCGTGGCCTGGCCCTGGCGCTGGACCTCGATCCCCCCGGCACGGCGGAGGACGCGGTGGCCCTGCTGCCGGACATCGCCACCGCCCTGCTGCGCCACCTGGAACGCGCGCGGGACCTGGCGCTGAACAAGGACGCCGCCGGGCTGGCGGCGCGCATGGGCCAGGCGGGGTGGCCATGGGCGCGCGTGGTGATGGCGGCCCTCGGCCAGCCCAAGGCCAAGCCCACCGCCGACGCCCTCAAGGTGTGGCGCCGCTTGCCGGAATGGGAGGACCAGGCGCCGCCCCCGCCCCCCGGCTCCTTGCCCGTTGAGGCCGCGGAGGCGCGGACCCGGCTGGCCCGGATGCTCGGCCCCGACGCGGAGCAGCGGCCCGGCCAGGCCGACTACGCCAGCGCCGCCACCCACGCCTTCCTGCCGCGCGCCGCGCCCGGCGACCCGCAGGTCGTGCTGGCCGAGGCCGGCACCGGCACGGGGAAGACCCTCGCCTATGTCGCCCCGGCCAGCCTGTGGGCCGAGCGCAACGGCGGCAGCGTCTGGGTCAGCACCTACACCCGCCACCTGCAGCGCCAGATCGACATCGAGCTGTCCCGCCTGTTCCCCGACCCGGCCGAGCGCCGCCGCCGCGTGGTGATCCGCAAGGGCCGCGAGAACTACCTGTGCCTGCTCAACATGGAGGAGCACGTGAACTCCGCCGCAATCAGCGCGGGCGGGCTGGTGGCGTTGGGGCTGGTGTCGCGCTGGGCCTTGGCGACGGCGGACGGTGACATCCAGGGCGGCGACCTGCCGGGCTGGTTCCCCGAGCTGTTCGGCCCCGGTCTGCTGCCGGCCATCGCCGACCGCCGGGGCGAGTGCATCCATGGCGCCTGCCCGCATTACCGCACCTGCTTCGTGGAGCATACCATCCGCCGGGCGCGCGGGGCCGAGCTGGTGGTGGCGAACCACGCGCTGGTGATGGCGCAGGCGGCCTGGGGCGGCATCGACGACGACAGCGTGCCCAGCCGGTACGTGTTCGACGAGGGCCATCACGTGTTCGACGCCGCGGATGGCGCGTTCTCCGCCACGTTGTCCGGGGTGGAGGGGGCGGAGCTGCGCCGCTGGCTGCTGGGGGCGGAAGGCAGCCGGTCCCGCGCCCGCGGGTTGCGGAAGCGGCTGGAGGACCTGGTGGCCGGCGACCCCGAGCTGGAGCCGCCGCTGGATGCCGCGCTGCAGGCGGCCCGCGCGCTGCCCGCCACGGGCTGGGCGCTGCGTCTGGCCGATGGCGGCACTGACGCGACGCCGGCCGAGGCGTTCCTGCGCCTGGCCCGGCTGCAGGTGCTGGCCCGCACGGCCGAGGGCGCCGCCTCCGATGGCCGCGACGCCCAGCACCGCGGCGCCAGCGAGTGTGACCTGTACCCGGCCTCCGCCGGCCTGCCGGACGCCGCCGCGCAGCTTCGCCGCGCCCTGCACCGCATCGCCGAGCCGTTGCAGACCCTGCTGGACCGCCTGGGCGCCAAGGTCGAGGCGGAGTCGGAGGAGATGGACCCCGCCCAGCGCAACCGCATCGAGGCGACGCGTCGGTCGGTGAAGCGCCGGGCCATCGACCGGTTGCAGGCCTGGATGGCGATGCTGGACGCCGTCGCCGCTCCGCCGCCCGAACCCGGCGCCCGGCCGCTGCACGTCCACACCCTGCACCTGGACCGGCGTGAGGCCGGTGACCGTGACGTCGGTCTGCACCGGCACTGGCTGGACCCTACGGTTCCCTTCGCCGCCAGCCTCGCTGCCCCGGCGCATGGCGTGCTGATCACCTCCGCCACGCTGCGCGACACCGGCGAGGCCGATACCGAGGCCGCCTGGCTGTCGGCCGAGGCGCGGGTCGGCGCCGAGCACCTGCCGTCACCCGCGTTACGAGTATCGGTCGCCAGCCCGTTCGACTACGCGCAGCAGACCCGGGCCTACGTCGTGACGGATGTTGCGCCGGGCGACCTGGGGGCGCTGGCGGCGGCCTACCGCGCGCTGTTCCAGGCGTCGGGCGGCGGCGGCCTGGGCCTGTTCACCGCCATCGCCCGGCTGCGCGCCGTACACGAGCGCATCGCGCCGGAGCTGGAGGCTGCCGGCATCGAGCTGCTGGCGCAGCATGTGGACGCCATGGACAACGCGACCCTGGTGGACGTGTTCCGCACCGAGCTGGACTCGTGCCTGCTCGGCACCGATGCCATGCGCGACGGCGTCGATGTGCCCGGCCGCGCGCTGCGCCTGGTGGTGTTCGAGCGCGTGCCCTGGCCGCGCCCCGACATCCTGCACCGCGAGCGCCGGGTTCACCTGTCCGGCGGCGATCCCAAGGCCTACGACGACAGCAAGGCCCGGCTGCGGCTGCGCCAGGCGTTCGGGCGGCTGGTGCGGTCGGCCACCGACCGCGGCGTGTTCGTGCTGCTGGACCGCCGCACGCCGAGCCGGCTGCTGTCGGCGTTCCCGGCCGGCGTGGTGGTGCGCCGGGTCGGGCTGGCGGAGGCGGTGGCGGAAACCCGGGACTTCCTGGCGCATGCGCCGATCACGCCGGCCCTGATCATCCCGCCCTCCATCACCTCGTCCTCCATCACCCCCTCGTCCATCACCCAGGCGTAACTTGCCGGGGTGACGGGTTTCCCGGATGGTGCAGCGCAGAAAGATGAGGGAAACAGGGATGCTCGCCAGGACAGGACTCGATCCGCAGGAGGCGCTGGTGTGCACCATGGTGCTGGTCGCCGCCGCCGATGGCGGGATCACCGACCGGGAGATCGGCGTGATGTCCGGCCTGGTGCAGACCCTGCCGGCGTTCCAGGACTTCAGCAGCGAACGGCTGGAGGTCGCGTCCGAGGCCGCCGTGGGCCTGCTGGAGGAGGACGAGGGCCTGGAGCACGCGGGCCAGATGATCCGCGACGCCCTGGAGCCGCGCCTGCGGGAGACCGCCTATGCCTTGGCCTGCGACGTGGTGGCCGCCGACCGCCGCGCTTCGCAGCCGATGCTGCGGATGCTGGAGCTGGTGATGGCGGAGCTGCGGATGGACCCCCTGGTCGCCGCCGCCATCGAGCGGGCGGCCCGTGCGCGGCACCAGCGGATCGAGCGGGCGGCCTAACGGGATGGCGGCCTATCTGGTGGCTCGGATTGCCGTGCATGACGAAACCGGGTTCGCGGACTACCGGAACCGGGTCACGCCGGTGATCGCGGCGCATGGCGGACGGTACGTCGTCCGTGGCGGGGCGCTGGAAACCCTGGAGGGCGACTCGCCGCCGGAACGCCTGGTGATCGTGGAGTTCCCGTCGATGGATGCGGCCCGGCTGTTCTACCGCAGCGCCGATTATGCACCGGTCCTGCAGTCCAGGCTGGCCAGCGCTGCGTCGGACGTGATCCTGGTCGAAGGCGTGCCGCCTGGCTAAGCCCCCTCTCCCTCCGGGTGAGGGACGCGGCGAGTGCCGGGCGTGCCCGCCCAACACCGAAATCCGCCTCTGACCCGGCGGGGTTCGGGCCTTGCCGCCTGCCTCACCCCAGCCCTCTCCCGGAGGGACAGGGAGCCGGTGCAGCCATCAAACGCAGCCCATAGGCAACCGAAGTGAGCACAACCCGCCCTGCCCTGTTGTTCCTGCACATGTTCGCCGGGTCCGGCCTGGCCTGGGCGCCGGTCGTGCAGCACCTGCCCGGCCGCCGCTGCGTCACCCCCGACCTGCGCGGCTTCGGCGCGGCCCCTCCTCCGGACCCTGGCGCCACCCTGGCGGACTGGGCGGACGAGGCCGCCGCCCATGCAGCGCCGTTGGGCCAATTCGTGCTGGTCGGACACTCCATGGGCGGCAAGATCGCAACCCTGCTCGCATCCCGGCGACCAGCGGGGCTGGCCGGTCTGGTGCTGTTGGCACCCAGCCCGCCGACGCCGGAACCGATCCCGGATCGCGCCGGCATGCTGTCCGGCTTCCATGATCCCGTTGCCGCGGCCCGCACCGCCCGGCAGATCAGCGCCCGGCATGATGATCCCGCGGTGATGCAGCGCCTCGTTGAGGACAGCCTCCGCACCTCGCATCGCGCCTGGGAGTGGTGGATCGAGCGTGGGTCGCGCGAGGACATCGCGGAGTTGGCGTCGGCCATCGACGTCCCGATGCTGGTGGTGGCCGCAGCCGACGACGCCAACATCCCGCCACCGCTGCTGCGGCAGGAGGTAGTGGAGCGCATCCCCGGCGCGGTGCTGACGATCCTGCCGGACAGCCGGCACATGATCCCGCTGGACGCGCCGGGACCGCTGGCGCAGGTGATCGAGGATTGGATGAGCAGGGTTTGACCGACATGGCAACGGACCGTGGAGCGGCGCCGGAGGGCTGGGTGCTGCGCCCGACCAAGGCATTCGGCAGCCATGTCGGACCCTTCTACATGCCGCCGGGCGGCGGCGCCGCGCTGTGCGGCTTCACCGCCGACGCGCGGCATGGCAACAAGCGCGGCGTGGTGCATGGCGGCATGCTGGCCACCGCCTTCGACGTGGCGCTGGGCAATGCGGCGTGGGCGGCCGGCGGCGGGCGGCCCTGCGCCACGGTGCAGCTCAACGTGCAGTTCCTGGGCGCGATGCAACTGGGGGAGTTCGCGGTCGTCGAGGCCGAGGTGGTGCGCACGACGCGCAGCCTGGTGTTCCTGCGCGGGGTGATGCGGGTGGGCGAGAAGGGCGTCGCGATGGCGGACGGCGTGTGGAAGATCCTGGACTGGCGCGGCCCTCCGCCGGACCTGACCTGATGCCGGGTCCCTGATGGCAGCCCGCTGTTGACAGAGGGACCGGCAGAGTTCGCCGAGCGCGTGCAGGGCCGGCTCGACCGGCTGGGCCTGACGCCAGAGGCAGCGGCCCGCACGGCCGGGCTGCCGGCGGACTTCCTGATGAAGCTGCAGGGTGGCGGCCCGCCGCCGCGCGGCCCGCGCCTGGTGCGGCTGGCGGAGGCCTTGGCGACCTCGGTCAGCTACCTTGTCGGGCTGGACCCCGATACCCCGGTGCCGGACGAGCTGGTGACGGACGAGCAGGGCAGCCTGGGCCTGCTGGCAGGCGACGAGGAGGCGCTGCTGCGCGCCTACCGCAGGCTGGACTTCTCGGCGAAGGCAGCCCTGCTGCAGGTGGTGCAGCGCATGGCGCCGGAACCGCCGGCGTTCGAGAACAAGCCGCGCCAGGCGCCGCCGCGGGGCTAGGCAGACCTATTCAGGTTTGCACACAGATCGTATTGAAGCAGGCTTGCCCAGCCTGGCTCCATCGGCAGCCATTCATCGCCAGGCTGCGCAAGTCTGCTTAGGCCTGCAGGTAGGCCGCCACCGGACCAGTCAGCCGCATCCGGCGTGCCACGTCCACCGGCACCAGCCGGGCCGCGATGATCTCCCGGTTGTCCAGCCGCAGCGGCGGCAGGCGGTCCAGGTGCAGGGTGAAGAAGTGAACCCGGTCGCGGCGGCCGTCCCAGGGGCCGCACAGTACGCCATCCGGATGCAGGACCGGCGCGGCCAGGCCGGTCTCCTCCGCCAGTTCGCGCCGGGCGGCGGCTTCGGGCGCCTCGCCGGGGTGGATGCCGCCGCCGGGGAACGACCAGGCTGCCCGGTAGGACGCGCGCACCAGCAGCAGCGACGGGCCGGCATGGACCGCGACCAGGGCACCCTGGTGCGGGGGCCGCCGCAGCCGCCACCACGCGCAGGCGAGCGGGAAGCCAAGGCGGAACGCGGCCTGCCAGGCGCGGTCGAGCGGGGTGGCGGCGGGGTGTTCCAAATTGGGCACGGCGACAGCTCCCAGCAACGGCTTGCTCCTGATGCTGTGAGCAGGACGCCTTGCGTGGAAGCACCCTACGGCTTGCCGATGCTCACTGCGATAGGGTAGCCGTGATGGGTCAGCCCCAAAGGTCCCCCATGCCCGCCAAAGATGTGAAGAAAGTCGTGCTCGCCTACTCCGGCGGCCTGGACACCAGCGTGATCCTGCGCTGGCTGCAGACCACCTATGGCTGCGAGATCGTCACCTTCACCGCCGACCTCGGCCAGGGCGAGGAGCTGGAGCCGGCCCGCCGCAAGGCCGAAGGGATGGGCGTCAAGGAGATTTTCATCGACGACCTGCGCGAGACCTTCGTCCGCGACTTCGTGTTCCCGATGTTCCGCGCCAACGCGCTGTATGAGGGGCAGTACCTGCTGGGCACCAGCATCGCCCGCCCGTTGATTGCGCAGCGCCAGATCGAGATCGCCGAGATGGTCGGCGCCGACGCCGTCGCCCATGGTGCGACGGGCAAGGGCAACGACCAGGTGCGGTTCGAGATCGCCTACTACGCCCTGAAGCCCGACATCAAGGTGATCGCCCCCTGGCGCGAGTGGGACCTGACCAGCCGCACCCGCCTGCTGGAGTTCGCCGAG
>CAXTFY010000289.1:0-7415 GCA_964243265.1 uncultured Acetobacteraceae bacterium | reverse complement strand
GGCGAGAAGATGCAGTTGCAGTACAACGTCCGCAATACGCACCGGGCCATCGGCACCAAGCTGTCGTCGCGCATCACCCGGCAGTACGGGATGACGGGGTTGCAGCCGAACCACATCACGGTGCGGCTGCGCGGGTCGGCCGGGCAGTCGTTGGGGGCGTTCGCGGTGCAGGGCCTGAAGCTGGAGGTGCTGGGGGACGCGAACGACTATGTGGGCAAGGGCCTGTCGGGGGCCAGCATCACGGTGCGCCCGGCGCCGAGCAGTCCGCTGCGGAGTCAGGACAACACCATCATCGGCAACACGGTGCTGTATGGCGCTACGGCGGGGGAGCTGTTTGCGGCTGGACAGGTCGGGGAACGGTTTGCGGTCCGCAACAGCGGGGCGATCGCGGTCGTGGAGGGCTGCGGCAGCAACGGCTGCGAGTATATGACAGGGGGGACGGTGGCGATCCTTGGGGGGGTCGGCGACAACTTCGGCGCCGGGTTCACGGGGGGGATGGCGTTCGTGTTCGACCCGGACAACCTGTTCGAGCAGCGGGTGAACCCGGATAGCCTGACCTGGCAGCGGCTGGCGTCGGCGCACTGGGAGGGCGTGCTGCGCGGCCTGGTGGAGCGGCACGTGAAGGAGACCGGCAGCGCCTATGCCGCGCGGATGCTGCACGAGTGGGCGCGGATGAGCGGGCAGTTCTGGCAGGTGGTGCCGAAGGAGTACGTGAAGTACTTGCCGGTGCCGTTGTCCGACACTGTGGAGGCTTTGCGGGCGTAATGCTTTCTTCTCCCTCTCGCTTCGGGAGAGGGCCGGGGTGGGGGGCTCGGCGGCGAAGCGACGGGCTGCACGCCGTCCCTATCCTGTTGACGGTGGCGCTTGCCCGTTCCCTCACCCCGACCCTCTCCCGGAGGAGGAGGGAGCAGGCGGGAAGGCTAATCTCCCGTTGGCCGTCCGTGTTGCGGGTGTCATAACCCGCTGACATGCGCGTCCTATATCAGCTTCCGCTCTCCCCATATTCCCGCAAGGTTCGCCTGGTGATGGCGGAGAAGAAACTGCCGTTCGAGATGCGGGCCGAGAAGGTCTGGGAGCGGCGGCCCGAATACCTGGAGATGAACCCGGCCAACACCGTTCCCACCCTGGTGGAGGAGAACGGCCTGGTGGTCGCCGACTCCGGCGTGATCTGCGAATACCTTGAGGAGGCTTACCCTGCGACGCCCCTGCTGGGCCGCAGCCTGGCCGAGCGGGTCGAGGTGCGCCGGCTGGTCGCCTGGTTCGACGGCAAGTTCGCGCAGGAGGTCACCGTCAACCTGCTGGGCGAGAAGTTCATGAAGCGCCTGCTGGGCCGTGGCAACCCGGAGGCTGGGGCATTGCGGGCCGGATATGCCAACATGCGCCATCACCTCGGCTACATCGGCTGGCTGGCGGAGACCCGGAAGTGGCTGGGCGGCAACGCGCTGTCCCTGGCGGACTTCGCCGCCGCGGCGCACCTGTCGGCGCTGGATTTCGCCAGCGACGTCGATTGGTCGATCTCGCCGCCGGCCCGGGACTGGTATGCCAGGGTCAAGTCGCGCCCCAGCTTCCGCCCGTTGCTGCAGGACCGCGTGCCCGGGGTGATCCCGCCGGCGCATTACGCCGACCTGGACTTCTAGCCCGCGCGTGCGTTAACGGCGCGCCATGCCTCGATGGTGCGCCTCGCGCGGCGTGCTTGGGGTCCCAACGACGCGCCCTGCGCGCGGCGTGCTTGGGGTCCTAGCGACGCGCCTTCCGCGCCGCATACTTCGCATCGCGCTCCGCCTTGCGCTGCGCCTTGATCTCCTCGTCGCGCCGGGCCAGCTCGACCAGCCGGGCGGCCTCGGCCTCGGCTTGCAGGCGTAGCTCCTCGTTGCGCGCCTGGTCCTCGGCCAGCTTGCGGGCGGCATCGGCCTCCTTGGCCAGCTTGCGCTCGGCGGCGCGGACATCGCGGGCCTCGGCGATGGCCTTGCGTTCTGCCTGGCGGGCCAGCACGGCCGGGTCGTCGGCGGGCGGCTTTGCCTTGAACTTCTCGATCAGGGCCTTCTTTGCGGCGGCGGCAGTGGCCGCCCGGTCGCTGAACTTGCCTTCCTTGTAGCCACTCATGAACACGTCTTCCTAGGGGTAAGGGGGGGTATTGCCCGCGGGGTCATCGCCCGCCGGGTCATCTCCGGTCGGGACCGGCTTCTAGCAACTCAAGGTTCTGCTGCGCCAGGTCCGCCGTGGCGCCGTCGGGGTCCAGCGCCACCGTGCGCTCCCAATCCGCGCGCGCGCCGGCGCGGTCGCCGCGGCGCTGGCGCAGGATGCCGCGTTCCAGCAGGGCGTCCGGGCTGTCGGGGTCCTGGACCAGGGCGCGGTCAACGTCGTCGCGCGCCAGGTCCATCTGGTTCAGGTGCCGCCAGCCGGCGCCGCGCAGCACCAGGGCATCCGGGCGCCGCGGGTCCAGGTCGAGGGCATGGCTCAAATCCTCCACGGCATCCCGGTAATGCTCCAGATTGGCGGCGGCGACGGAGCGGTCGATCAGCAGGTCCGGGTCGTCCGGGGTCAGCGTCAGGGCCTGCGTGGTGGAGGCGAACGCCCGGTTCATGTCGCCGGCCATCAGCCACGCCTGCCCAGCCTGGCCGAACACGGCGGCCCGTGCGGCGGCTGGGGCCTTGCTTGCGACGGCCAGCCTGTCCAGCGCCTCCGCCCCGCTTGCGGCCTCTCCGAGCGCCACGTCGGCCAGCGCCAGGCAGTGCGCCGCGGCCTCTCCGCCGCCGGTCGCGACCCAGGCGTCGGCGAAGCTGTGCGCGCCCGTCGGGTCGTCGTCCAGCATCGCCATGCAGCGGTCGTAATCCGGTCCCTCGGCGATGCGCGGCGGCACCGGCGGGACCGGCAGGTCCTGATCGTCAGGGGCAGCAGCGGCGGACGCCCCGGCACCAGGCTCGTCCGGGCCGGGTGCAGCGGGTTCGCCGGCCCGCAGCGGGGCCATGTTTGCTGATGCGATCACGACCGCACCAATGATGAGCACGGCTTTCTTCATCTTCGGCCCAGCATAGCCCGGCTCGCGCCTACGGGCAAACCCGGCAGGCGGCAAACCCGGCAGGCGGCAAGCCCGTTAGGGTCCGGCATGGACACACGACACCTCCTCGTCTTTGGGCTGGGCTACACCGGAACGGCCATCGCGGCGCTGGCGGCGGGGCTGGGATGGCAGGTGACGGCGACCAGCCGCGATCCCGGCCGCCTGCGCCCGCCGGCCGGGGTGGAGCTGATCCCATTCGATGATGCCGCCCCGGCCGTGCTCGCCGCGACGTACCTGGTGCAGACCGCCGCCCCGGCGGAGGGCGGCGATCCCGCCCTGGCCCGCTATGGTCCGGAAATCACCGCGGCGCCGCACCTGCGCTGGGCCGGCTACCTGTCCACCACCGGCGTCTATGGCGACCGTGACGGCGGCTGGGTGGACGAGGACACGCCGCCCGCGCCGACCGGGGACCGCGGGCGGCGGCGCATTGCGGCGGAGGACGCCTGGGTGTCGGCCTGCGCGCGCTGCGCCGTGGACATATTTCGCGTGGCTGGCATCTACGGCCCTGGCCGGTCGGCGTTCGACGACCTGCGGGCCGGCACGGCGCGGCGGGTGCTGAAGCCCGGCCACCTGTTCGGCCGCATCCACCGGGACGACATCGCCGCCGCCGTCGTGGCCGCGGCGGGGCAGGATCGCCTGCCCAAGGCTGAAGGGGGCGGGCTGCGCGTGCTCAACCTGGTGGACGACGAGCCGGCCGCCAGCGCCGACGCCACGGCCGAGGCGGCGCGGCTGCTCGGTGTGGAGCCGCCGCCGCTGGTGCCTTATGCCGACGCCCTGCCGGGCATGGGCGCGATGGCCCGCAGCTTCTGGGCCGAGAACCGCCGGGTCAGCAGCGTCAAGACGCAGGCGGCGCTGGGCCTGCGCTGGGCCTATCCGAACTACCGCGAGGGCCTACGCGCCATCCTGCAGCAGGAGGCCGCCGAGCGTCCGGCGTAGCAGCGCCAGGTCGGCCGGGCGGGACAGCCGGTGGTCGCCGTCCTTGATCAGCAGCACCTGCACGTCGTCCGATTGCAGGCGGCCCTGCAGGCGCAGGCTGGTTTCCCAGGGTACGTCGGGGTCGCGCATCCCGTGCAGCAGGCGCACCGGGCAGTGCAGCGGGATCGGGCGGTCCATCAACAGGCGGCGGCGGCCGTCCTGGATCAGCGCGGCGGTGACGGGGGTGGGGTCGCCGTACTGGCTGGGCAGGTGCAGCACGCCGTCGCGGTCGAGCTGGGCGCGCTCGGCGGGCATCATGGCGGCCCACATCAGCTCCTCGGTGAAGTCGGGGGCGGCGGCGAGGCCGACCAGGGCGGCGATGCGGTCCGGGCGGGCCAGTGCCGCCAGCAACGCGATCCAGCCGCCCATGCTGCTGCCGGCCAGCAGCAGCGGCCCGGTGGTCAGGCGGTCGATCAGCAGCAGGGCGTCGTCGGTCCAGCGGCCGATGGTGCCGTCGGTGAAGGCGCCGCTGCTGGCGCCGTGGCCGGAGTAGTCCAGCCGCAGGCAGGCCAGGCCGTGCGCGGTGCAGAACGCCTCGGCCTCCAGCGCCTTCGCCCCCTGCATGTCGCTGTGGTAGCCCGGCAGGAACACCGTGCATGGCCCGCGCCCGGGCGTGCGGACCCAGGCCAGCTCCACGCCGTCGCCCCGGTCGGTCCTGCCTGCTTCCTGCCTGGTTTCCTGCGTCACGTGTGCCCGTGCATGGGTGCCCCCCGGTGATGGCCGGTGTTATAGCGCCGGGATGCCTTCGCTCCCACCCGGCCCCCTGCTCCCACCTGGCCGCCCGCTTCCACCCGGCACCGTCATCCTGCAAGTCCTGCCGCGACTGGAGGCCGGCGGGGTCGAGCGCGGAACGGTCGAGGTCGCCCAGGCCGTCGTGGCTGCGGGGGGGACGGCGCTGGTGGCCAGCGAGGGCGGGCGCATGGTCGCGGCCATCGCGCGGGCCGGGGGGCGGCACGTCGCGATGCCGCTGGCGAGCAAGAACCCCGCCACCATCTGGCGCAACGCCGGGCGGCTGGCGGCGCTGATCCGGGCGGAGGGGGTGTCGATCGTCCACGCCCGCTCCCGCGCGCCGGCCTGGTCGGCGTGGTTGGCCGCGCGGCGCACCGGGGCGCGGTTCGTGACGACCTACCACGGGGTCTACAACGAGGACCTGCCGGGCAAGCGGCGCTACAACGCGGTGATGTCCTATGGCGAGCGGGTCATCGCCATCAGCCGGTATGTGGCGGAGGTGCTGGTGCTGCGGCACGGCGTCGATCCCGCGCGCATCCGCGTCATCCCGCGCGGCGTCGATCCCGCGCTGTTCGATCCGGAGCGCATCGCCGCCCCTCGGCTGGCCCGGCTGGCGCAGGCCTGGCGCGTGCCGGACGGCGCGCCGACGGTGATGCTCCCGGCCCGGCTGACCCGGTGGAAGGGCGCCCCGGTGCTGATCGACGCGATGGCCGGGCTGGAGCGCAACGACGCCTGCTGCGTCCTGGTCGGCGGCGTCAAGGGCCGTGGACAGTTCGCCAAGGAGCTGGAGCGGCAGGCCGCCGCCCTGGGCATCGCCGACCGCGTGCGCCTGGTGGGCCACTGCGACGACATGCCGGCGGCGATGATGCTGGCCGATGTGGTGGTGAGCGCCTCCACCGACCCGGAGGGCTTCGGCCGCACCGTGATCGAGGCGCAGGCGATGGGCCGCCCGGTGGTCGCCACCGACCATGGCGGGGCGGCGGAGACGGTCGAGCACCTGGTGACGGGCTGGCGCGTGCCGCCGGGCGACGCGGCGGCGCTGCGGGAGGCGATCGACCATGCGTTGTGGATGCCGGCCGAGTACCGGCAGGCCCTGGGAGAACGCGCGCGCGCGGCTGTCTGCGCCACCTACACGGCGGCTGCGATGCAGGCGGCGACGCTGGATGTTTACCGCGAGCTGCTGGAGTAGCGCCGGCGGGCGCGGCGTGGCGTAGGGGTAACGCTTGCCTGCTCCCTCTTCCTGCGGAAGGGCCGGGGGAGCAGGCCGACCGGACCCGACCTGGCCAGGAAAGAAGCGGAGCCAGGCGCCCGCGTCATCAAGGGAATGGTCCTTGCCGCTTCCCTCACCCCGGCCCTCTCCCGGAGGGAGAGGGAGAAGGCTGTGCCGGAGCCAGCTCCGGCCGCATTTTCAAAAGCCTGGCAGCCCCGACGCCAGAAAGGGTTGCAGCCGCCGCGGCGCGAGGCCATACGACCTGTCCTCTCGCATCCCCGTCTTTTCGAACCAAGGACCCGCCTCCATGCCCGCCATCACCCTGCCCGACGGCTCGGTTCGCCGCTTCGACGCACCGGTGACCGGCACCACCCTGGCGGCGAGCATCGGCCCTGGCTTAGCGCGCGCTGCCTTGGCCATGCGCGTGGACGGCGCCCTGCAGGACCTGTCCCGCCCGATCGAGCACGACGCCGCCGTGATGTTCGTCACCCGCAGGGACCCCGACGCCCTGGGGTTGATCCGCCACGACGCCGCCCACGTGCTGGCCGAGGCGGTGCAGGGCCTGTACCCCGGCACGCAGGTCACCATCGGACCCAACATCGAGAACGGCTTCTATTACGACTTCGCCCGCAACGAGCCGTTCAAGCCCGAGGATTTCCCGGCCATCGAGGCCCGGATGCGCCAGATCGTCGCGCGCAACGCCACGTTCGAGCGCGAGGTGTGGGACCGCGACGAGGCGATCCGCTTCTTCGAGGACCGCGGCGAGTCCTACAAGGCCGAGCTGATCCGCGACCTGCCGGGCACCGAGACCATCACCCTGTATAAGCAGGGAGACTGGATCGACCTGTGCCGGGGGCCGCACATGCGCGGCACGGGCGACGTCGGCACGGCGTTCAAGCTGCAAAAAGTGGCCGGGGCCTATTGGCGCGGCGACCACCGCAACGCCATGCTCAGCCGCATCTACGGCACCGCCTGGCGCGACCAGAAGGAGCTGGACGCCTACCTGCTGCAGCTCGAGGAGGCGGAGCGCCGCGACCACCGCCGCATCGGCCGCGACATGGACCTGTTCCACATCGAGGAGGCCGCGACCGGCAGCGTGTTCTGGCACCCGAAGGGCTGGCGGCTGTACCGGACGGCCGAGGCCTACATGCGCCGCCGGCTGGAGGCGCACGGCTACCAGGAGGTGCGCACGCCGCAGCTCGTGGACCGCCGGCTGTGGGAGGCGAGCGGGCACTGGGAGAACTACAAGCAGAACATGTTCATCGCCCGCGTCGAGGACGAGGACACCACGCTGGCGCTGAAGCCGATGAACTGCCCATGCCACGTGCTGATCTTCAAGCACGGCCTGCGCAGCTACCGCGAGCTGCCGCTGCGCATGGCGGAGTTCGGCTCATGCCACCGCTATGAGCCTTCGGGGGCGCTGCACGGCATCATGCGGGTGCG
>CAXTFY010000288.1:0-7514 GCA_964243265.1 uncultured Acetobacteraceae bacterium | reverse complement strand
TATCCAGGGGCTGTACCCAAGTCCCCGCGGACGGCCAGGGACGCGAACGGCATGCCCTCCCTTGGCGTAGGCTCAGCAGCCCGCGGTGACCACCTGCAGCGCCTGGTCCAGCAGTTAGGGCGCCTCGTCATTGATCTCCCGCCGCCCTGCCCGGTGCGCCGGTTGCCGGAGACTTCTTGAAAGCGGCCTTCACTTAGTAGGAATGCCCAGGTTTGCGACTCTACGATCTTCGGATAATCTCTTTCTGGCTAAATGGCTGAACCTTCCGGCGGAACTCAAGTGAGCAACAAGATAGTAAAACGATCCGTCCCGGCGGCATGCCTATACATGCTGTGCTGCAGCGCAAACGCCTACTCCCCTGCAGTCCCAGGCGACTCGATCCCGAACGTGCCGACCATGGCGGACGCCGGTGCGGCGCCAGGCCAAGGGACGCTGTCCCAAGCGGCACCGCGGCCGATGACTCTGGTGCCCGACGCCTACAAAGAAGCCTCTGACGGCTTGGACGACGCACCCTCGATCCAACGCGCCATCGATGCCGCCTGCGCCGGCACCGGGAGGACCCTGGCCTTCTATGCGCGCCGTTACAAGATCAACTCGCCCATCACCCAGAACTGCATGGCCAATTGGCAAGGCCAGGGGTTTGAGGAACAGGCAGGCGCCAATTACGCAGCGGCTGGGACATGGCTCGACATTGGGCCAGGCTTCTCCGGCACCCTTGCCTCGCCCATCAATGTCACCGCTGGCGCCGGCAGCGTTTTCGAGAACTTTGGCGTCGCCGAACCAAGCCAACCAGCGCCGCCAACCGCCAACTACGACCCATCGTTTCCTGCAGGCTCAGCCAGCCCCCATATCCTGGGCTATACGCCAAGCACGTGGTCTCCAGCCCCGTTTTACTATGCTTTCTCGGTGAAAGGCTCCCCTGGTAACATTTTCCGGCATATCATGCTGGACGGTATCAATCAGGGTTTCCATGTGGACCATTCCGGCCGCACCAACTTCGAGGACATCCGCGGCCAGGTCTTCAACACCATGTTCGAAGTCCACGAAAGCTATGACGTGAGCCGCATCACCGACGTGCACGATTGGCCATACTGGTCGTCAGCAGACCCGGTCATGGCCTACGGCCAGGAGCATGGTTACGTCGTCGCAAGCTACCGGAACGACACGCCTTTTTGGGAAGACATCTTTGGCTTCGGCCTGCGCGCGGTGCTTTACATGGCCGACGATGCCGATGGAACAACCACCGGCATCCAAGCGGGTAAGATCTCATGCGACAGCGTGGTGTATTGCATCCGCGTCAACACCGGGGCTGCCGCCCAGGTGACGGGCCAGTTTGGCAGCCTTCGAACCTTCGGCTCAAAGTGGAGCACGGTTCATCCAACCTCGTTGGTTCAGTATCCTGGTTCATCCCTGCTGCAGCTCGATAGCAGCGCCGTGCTCCAAATCGGTTCAATGGAAAACTTTGGCACCGATGCTGCAACGGTAACCTTCAACGCACCGAAGCGGCCATCCAACGTGCTGGTCGGCTCCCTGTTCGTGCACGCCGACCATATGAGCGCCGGCGCTTTCGTGGTCAAGTTCCCAACCGCGAACGCCACCATCCCCAGCCTGTTGACAGTCGGCATGACGCCAGCGATCGCTGGTACGGCGGCCGGGTTCCGCAACACCAACAACCGGCCAAACGGCTCGGGGATAGGCACCTACCAATACAACGCCGCAAGCACGTTTCATTAACGGAGAAGGTGGAAAGTATGTCCGCCGGCCGTACGGACGCCGTCGGGACAGCAAGCCCTCATCCTGATCTGACGCCGCTCGCTGGGTTCAAGGTCGGTAACCAGGCGAGGTTAGGCGTGGACAGTAATGCATGGGTTTGGCTGCCCGGCAGTGCGGGTCACCGCCCCACCCGTTGTTGCGGGGAGCGCTTGCGACGCGGCACTCCAAAGGGTGCAAGACCGGCACAGCCCGTGCATCCCTGGTTTGCCGCGCCGAACGCCCGGCTCGCAATGACGGCGGCGGACCCGACTCAGTGGCGTAAGGGTCGTCGCAGGTGGCCCTTGGCATGACCCTGACCCGGCACGATCAGCCGTGCCCCATGGTCCCCGCCTGCTGACGCGAATGCCAGTTGGCTTTTCCGCGTTGCCTGCGCAGACTTGCCGGCACCGGGCGCCCGGAGCAACAGGGCGCACAAGGGGGAAAGCATGGTCCACTTGTCATATTGGCTGCGCGCCGGCCTCGTCGTTGCAGGAGTGTCTTGGAGCGGCGCAGCGATGGCGGCCGGGACCGAGATGGCGGAGTACACCGTCCCCTCCGACCCCGGCATCCAGCTCTATGTGCGCGAGAAGCATCCCGCCGGGGCGCAGCGCTTCGGCCCCGAGCGCATCCTGCTGTTCGTGCACGGCGCGACCTACCCGGCGGAGACCTCGTTCGACCTGCCCGTCGGCGGCGCGTCGATGATGGACATGCTGGCCGCCCGCGGCTGGGACGTGTGGCTGGTGGACGTGCGCGGCTACAGCCGCTCCACCCGCCCGGCGGCGATGGACCGGCCGCCGGCGGAGGGCAAGCCGGTCACCTCGACCGCCGAGGCCGCGCGCGACGTCGCCGCCACCGTCGATTTCATCCAGCAGCGCCGGGGTGTGGCGAAGATAAACCTGATGGGCTGGTCCTGGGGCACGTCGATCATGGGCCTCTATGCCTCGGCGCATAACGAGAAGGTCGAGCGCCTGGTGCTGTATGCGCCGCAGTGGCTGAGCACCGACAAGGTCCCCGCCGACGCGCCGCCGCTCGGCGCGTACCGCACGGTGACACGGGATGCGACGCTGGCGCGCTGGCTGATGGGGGTGCCGGCCGACAAGCGGGCCGACCTGATCCCACCGGGCTGGTTCGACCAGTGGGCGGACGCCACCTTCGCCACCGACCCGGCCGGCGCCCGGCAGACCCCGCCGGTGCTGCGCGCGCCCAACGGCGTGGCGCAGGACAGCCGCGATTACTGGCTGGCCGGCAAGCCGCTGTATCAGCCGTCTGACATCCGCGTGCCGACGCTGCTGCTGCATGCCGAGTGGGATGCGGATCTGCCGACCTACCAGACGCAGGCCTACTTCACCCAGCTCACCCACACGCCGTACAAGCGCTGGGTCGAGATCGGCGAGGGCACGCATACGGTGATGCTGGAGAAGAACCGCATGCAGTTCTTCCACGAGCTGGCGGGCTTCCTTGAGGAAAAGGACCCCACGCGCACGACGGAGGCGCCGGAATAGGGAGTCCTCGTCCTCCTTCAGCAAACGTCATTGCGAGCCGGCTTCGGCGCGGCAGTCCAGCAGCCGCAAGGACTGCGCCAGCTGCCTCTGGATTGCCGCGGCGCAAGCGCGGTTCGCAATGACAATGCCCGCATGATCGGTCGGGACGTCCAGCGGCTCCGGCGCCGGATCGAAGGCGTGTCACCCGTGCATCACCGCGGCTCCCCGGCCAGGAAGTCGAAGTCGCAGCCCTCCGGCGCCTGCGTCACGGTGCGGCGGTATAGCGCCTTATAGCCACGGGCCGGCGTAGGCGGCGGCACGTGGCCGGCCAGGCGGCGGCCCACCTCGGCCGGATCGACCAGCAGGTCGATGCGCTTTTCCGCCACCGACAGCCGGATGCGGTCACCGTTGCGCACCGCCGCCAGCGGCCCGCCGATGGCCGCCTCGGGCGCGACATGCAGCACGATGGAGCCGAACGCCGTGCCGCTCATCCGCGCATCGGAGATGCGGACCATATCCCGCACGCCCGCCTGCGCCAGCTTCTTGGGGATCGGCAAGTAGCCCGCCTCTGGCATCCCCGCCGCGTGCGGCCCGGCGTTCTGCAGCACCAGCACGTCGCCCGGCGCCACGTCTAGGTCCGGGTCGTCAATGCGCGCCGCCAGGTCCTCCAGGCCGGTGAACACCACCGCGCGTCCCTCGGTCTCGAACAGCGCCGGCGTGGCGGCGGCGCGCTTGAAGATCGCGCCATCCGGGGCCAGCGTGCCCGTCAGGCCAATCAGCCCGCCGACCGGCGACACCGGGTCGGCGAAGGGGCGGATCACCGCGCGGTCCACCCACTCCAGCGGCTCGTCCAGCCGTTCGGCCAGGGTGCGGCCTTCCACGTCCACCGTGTCCAGGTGCAATAGCGGGCGCAGCTCCCGCAACACGGCGCCCATGCCGCCGGCAGTATGAAAATCCTCCATGTAGCCCTCGCCCACCGGCTTCAGGTCCACCAGCACCGGGGTCTCGTCCGAGATGGCGTTCATGCGGTCCCAGCCGACCCGGATGCCCAGCCGCCCGGCGATGGCCGCCAGGTGCACGACCGCATTGGTCGATCCGCCGATGGCCATCAGCACCCGCATGGCATTTTCGACCGAGTGCGGCGTGATCACCTGTGCCGGCGTGATCCCGGTCTGCAGCAGGCGCACCGCGGCGCGTCCGGCCTCCTCCCCGGCGCGCAGGCGGTCGGCGTGCACGGCCGGGATGGCGGCGGTGCCGGGCAGCGACATGCCGAGCGCTTCGGCCAGGCACGCCATGGTGCTGGCGGTGCCCATGACGGCGCAGGTGCCGGCGGTGACGGACAGGCGGCCCTCGACGGTCTCGATCTCGTCGCTGTCCACGCTGCCCGCACGGTACTTGCCCCAAAATCCCCGGCAATCCGTGCAGGCGCCCAGCCGCGCGCCGCGATGCCGCCCGGTGCTCATGGGTCCCGTCACAAGCTGGATCGCCGGCAGATTGGCCGACGCCGCGCCCATAAGCTGCGCCGGCACGGTCTTGTCGCAGCCGCCGACCAGGACCACGGCATCCATCGGCTGGGCGCCGATCATCTCCTCGGTGTCCATCGCCATCAGGTTGCGGTACATCATGCTGGTCGGGTTCAGGAACACCTCGCCGAGCGAGATCGTCGGGAACACCCGCGGCAGCGCGCCGGCGGCCAGCACGCCGCGCGACACCGCCTCCACCAGCTCGTCCACCCCGCGGTGGCAGTTGTTGAAGTCCGAAGGCGTGGCGGCAATGCCGATCACCGGCTGGTTCAGCAGCGCCGTGGACAGGCCCATGGAGCGCGCGAACGACCGCCGCAGAAACCGGGCGAAGTCGCGGTCGCCATAGTTGGTCAGGCCGCGGTCCAGGCCGTGCGCCCCAGTCGTGCGCCCGGTCATGCCGCAGCCTCCACGGCTGGCGCCGGGCCGGGCCGGCTGCGGACCTGCACGCCGAGCAGCGCCTCGAACACCTGCACCATCGCGCCCTTGTCCTGCCCACCGTACCCTTGCAGCAACGCCGCCTGGTACGTCGCGGTCGCCGCCGCCAGCACCGGCATCGGGATGCAGTGCTCCGCCGACACCCCGGCCGCGCCCACCAGGTCCTTATAGGCATGCGCCATCGGGTAGCCGTCGCCGAAGTGCCCCCGCAGGATGCGCGGGACGAAAAACTCCGAGGCATAGCTGCGCCCGGAGGACGTGTTCACCACCTGGCCGACCTGGTCCGGGTCCAGGCCCAGCTTCACCGCCATCGGCAGCACCTCGGCCAGCGCCGCCGCATTGATGTCGAACAGCAGTTGGTTCACCAGCTTGGTGAGCTGCCCGCTCCCCGTCGGCCCCATGTGCAGGATCGTCGTGCCGATCCGCTCCAGCAGCGGCCGCACCCGGTCGAACACCGCCGCCTCGCCGCCGCACATCACCGTCAGGGTGCCATCGACCGCCCGGGCCTCCATGCCGGACACCGGGGCGTCGAGGAAGGCGACGCCGGCCGCCTCCGCCTGGCGGCCGATCTCCGCCGTGGCGGCCGGGGTGATGGTGCTCAGGTCCACGACGGCCTGGCCGCGGCCCATGCGGCGCAGCAGGCCGTCCACGCCGAGCAGCACATGCTGGACCACCTCGGCGTTGGGCAGGCACAGGAACACCACCTCGGCGTCCGCCAGCTCGGCCAGGTCCTGTGCCGCCTGCGCGCCCGCCTGGCGGAACGCCTCGAAGTGCTGGTCGCTGCGGTCGTTCACCACCAGGTCGCCGCCGCCGCGCAGCAGGTTCATCGCAATGGGCCGGCCCATCTGGCCAAGGCCGGCAAATCCTAGCTTCATCCTGGCTCTCCTGCTGGGGATGGGGGGGCGGGAACACGGTGCAGGCCGGTCTGCCGATCTGTACCACGGGGCAGGGCGCCGGTCGCCGCGTCCAACCGGAACGCGACGATGGTGTCGCTGTTCTCATTCACGGCGTAAAGGTACCGGCCAGACGGGTCGAGGGTGAGACGGGCGGTCACTTGCCCTCGCGACGCCGCCGATCCTTGACCGGTTTGCCCATCCTTCGCCCGTCATTGCCCCGCCCGTAATCGCGAGGAGCGCTTGCGACGCGGCAATCCAGGGGCCGCCAGACCGGAGCGCAAGCCCACGCCCCCCTGGATCGCCACGCCGAAACCGGCTCGCAATGACGGCTCCGTAAGGGCTGGAGTAGGTGGCGGCTGGCATGACCGGCGGTGCAGCAAGCCGCCGGTGTGGGAGGGCGAAACCAGGCCCCAGCGCCCCTAAAACGCTTGACTCCCACCTTCGCCGGTTCCATCTAAAGTTTCAGTAATCACTGAAATCATTGAAGACCATGCTCCTGCCACCCCTCATCCAAAAGTTCGTGCTGCACTTCGGCGAGATGGGCGGACGCTGGGGCATCAACCGCACCGTCGGCCAGATTTACGCCCTGCTGTTCCTGTCGGACCGCCCGTTGAACGCTGAGGAGATCACCGAGGCGCTCGGCGTGTCACGCTCCAACGTCAGCATGGGCATGAAGGAGCTGGAGGCCTGGCGCCTGGTCCGCAAGAAGCACCTGCCCAGCGACCGCCGCGACTTCTTCGAGGCGCCGGACGACGTGTGGCAGATCGTCCGCACCCTGGCCGAGGAACGGCGCAAGCGCGAGGTCGACCCCACGCTGTCGCTGCTGCGCGACGTGCTGATGGAAACCCCGGGCACCACCGCCGAGCGGCACGCGCAGGACAAGATGCGTGAGATGCACGACATGATCGAGCTGCTGACCGGCTGGGCGGATGACGTCCAGCGGCTCGACAATGCCAGCCTGCAGCGTCTGCTGTCGTTGGGCGCCGGCGTCTCCAAGCTGCTCGACATCAAGAACAAGGTCACCGTGTTCGTGGGCCGCAAGGGCGGCCACGACCCTGCGAAAGACGCATCATGATCGACGCCTTCCACCTCGCCCGCGCCCAGTTCGGGTTCACCGTGGCGTTCCACATCACCTTCCCGGCGTTCTCCATCGGGCTGGCCAGCTACCTCATGGTGCTGGAGGGCCTGTGGCTGCGGACCGGCAAGCAGGTCTACCTCGACCTATACCGCTACTGGATCAAGATCTTCTCCATCGGCTTCGCGATGGGCGTGGTGTCCGGCCTGGTCATGTCGTACCAGTTCGGCACCAACTGGTCGCAATACGCCGACAAGGCCGGCCCGGTGATCGGCCCGGTGATGGCCTATGAGGTGCTGACCGCCTTCTTCCTGGAGGCCGGGTTCCTCGGCGTCATGCTGTTCGGCATGGA